>JANWKR010000001.1 GCA_025451275.1 Steroidobacteraceae bacterium
GCCCGCGCAGCAGCGCAATCGCTTCCTCGTGAGCGCGCGCCGTCCAGACCTGCTGGCCGTAGAGGATCGCCGGCCGCTCGGAATTCACCAGGATGTCGGCCAGCTTCTCGATGTCGCGCTGGTCGGCAAGCAGTCGCGTCGAGGCTCGGTAGTGTCCGGGAGCGGGCACGACCGCCTTGGCGAGGTCGACCTCCCGGTCGAGCACGTCGCGCGGGATCTCAAGATAAACCGGGCCCGGCGCGCCGTTAAATGCCTCGCGCGCCGCCATGGAGACCATGTCGGCGACGCGTTCAGTGCTCGGCACGGTGGCGGCGAACTTGGTGATAGGCGACATCATGTCGACGTGCGGCAGGTCCTGCAGCGAGCCCATCTTGTGCTGGGTGAGGGCGCCCTGGCCGCCGATGTGCAGTACCGGGCTCTCGGAGCGAAACGCGGTTGCGATGCCGGTGACCGCGTTGGTGCAGCCAGGTCCGGCGGTGGTCACCACACAGCCGAGCTTGCCGGTCTGCCGCGCGTAGCCGTCGGCGGCGTGTGCGGCCACCTGCTCGTGGCGCACGTCGATGATGCGGATGCCCTCATCGATGCAGCCGTCGTAGATGTCGATTATGTGGCCGCCGCAGAGCGTGAAGATCGTGTCCACGCCCTCGTTCCTGAGTGCCTTGGCGACCAGGTGGCCGCCCGAGACGACGCCGGCGTCACGGGTCTTGCGCTTGAGCGTGTCTTCCGCGGTGGTCGTGCCCCTGCTGTCCGCAGTCTTGGGCGCCGTATCGAGCATGCCTGCCTCCATTCCTAACAAGCGGTCTGCGTCCCGCGGCTCCGTCGCCGCCGCCGCGGGGCGCCGCCGGGCTGCGGCCGCCACGAGGGCCGGTCCCGGCGCGCAATTTGCGATTTCGGCAAGTCTCAGCGCGTCGCCAGATTCGCCTTGGTGGCATCGACGCCGGCCCCGCGATTGGTATACGCAGCCCGCATCGGCTTCAGCACCGCCATCGCCGCCAGAGCCGCGATGATGTTGAGTGTGGCCGCGGTGATGAACACCGCGTGCCAGTTGCCTTTAGCCGCGACCAGTACGTTGGCGAGCGGCACCAGAAGCGACGCCGTACCTTTCGCCGTGTACATGAGCCCGGTGTTGGTGGTCGCGTAGGTGGCGCCGAAAGTATCGGTTACCGTCGCCGGGAACAGGCTGTAGATCTCACCCCAGGCGAAGAAGACCAAGCCGCTCAGCAGCACGAACCACACCGGGTCAGTACCGAGGTTGGCGAGCGCGATGATGCCGATGCCCTCGAGCAGGAAGGCGATGAACATGGTCTGCTCTCGCCCGATGCGGTCCGACACCCAGCCGAAGAACGGCCGGGTCAGGCCGTTCAGTATGCGATCGAGGCTAAGCGCGAAGGTGAGCGCCGGCAGCGTGATGCCGATCAGGCTCACCGGGATCTTATCGACGTGATAATCCTTGGCGATCGGTGCCAGCTGCGCCGTCGCCATCAGGCCACCGGCCGCCATCATGATGAACATGACATACATCACCCAGAACACCGGGGTCTTGAGCATCTGCACCGGCGTCGCCTGATAGCGGCTCGCGCCCGGGGCGACCTTCGGCGGGGCGGCCATGAAGCTCGCCGTCGGCGCCAGGATCAGGAACCCAAACACCACCACGACGATGCCCTGGAACAGGCCGAACGTCAGGAAGGTCTGCTCGTAACCCGAGCTCTTGATCATGTTGGCGATCGGGATGATGGTGGCGGCGGACCCCATGCCGAACCCGGCCGCAGTCAGGCCGGCTGCTAGGCCGCGTCGCCCGGGGAACCACTTCACGGCGTTGCCGATGCAGGTGCCATAGACGGCACCGGCGCCGATGCCACCGAGCACCGCGGCGAAATAGAACATGCCGAGCGAGCTCGCGAAGGAATTGAGGGTCCAGGCGAGGGCGCACAGCACACCGCCCACGACGATCATCCAGCGCGGACCAAATCTGTCGACCAGGTAGCCCTCGGCGGGCACCAGCCAGGTCTCGAACAGTACGAACACCGTGAACGTGACCTGGATGGCCGCCTTGCTCCAGTGATACTTGTCGCCGATCGGTCCGACAAATAGCGTCCAGCCGTACTGGAGGTTTGCGACCATGACCATGCAGACGATGCCGATGATCAGCTGCGTCCAGGGTCGGGCGAAGAATGAAGTGGGCTGAAGACCTGATTCGGTAACCATCGCTGTTCCCCCTAAGTCGACCGCAGATAAAGTCGTCAACCGGTTTCAACGATCGGGCTACGCCGCGCGCCGCTTGGGTCTCAGGCCGGTGCGGCGCGCCAAGTCCCGCATCGGTCGCTAGCGAGTCCGTGAAGAAGCGTTATGGCCGGCTGACCCCCTCGAGTTTGTAATTGATCATGCCGTCACTTGATGCAAGGCCGACCATATGTGATATATCTCCGGCTTGTCAATCAGGCGGCGGGCCGCGCAGGGTCGCACTGCAGCTGGGGCGGAAGAGTCGCAGCTTCAGCCCGCGCGCGCGGCGGGAGGCCTCTTGCGTTGCACTAAGGGCGACGGGAAGTCCCGGATTAGGCGGGAGAATCGGATTAGAGAGTTATAGATGCAGCGCATTACTGCCGGTTGCGCATTCTGCGTATGTCCCGCACCTCTTGGAACGTGTCAAGATGTTTTTGCTGCGCTCGGCCGTCGATCCGGGTTTGAGACGGACTGCCGGCGTGCCGGCGAGCAAAGACGCGCGAGCGTGGGGGATCTACGGCATCGCGAGAAAATTGGGGGTTGAATGAGTGCGTTCGTGACGCCCGGAGAGAATGAGACGGCCACCAGTGCCCTGGGATCGCTCGCGCTTGCGCCGTTGAACGCGGTGAGCCTGCGCGACCAGGCGTACGCGCTGTTGAAGGACGCGATTGCGAGTACCGACATCTACAGCCAACGCCAACAGCTGCGCCTCGACGAGCGCGAGCTGATGCAGGCGCTCGGCGTGAGCCGTACCCCGATCCGCGAGGCACTGTCCATCCTCGAACAGGAGGGGTTTGTCCGCACCGTGCCGCGCCGCGGCATCTTCATCGTGCGCAAGTCCAAGCGCGAGATCATCGAGATGATCCAGGTGTGGGCGGCGCTCGAGAGCATGTCGGCGCGGCTGGCGACCCTGCACGCGTCCGACGAGGAGATCGGTCGGCTGCGCCACCTGTTCGACGAGTTCCAGAACTCCCCGCCCTCGGAGCACATCGGCGAGTACTCCGATGCCAACATTGCCTTCCACCAGATGATCATCCGCCTGGGCGGCTCGCAGCTGATCGCGGACGCGACCAAGAACCTGTTCATCCACGTGCGCGCCATCCGCAAGGCCACGATCTCGCAGGACAACCGCGCCGCGCGCTCCATCATTGACCACCTGAAGATCATCGAAGCGCTTGAGCGGCGCGACACCGAGCTGGCTGAGCGGCTCACGCGGCAGCACACGCTCGACCTCGCCGCACACGTCGAGCGCAACTGCGACTTTCTCGACTAGCTGCGGCGACTGCGGGGTGCAGCCGGCGGGGCTGGCCGCCGTTTCGGGCCGCCGAAGCCGAAGTGCACCAGCCGCTCGAGCAGTGGCGCCCCCTCCTGCAGCAGGAACTCCTTGAAGGCCGCCGCCGCGGGCGGTAGGCGCTTGGTGCGGTTGTGCACCAGGTACCAGTTTAGCTGCGCGGGAAAACCCTGCACGTCCAGCACCACCAGGTTGCCCGCGCGCAGGTCGAGGCCGATGGTGTGCGCGGACAGGAACGCGATGCCCATGCCGGCGACGACCGCCTGCTTGATGGTCTCGGTGCTCGAGATCTGCATGGCGATGTTGAGGCGCGAGAACTGCCGCCCGAACACCTCACGCATCGAGTTCCAGGTGTCCGAGCCGTGCTCGCGCGCCACGAACGGCTCGCGGTTCAGCGCGGTGCGCGGGATCTGCCGCAGCCGCGCGAGGGGATGGCTGGGCGCGGCGACGATCACGTATGGGTGCGGCGCGAACGGCAGCGCCACGATGTCCAGGTCGCGCGGCGGCCGCACCATCACCGCAAGATCGGTCAGGTTCTCGGCGAGCTGACGCAGCAGCCCCTCGCGGTTGTGCACCGTGAGCTGGAAGCTGATGCCGGGGTGGTCGGCGCCGAAGGCCGCGAGCACCCTCGGAAAGAAGTAGTCACCGGCGCTGATCACGGCGACGTTGAGCCGGCCCCCGGTGACGCCCTTGAGCTGCGCCAGCGCGTCGTCGGTCTCCTTCAGGCGCTGCTCGATGGCGCGTGCGCACTGCAGCAGCTCCTCGCCGGCGGGCGTGAGGTAGGTGCGGCGCCCGATGCGCTCGAACAGCGGCAGGCCGAGCACTGCGGCCAGGTCCTTGAGCTGGGTCGACACGGCCGGCTGCGACAGATGCAGCTCCTCGGCGGCGCGCGAGAAGTTCATGTGGCGCGCGGCGGCGGCGAACACCTGCAGCTGGCGCAGGGTGAGGTTCCTCATGAGGGTCGAGGATAGCCCGGACGAGGTATTCTGAAAACTATAAGTCCGGGATAGAAACCTTTAATTTTTCTTCTGGTTGGCCGGCGCGTAGGCTCAGGCCCGTCAGTTGCACGCCACGGCGCGCAGGGAGTGAGACATGCCAGACCAGCACACCACCGCGGCCGTCGCGCCTCGTGATCCGCTCGACGCCGAGCTGGAGGCGTACAACCGCGCCTTCACGGAGCTGGAACTGCCCTGGCACTGGGACGCGGCGACGCTGCGGCACCTGCTGAGCGTGGCGCCCGACCGTGACTGCGTGGGCGCGTACGTCGAGCGCAACCATGCCCATCTGCTGCGCGTCTACGACAAGTCGTTCCTGCGCGAGCTGGTGCTGTCGGCCAAGGAGCGGCACCGCGCCTGAATGCTTTCCGCTAGAGTCACGGCCGTGACTCTCGGACCCACTCCGGACACACGAATCGCGCTCGGGCGCAGCGGCCTCAGCGTCGCCCCCCTCGGCTGGGGCATGTGGCACCTGGCCGGCACCGACGCCGCCGGCGCCCGGCTGCGGGTCGAGGCCGCTCTCGAGACCGGCTGCCAGCTGTTCGATACCGCCGACGTCTACGGCTACCGGCGCGGCAGCGGCTTCGGCGATGCGGAGGCGCTGCTGGGCGCGGTGCTGCGCGACGCGCCGCAGCTGCGCGAGCGCATGGTGCTCGCGACCAAGGCCGGCATCGATCCCCGCGTTCCCTACGACTCGAGCCCGGCGTACCTGGTGGCGGCCTGCGAAGCCTCGCTGCGCCGTCTGGGCGTCGAGCGCATCGACCTGTGGCAGATCCACCGGCCCGACCTGCTCGCGCACCCGGCCGAGGTGGCGGCGGTGTTCGAGCGGCTGCAGGCGGCGGGCAAGATCCGCGCAGCGGGTGTCTCCAACTACAGTGCCGCGCAGTTCGAGGCGCTCGCCCGTCACGTCGGCCCCGGCCTCGCCTCGGTGCAGAACGAATTCTCCGCTCTTGTGATCGGTGGCCTCGAGGACGGCACACTGGATGCCGCCATGGGTTACGGTGCCGGCGTGCTCGCCTGGTCGCCGCTCGCCCAGGGGCGGCTCGTCCGGACTCCGGAGGAGGGGGGCGAGCCGGCGCGCACGGCGGCGGTGATCGCGGCTCTCGACACGATCGCCGCCCGTGCCGGTGTGTCGCGCAGCGCTGTCGCTTACGCCTGGGTGATGGCCCACCCGGCCCGGCCGGTGCCGCTGATCGGCAGCCAGAACCCGGCGCGCATCCGCGAGGCCGCCCAGGCCTTTGCGGTGCACATGACGCGTGAGGAGTGGTACCGGATCCTGGTAGCGGCGCGCGGCCGGCCTCTGCCGTAAGTCTTGCGTTCCCGCCGGTCGCCTGCGGCAACACAGAGCGCATGCTCGCGACATCTAACGTGTGACCGACTGCGCGCCAGCAGCGGTATCCGGGAATCCATACACTGAGGAGACAGCAATGAAAGTCATGACCGGCGTCCTGCTGACGCTTTGCGCCATGGGCGCCACCGGTGCCTGGGCCGCGGGCGGACCCACCGACCCGCAGATTGCAGCGATCGTGGTGACGGCCAACCAGGTCGACATCGACGCCGGCAAGCTCGCCAGCTCCAAGGCGCACTCGAAGGACGTGCGCGCATTCGGGCAGCTGATGGTCACCGACCACACCGCCGTCAACAAGTCCGCCACCGAGCTGGTGCAGAAACTGCACGTCACGCCCGAGTCGAACGCCACCAGCGAGAGCCTGCAGAAGGGCGGTGACGAGAATCTCGCCAAGCTCAAGACGCTGAAAGGTGCGGCCTTCGACAAGGCCTATGTCGATCACGAGGTGACCTATCACGAGGCGGTTCTGGACGCGGTCGACAAGACGCTCATCCCGAGCGCCCAGAACGCAGAGCTCAAGGCATTGCTCGTCAAGGTGCGGCCGGCGTTCGTCGCTCACCTCGAGCATGCCAAGGCGTTGCAGGCCAAGCTCGGCGGTGCGGGTGGCTAGCGCCACGCGCACGCTCGCACCCGCTGCCGCGATCCTGATTGTCACGGCCGCCGCCGTGGGCGCTGCGCCGCCCCCGGCGGCGGCGACTCACACGGTGGTGATCGAGAACCTGCAGTTCAGCCCCAGGGAGCTGACCGTGAACCGCGGCGACCGCATCGTGTGGGTGAACAAGGACCTGTTCCCGCACACGGCCACCGCCGAGGGCAAGGGGTTCGACTCGCACAGCATCGCCGCGAACGCCTCGTGGAGCTACGTGGCCTCCAGGCCCGGTACCTATCCGTACGGCTGCACCTTCCATCCCACCATGAAGGCGACGCTCACGGTGAAGTGAGCGCACTCCTAGTGGTACCACGCGGCGCGACGCCGGCGGATCTTTGACGGGTCCGCCGCCGGCCGCATGCTCACGCGCTTTGCGCCGCGGGGGCTCGCATGATCACGCTCGGTATCCGGGTCTATGCACTCGGCGCGCTCGCGCTCGGGCTGGTGGGACTCGCCTGGGACGACTTCGCGCTGCAGTGGCAGCCGGTGCCTGCCGGCGTGCCGGGGCGCGCCGCGCTCGCCTGTGTGTTCGCTGCCGCCCTGGTGGCGGCCGCCGTGGCCGTCAACCTGCGCCCTGCGGGAGCAGTCGGCGCCGCCGCGCTGTGCGGCCTGTTCGCCCTCGTGGTGTTGCTGCACGCGCCGGAGGTCGTGACCCATCCGCTGGTGGTGGGTGCCTGGAGCGGGCTCGCCGAGCAGCTGGCGCTGTGCAGCGCAGGTCTCATCGCGTGGGCGCTGCTCGCCGCGCCGGGCGGGCGCGCCGCGGGGGCCGGCGCGCCCGGCCGCTATGCCTTCGGCGCCTGCCTGCTGGTATTCGGCCTGGCGCACTTCATTTACCTGGATTTCACCGCCGGCATGGTGCCGAAGTGGCTGCCGCCCGGGCAGACCTTCTGGGCCGTGGTCACCGGGGTGGCCCACGTTGCCGCGGGCGTTGCCATCCTCGCGCGGCGCTGGGCGCACCTCGCCGCCGTGCTGCTGGCGGTCATGTTTGCCGGGTTCGGGATCCTGATCCACGCGCCGCTGCTGCTGGCCGACCCACACAGCCACCTCAACTGGGTGATGAATGCGATGAACCTGGCGCTCACCGGCTCGGCCTGGGTGATGGCGGACGCACTTGCAGCGCGACGGCCGGCGGTTAGCGCGGCAGTCGCTGCGTCTCGGTGACGATCACGTCCATGCGGATGTCGTGGGGCTGCGGGACGATGGAAGGCAGCTGCCCGAAGTCGAAGCCGAGCCCGACGCAGAACGGCCGCGGCACGAGCGCGGCCAGCGTGCGGTCGTAGTAGCCGCCGCCGTAGCCGAGCCGGTAGCCCTCGCCATCAAAGCCGACCAGCGGCACGAGCAGGGCGTCGGGCCGCAGCAGCGCGCGCTCGCGCGGCACCGGGATCTTCCACAGGTCCCGGCCCATGGGCGCGCCCGGGCGCCAGCTGCGGAACTCGACCGGCGCCCCCTTCTCGATCACCGCCGGCAGCACCACGCGGCCGCCGGCATCGTGGTGCGCGGCCGCGAGCATGCGCACGTCGATCTCGCCGCGAATCGGCCAGTAGATGCCCAGCACCTCGAAACGGCCCAGGTCGAGGTGGGCCAGAGCGCCGCGCGCCTGCGCCGCCCGCGCGCCGCGCAGCGCCGGATCGAGCGCCATGCGCTCGGCGATCAGCCGCTCGCGCTGCTGTACGCGCCAGCTGCGCACGTCGCTCCAGGCGCTCGAGCGCGGGGCCGTTGCCGGTGAGCTCGTCATCGACGCGCAGGCGGGGGGCTTCAGTACGGTCCCGGTGACTTGGATGCGGGCGCGCCCGCTGCGCTCTTGAAGGCTCCCACCAGCTCCTTGGCGGCACGCACCAGCAGCGTCGGATCGACGCCCACGGCGGCGAACAGGGCGCCGAGCTCCAGGTAGCGGCGCGCCAGCGCGATATCGGCGCTCAGCGTGCCGGCCGCCTTGCCGGCGGCGCGCACCGTGCCGATGCCGTGCGCGATCGCGTCCTGCACCTGCGGGTCCGCGGCACGTCCCAGCATTCCCATGGACGCCGCCAGGTCCGCCGGCCCGAACAGCACGCCGTCGACGCCCTCGACCGCGGCGATCTGCGACAGATTGTCCATGCCCGTCACCGACTCTACCTGTACCAGCAGGCACAACTGCGCCTGACAGGTCTGCAGGTAGTTCCCGATCTGGTTCCAGCGCGAGGCGCGCGCCAGGGCGCTGCCCACGCCGCGGATGCCGCCCGGCGGGTAGCGCATGGCGGCCACCATGCGCGCGGCCTGTTCGGCGCTGTCCACCATCGGCACGATCAGTGTCTGGGCGCCGATGTCCAGGTACTGCTTGATGAGCGCGGCGTCGCCGCACACCGGGCGCACCGCGGCGTGCGCCGCGTAGGGCGCGATCGCCTGCAGCTGCGCCAGCACCGTGCGCAGATCGTTGGGGGCGTGCTCGCCGTCGATCACCAGCCAGTCGAAGCCGGTGCCGGCGAGCAGCTCGCTGGCATAGGCGTCGGCGAGCCCGAGCCACAGGCCGATCTGCGCCCGGCCCGCCTGCAGGGCCTGCTTGAACGAATTGATCGGCACTTGCATGGCGATCCTCAGGTGAAGCGCAGCGCGATGTTGCCGAGCGGCCCGAAGTCGGCGTGCACCACATCGCCCGCACGCGCCGCTGTCGGGCGCGTGAACGATCCAGCCAGCACCACGTCGCCGGCGCTGAGCCGCTCGGAGTAGGGCGCGATCTTGTTGGCCAGCCAGGCCACCCCCGTGGCCGGGTGGTCCAGCACCGCAGCCGCGAGGCCCGTTTCCTCGATCACGGCGTTCTTGTAGAGCAGTGCCCCCACCCAGCGCAAGTCGACGGCATCGGCGCGCACCGGGCGGCCGCCGAGCACGACGCCGGCACAGGCGGCGAAATCGGCGATGGTGTCGAACACCTTGCGCGGTGCCTTACTGTCGCGGTCGAACTGCTCGATGCGCGCATCGATGATCTCGAGCGCGGGGGTCACGTAGGCGGTGGCGCGCAGTACGTCGGTGAGCGTGACGCCGGGGCCCTGCAGCTCCCGCTCCAGCACGAAGGCGAGCTCCACCTCGACGCGCGGAGCGATGAAGCGCGCGCACGGCAGGTCCGTGCCGCTGGCGAAGAACATGTCGTCCATCAGCGGCGCGTAGTCCGGCTCGGTGATCTGCGAGGCCTGCTGCATGGCGCGCGAGGTGAGGCCGATCTTGCGGCCGCAGATGCGGCGGCCGTCGGCCAGCTCCAGCTGTACCCAGGCACGCTGGATGGCGTAGCCGTCCTCGATGGTCATCTGCGGGTGGTCGCGCGAGAAGTGCCGCAGCTGGGTGCGCGCCTTGCGCGCCTGGTACAGCTGGCGCGCCAGCGTCGCGATGGTGTCCGGCGGCAGCACGCTCACTCCTTCCGGAACAGCGGGTGGATCGTACTGTGCTTGGCGTCGAACACCTCCTGGCCCTCGTCGATCTGCAGCGTGAGACCGAGGTAGCGCTGCGCGAACAGCGGTGCGAGGTGCGCCCTGGCGGCCGCCAGCAGCGCCGCGCCGGTGCGCTGCTTCACCTCCGCGCTGCGGCCGCGCGCCATGCGCAGGTTCAGGTAGACGAAGGCGTAGTCGCGCTGGCCGTCGGCCACGGCCGCGTGCGCGGCCGGATAGGCGAGCACCCGCACCCCGCCGGTCGGGAACACCGGCTGTCCGTCCTCGTCGCGCAGCGCCACCATGACCTCGGCGAGCGCGCGGCACAGCGCGTCGCAGTCAGTCTCGGCGTCGAGGTTCTTCGTGTACAGGATCACCAGGTGTGGCATGGCGGTGTGGCGGGGGTTTCAGGCGGCGACGTTCATCACCGCGATGGTGCAGCCGACCGCGAAGATCGGGATCGGCGCGTAGTGCTGCAGTTCGCCGCGACCGCGCGCGGCGGCGGCAACGCTGATGAAGGTGCGGATCTCGAACCCGCCCTGGCCGGCGTCGCGGTAGGTGTCGCGGTCGGTGTACGCCAGCAGCGCCTGCTTGTCGTTGCGCGCCCAGCGATCGAGCAGCTGGCGGTCCCAGGCCTCGTTGATCTTGCCGGAGTCGGGCGTCGCCGGCCAATGCGAGATGCCGCCGGTGCCGATGATGGCGAGCCGCGCCGGCAGCTGGTCGGCGGCGCGCCGCAGCGCCTCGCCGAGGGCCCAGGCACGGTGCAGCGGCGTGAGCGGCGGTCCCTGGCAGTTGATGTTGACGGGCACGACCGGCAGGTCGTAATCCGGGGTGAGGAAGTGCAGCGGCACCATGATGCCGTGGTCGAACTGCCATTCTTCGGCGAAAGCCACGTCGACGGTCTGCATGACCTCGCCGATGAGCGCGCGCGACAGCGCGGCGTTGCCCGGAATCTGCTGGCGCGCGATCCCGAGCCAGGCGGGGTCCTCGATCGGCCCGCGGTACTGATCGGCCATGCCGATGGCGAAGCTCGGCATGTTGTTCATGAAGAAGTTGGCGAAATGCTCGGCCGCCACCACGACGAGTGCGTCGGGGCGCGCGGCGCGCAGCTGGGCGCGCAGCCGCCCGTAGGCCGCGTAGAGGGGCTCGCGCAGCGCCGCGTCCGCCATGGCGGCGCGGCCGACGATGCCGGGGGCGTGGCTGCAGATGCCGGCGAACACCAGGCTCATACGCCCGCCACCTTCTCATCCACGAGGGTCGTCATGGCGTACACGCCGGCGCGCACCGGGCCGTGGCGGGCGACGCCGTCGCGCATCGCCTGCAGGTAGGCCGGCCAGGGCATGCCGAGGTAGGCGGCGAAGTGCATCAGCAGCTGGCCGTTGGCCCCCAGCACGTAGGTGAGCCCGATGTCGCCGCGCTCGAGCGCGGCGCGCTCCTCGTCGGTGAGCTCGTAGCGGCCCAGCACCGCGCCGCGGTCGCCGCGAAACTCCTGCTGCACCCGCACGTCGCGGTTGATGTCGTACAGGAACTTCTGCAGCTGGTACAGGCTCATGCGCCGGGTCCTCACCCGCCCCAGTGCGGGATGTGATGCGCGCCGAGACTGACGCACACGTTCTTCGGCTCGAGGAACACCTCGTAGCTCCAGGTGCCGCCCTCGCGCCCGGTGCCCGAAGCCTTGGTGCCGCCGAAGGGCTGGCGCAGGTCGCGCACGTTCTGACTGTTGACGAAGCACATGCCGGCCTCGATGGCCGCGGCGACGCGGTGGGCGCGGCCGAGATTGTCGCTCCACACGTAGCTGCTGAGCCCGTAGGCGACGTCATTGGCCTTGGCGATGGCGTCTGCCTCGTCCTCGAATGCGATCAGGCACGCCACCGGTCCGAAGATCTCCTCCTGCGCGATGCGCATGCGGTTGTCGACATCGGCGAACACCGTGGGCCACACGTAGTTGCCACGACGCACCGCGGCCGGCAGCTCCGGGGCGTAGCCGGGCCGCTCGAGCCCGCCGCACAGCAGCGTCGCGCCCTCGCGCGGACCGAGCTCGATGTAGCTGCGCACCTTGGCGAGGTGCTGGGCGCTGATCATGGGGCCAAGCAGGGTGTCATCGCTCAGCGGGTCGCCGGCATGAATGCGCCGGGCGCGCTCGGCGAAGCGCGCGGCGAACTCGGGGTAGATGGAGCGTTGCACCAGGATGCGCGAGCCGGCCGTGCAGCGCTCGCCGTTGTTGGAGAACACCATGAACAGCGCCGCATCGAGCGCCCGCGCCAGGTCGGCATCCGCAAACACCACGAACGGGCTCTTGCCGCCGAGTTCCATGCTGAACTTCTTCAGGCCTGCGGCACGCACGATGCGGTTGCCGGTGACGGTCGAGCCGGTGAAGGAGATGGCGCGCACGTCCGGATGCTGGCACAGCGGCTCGCCGACCTCGGCGCCGTAGCCGTGCACGACGTTGAGCACGCCGGCCGGGACGCCGGCCTCGAGCGCGAGCGCGCCGAGGCGCGCCGCGGTGAGCGGTGACAGCTCGCTCATCTTCAGCACCGCGGTATTGCCGAAGGCGAGCGCCGGCGCGACCTTCCAGGTCGCCGTCATGAAGGGCACGTTCCATGGCGAGATCAGCGCGCACACCCCGACCGGCTGAAACAGCGTGTAGTTGAGGTGCGTGGGCGTCGGGTAGGTGTGTCCGTCGACGCGCACGCACATCTCGGCAAAGTAGTAGAAGTTGTCGGCCGCGCGGGGTACCAGCTGCCTGGCGGTCTGGGCGATCGGCTGTCCGGTGTCCTGCGTCTCGGTGCGGGCCAGCTGCGGTACCTCGCGTGCGATCAGGTCGCCGAGGCGGCGCAGCACCGTGGCGCGTTCGGCGGCCGGCCGCCGTGCCCAGGCGGGGAAGGCGGCCCTGGCCGCCGCCACCGCGGCGTTCACCTCGGCCGCGCCGCCGCGTGCCACCTCGGCCAGCACGTCCTGCGTGGCGGGATTGACGCTCGGGAAGTAGTCCGCGCCCGCCACCGGGCTGCCGTTGATGAGGTGATCGATCTTCATGCGATGCCGAAGGCGTCGTCGCCGACCAGGGTGTTGAGCAGTCGTCCCAGGCCGTCGATCTCGCAGGCTACCTCGTCCCCGGCCTCGACGTTGGACACCCCTTCCGGCGTGCCGGTGAGGATGACATCACCGGCGGCGAGCGTCATGAAAGAGCTCAGGTACTCGATGAGTGCCGGCACGTCGCTGATGAGATCACGGGTGTTGCCCTGTTGCGTGAGCCTGCCGTTCACGAAGGTACGCAGGCCGAGGTTGCCGGGGTCGGGGACGTCGGCCGCGTCCACCAGCCACGGTCCGAGCACGGTGGCGCCGTCACGGTTCTTGGCGCGCAGATTCGGCCGGTACCAGTTCTCCAGGTAGTCGCGGATGGCGTAGTCATTGGCGATGCAGTAGCCGGCGACGTGCTGCAGCGCCTCGCCGCGGCGCACGCTCCGGGCGCTGCGGCCGATGACCACCGCCAGCTCGCACTCGTAGTGCATGAACTTGACGCCGGCAGGACGGCGCGTGGTGCCGCGGTGGCCGAGCAGCGCGCCGGGGCCCTTGAGGAACACCAGCGGTTCCTCCTGCGCCTGCAGCGCCAGCTCGCGCGCGTGCGCGGCGTAGTTGAGCCCCAGGGCGATGATCGTGCCGGCCTCGAAGGGTGGCAGCCACACCACCTCCTCCTCGGCCAGCACGCGTCCGTCGGCGAGGCGCACGCCGCTGCGCCCGTCGGCCAGCTGCGCGGGCTCGGCCCCATGCAAGGCACCGGCGTAAGCCACGCGGGCGCGCATCATGAGCCGGCCCCGGCGAAGGTGTTGGTCAGCACTCCGAGGCCGTCGATCTCGATGCTGACGCGCTGCCCGGCGCGCACCCGCGGCGCCGGGGCCGCCGCACCGACCGCCAGCACGTCGCCGGGCGCAAGCGTCATGAACTCGGTGACGTCCGCCAGCAGCCGCGCCACCGGCCGCACCAGCTCGGCGGTGCTGGCCTCCTGGCGCAGCTCGCCGTCGACGTGCACGCGGATGGTGAGCGCGTCAGGGTCGGCGAGCGCGGCGCGCGCGGTGACGCGTGGCCCGAGCGGACAGAAGCCGTCGCGCGCCTTGTGGCGGATGGACGGCCGGTAGTAGGGCAGGTGTGGCACGCTGACGTCGTTGACGATCAGGTAGCCGGCCAGGTACTCGAGCGCCTGCGCCTCGCTCACCCGGCAGGCGCTGCGCCCGATCACCAGGCCGAGGCAGGCGCCCACCTCGACCTCGGGCACGCCCGCGGGGATGACCACGCTCGCGCCCGCAGGGGTGAGCGTGTTGCGCGGCTTCACGTACAGCACCGGGGCGCGCGGCGGGGCCTGGTAGGGCGGGGCGTTTACGGCCGCGCCCAACGCGGCCACCGCGCTGCGGTGATTGAGCAGCGTACCGTAGACCACGCCCGACAGGCGCCAGGGCGCTACGTCGATCGGCACGGCAACCGGCACTGTCACGGCCATCCTCGCCTCGGCGGACGCGGTGTGGGTGAGCGGTAATTCACTAATAGATTAGCGAAATTCTCACTAATATGTGAGTATGTCAAGGTGAGCCCGAGATCGATCCGGCTGCGCCACCGCAACCTGCCGCTGCTGCTGCTGCAGGCGCGCGAGCGCGTGATATCGCAGTTCCGGCCGATCCTGAACGCCAATGCCATCACCGAGCAGCAGTGGCGCGTCGTGCGCGTGCTGCTCGACGTGCCCGCACTCGAGCCGCGCGAGATCGGCGAGTTGTGCCAGATCTCCAGCCCGAGTCTGGCGGGGGTACTGGCGCGCATGCAGGAGCTGGGGTTCGTGGTGCGGCAGCGTCTGGAGCACGACCAGCGCCGCGTGCGCGTCTCCCTCACCCCGCGCGCCCGCACGCTGGCTGCGCGCATGGCACCGCAGATCGACGCCACCTACCAGCGCATCGAGGCGCTGCTCGGCGCCGACTTCAGCGCCCGCTTCCAGCAGATGCTCGATGAGCTGCTCGCCACCCTGCGGCCGCACGCGGCGCGCGGCACGGCCCGCAGCCCCGCAGGGGACACCGGCCCCTTGCCCTATAATAAGAGAGTGGGAGTCCGGCATGCGCCCGAACAATAACCTCCGGCCGTCCGCGCAGCGGGGGCGCACGTGAAGCGTGCGCTGGCCGGCGCGCTGCTCGCGCTGGGTCTGGCACGGGCCGCGCTGGCACAACTGCCGCTCGAGCCGGGCGGGGTCGCGCAGCTGCCGGCGCAGCCGGGCGTGCACTGGGTGTGGGTGAACGACTTCTCGTTCTTCGCCCTGCCCGACGGCAAGGCGTTCCTGGTCGACGGCGACTCCGGCAGGATGCTCGGCCTGCTGAGCACCGGCTACTCGTTCGATGCGCTCGTGGTGCCGCACAGCGGCGGCGTCATCTACTCGCCCGAAACCTACTTCTCGCGCGGCACACGCGGCACCCGTACCGACGTGGTCACGATCTACGACACGGTGCATCTCGCCCCGCTCGGCGAGGTCAAGATCCCGCCCAAGCGCGCCTCGATCATGGCGATGATGGCCGGCCAGGTGCTCACCGACGACGAGCGCTTCCTGCTCATCTACAACTACACGCCGGCGCAGTCGGTCACGGTGGTCGACACCCGCGCGCGCAAATTCGTGGGCGAGATCGATACCGCCGGCTGCGCGCTCGTCTACCCGACCGGGCCGCGCAGCTTCTTCTCGCTGTGCGGCGACGGCTCGCTGCTCGTGGTCACGCTCAACGACCAGGGCAGGGCGGCGAGCCGCACCCGCACCAAGGAGCTGTTCGACGGCCTCAGGGATCCGCTCACCGAGAAGGGCGTGCGCGCGGGGGATACCTGGCTGTTCGCATCGTTCGAGGGCACGATGCACCCGTTGAAGATCACCCGCGGCGGCGGCATCGAGGCGCAGGCCACCTGGCCGCTGTTCAGTGCGCCGGAGCTCGCGCAGCACTGGCGCACCGGCGGCCTGCAGCACCTGGCGCTGCACGCCGCGACCGGGCGGCTGTACGCGATCGTGCATCGCGGCGGAGCCGAGACGCACAAGGACCCGGGCGCCGATGTCTGGGTGTGGGATCTCGCCTCGCACCGCAAGGTGCAGCAGATCAGCGCCCGCAACAAGGTGGCTTCGATCCAGGTGACCCAGGACGCCAGGCCGCTGCTGTTCGGCTGCTCCTTCGAGAGCAACCGCCTCGACGTGTACGACGTTGCCTCGGGCCACTACCTGCGCAGCGTCGAAGGCCTGGGCATCACGCCCGGCCTGCTGGTGACCCCGTGACGCCGCCTGTGGGTAGCTGACATGCGCAATCCGGTCGACCATCTGATGGAGCGCTGGGCACGCGACATGGCGCGCCGCGTGTCGCGGCGGCGTTTCCTCGGCGGCCTCGGCGCGCTGCTGTTCGGCGCTGCCACCGTACCGCTGCTGCCGGTGGCGCGCGGCGAGACGCCACGACCGGCGGCCGGTGGCGCGGCCGACCCGGGCGATCCGCAGACCTGCGGGTACTGGCGCCACTGCGCCATCGACGGCTTCCTGTGCAGTTGCTGCGGCGGCTCGGTGCAGAGCTGCCCGCCGGGCACGGAGGCCTCGGCGGTGACCTGGGTGGGCACCTGCCACAACCCCGGCGACGGCCACGACTACATCGTTTCGTACAACGACTGCTGCGGCAAGACCGAGTGCGGGCGCTGCCTGTGCAACCGCAACGAGGACGACAAGCCGCTCTACATGCCGTTCAAGTCCAACGACTACAACTGGTGCGTCGGCAGCAAGGTCGGCATCGCCTACCACTGCTCCACGGCACGCATCGTCGGCGTCGCCAAGTGAGCGCGCGCGCGCCCGGTGCCGCCGCGGCGCTGCTGGCCGCCGCGGCCACCTGCGTCGCCGCGCCGCCGGCCCTCACGCCCAAGCCGCAGGCCGACTACATGCTCAACTGCCAGGGCTGCCACTTGCCGGACGGCACCGGCGCGGCCGGCAAGGTGCCCTCGCTGCGCACCTCGCTCGCGCCGCTACTGCAGAGCGAGGCCGGGCGGCGCTACCTGGTGCAGGTGCCGGGAGCCGCGCAGTCGGCGCTCTCGGATGCGGAACTCGCGCAGGTGCTCAACTGGATGGTGCGCACTCTGAGCGCGCGGCCGCCGCCGCAGTTCCGCGAGTTCACGCCGCAGGAGGTGATGCGCTACCGCGCCACGCCGCTGGTCGCGGTGCGCGCGGCGCGTGTCCGCCTGCTGGGCACGGCGCCCTAGCCTAGAGCGCCATGTTCACCACCTGGATGGTGGTGTACTCCTTAAGGCCATCGACGTTGAACTCGGTGCCGATGCCGGAGGACTTCACGCCGCCGAATGGGGCGAGCGGGTGCAGAGCGCCGTGCTGGTTCACCCAGGCCGTGCCGCACTCGAGCCGGCTGGCGTGGCGGGCGGCTTCCTGCGCATCGTTGCCCCACACCGAGCCGCCGAGCCCGACGTCGAGCGAGTTGGCGCGCCGGATCGCCTCGTCCACGGTCTTGTACTTGATCACGGGGATCACCGGACCGAACTGCTCTTCCTTGACCACGCGCATGTCGTCGGTGGCGTCGGCGATCACGGTCAGCGGGTAGAAGTAGCCCGGCCCTTCGGTGCGCGCGCCGCCGGTGACGATGCGTGCGCCCTGGGCGCGCGCGTCGTCGACGTAGGCCGTCACCTTGTCCAGCTGCATCTTGTTGGAGACCGGCCCGATGAGGTTCTTCGGGTCCAACCCGTCGCCCACCGGGATCTTCCTCACGTAGGCGGCGAACTTCTGCACCACGTCCTCGTACTGGTCGGCGTGCACGTACAGGCGCTTGAGTGCGGCGCAGGTCTGGCCGGCGTTGATGAAGCAGCCCCAGAACAGCTTCTCGAGCAGCGGCTCGATGTTGGTGCCGGGCAGGACGATGCCGGCATCGTTGCCGCCGAGTTCGAGCGTCACGCGCTTGAGCGTCTGCGCGGCGCCGCCCATGACCTTCTTGCCGGTCGGGATGGAGCCGGTGAACACGATCTTGTTGATGCCCGGGTGCAGCGCCATGTGGTTACCGACCTCGGGACCGCCGGTGACCGCGTTGATGACCCCGGGCGGCAGCACCTGGTTCATCAGCTCGACGAGCTTGAGCGTGGAGAGCGGCGTGAAGGGCGAGGGCTTGATGACCACGGTGCAGCCGACGCGCAGCGCCGGCATGACGTGCCAGGCGGCGATGATCAGCGGCCAGTTCCAGGGCGTGATCGACCCGACCACCCCGACCGGCTTGCGCCGCACGACGATCTTCTGCTTGGCGTCATCCTGGATGGTCTCCTCGGGCAGCTGCAGCCCCGCGGTGACGCGCGTCCAGGCGGCCGCGCCATGCACCTCGAAGTTGGCACCGGGCCCACTCTGGGTCTTGCCCTGCTCGCGGGTCACGAGCTCGGACAGTGCCGCGTGGTGCTGGTCGATGAGATCCGCCACCGCCATGAGCTTGGCGACGCGCTCGGCATCGGCCAGTCCCGCCCAGGCGGCGAGGGCGCCGCGGGCGCTCTCGACCGCCGCGTCCACCAGCGCCACCGAGCCCTGCGGGCAGGCGGCCACCACCGAGCCGTCGGCGGGATTGAGGACGTCGAAGGTGCCGGAGCCGGGGCTCGGCTTGCCGCCGATGGTGAGTGCGTACGCTGACATGGTCGTCTCCGCGGGCAGGGACCAGTGATTGTAAGCGCCCGCGCGCGCGCCACAAACTTTCGGCAGCGCCCTACAGCGATTTAAGGTATTCGACCAGGTCCTTCTTCTCCTGCGGGCTCAGATGCAGACCGAACTGCACGTCGTAGTGGTCGACCACCGCGGCGAGAGTGGCGAAGCGGCCATCGTGGTAGAAGCCGCCCTCCTGGTGCGTCCACAGGCCCTTCAGCGGCGCGGTGCGGTAGCCGCGCGCCGGGGCGCGGTTGGCCTCGAAGTCGTCGACGCCGAGCTCGGCCGGCGTATGCAGGTTCCAGCCCGGTTCGGTGAAGGTCGGGGGCGCGTGGCAGCTGTCGCAGTGGCTTGAGGAGAAGACCTGCTGGCCGCGGGCCGCAGCCGCCGCGCTGAAGGAGCCGCGCGGCGCGGCGGGCGCGGCCAGTGCCAGCTGGTAGACGTGCAGGGCCGGGAGCTTGGGGCTGACCAGGTCCGGGTCATTGCGCACGTTGTCGAAACCGGCGCGCGCCGCCACCGGGAACTGCTCGGCATCGGCGAGCCGCGGATCGAAGAACGTGCCCTTGCCGTGCATCTCCAGCGTCGCCACGAAGGCGTTCCAGTGCGTGACCGAACCCCAGCCGACCCAGGTATGCAGGTTCACGCCCGCGAGTCCGAAGGCGGGCGGAATGAGGGTTGCCGCGGTCTTGCCGTCGGGGCGGAAGCCCTTGCCGTCGAGCAGCAGCTCGGCGTCGAACTTGCCCGGGCCCCAGGCGGCGAGCACCTTGCGTACCGTGGCCTCATCGACCCGCAGCAGCGTCGCCACGGTGCTCAGATCCGGTGCCAGGCCGACGATCGCGCCGACGTTCAGGTCGCGGTTGGCCCAGCCGTCGAGGCGATGGCCGATGCCCGGCGCGAGCGAGTTGTCCACCGCCGAGTGGCACAGGGCGCACTGGATGCCGACCGAGCGCAGCGAGGTGCCGCCGGGGGTGAAGAATCCCGTCACGCCGATCACCGCGTTGAGCTTCAGCAGTGCGAGCGTCGTGGCGGGATCGTCGAGATTGACCTGGCCGCGGCGCAGTGCCTGGATGAGCGATCCCGGCAGTGCATCGACGTCGACCTTGAGCCCGACCGCGAGCGCGGTCTTGGGGCTGACGCCGGCACCGACGCCGCCGAAGCGGCTGCCCTCGATTGCCTGGTGCAGCCTGAGGGTGTCGCCCCAGAAGGCTTCATCGCCGAAGGTATCGAAGCGGAACGTGTGGCGGCCCGCCGCGATCAGGGCGCGCGCCGCATGCTCGGTATCGTGCCCCGGTCCGTCGTCGTCGTCGCACCAGGCGGCCGTGCAGGCGAGGCTCGCAACGCAGACCAATACCCAGGTAACAGCCGTCAGTTTGCGTCTCACGTGTGCTTCTCCCGCAGCAGCCGATGCATCTAAGTTAGGTGTCATGGCGCCGTGCGGCGTGACGGGCGGAAACGCCGCGCTGGCCCGTCGCGGCGTTCCCCGCGCCCGTGCGCTCACCGGAACGGCATTAAGTCGGATAAGGACGCAACAAGCGCGCCGCTCGCGACATCTAAACAAGGGAGAGCTATTGTTTCCGCCGCCGCCATGACCGAAGCACTCGACACTGCCGCCGCCGTCCTCGCCGATGAGCTGTCGCTCGCGCAGCGCATCGCGCGCGGCGATCGCGCCGCCTTCGAGGTGCTCATGCGGCGCTACAACCGCCGCCTGTACCGCCTCGCGCGCGCCTCGCTGCGCGACGACGCGGAGGCCAAGGACGCGCTGCAGGACGCTTATTTCTGCGCCTATCGCTCCATCGGCCAGTTCCGCGGCGATGCGGCGCTTTCCACCTGGCTGTCGCGGCTGGTGCTGAATGAGTGTGCGGCGCGCCGCCGCCGCTCCACGCGGCGCGAGAATATCGTGCCGATGGTGAGCGCTGACCCGGGCATGGAGGCTGTCGCGCGCGTGCCGGACGCGGGCGAGCCGCCCGAGCACTGCACCGCGCGCGCGCAGATGCGCAGCGTGCTCGAGCGCAAGGTCGGCGAGCTGCCCGAAATCCTGCGGCTGGTGTTTGTGCTGCGCTCCATCGAGGAGCTCAGCGTCGAGGAGATCGCCTCCACGCTGTCGATCTCGCAGGACAGCGTGCGCAGCCGGCACTTCCGCGCCAAGGGCATGCTGCGCGAGTCGCTCGCCAAGGAAATCGATCTCGCCGAAGGCGACATCTACGACTTCGGCGGCGTGCACTGCGACGGCGTGGTGGCGAGCGTGCTGGCGCGCCTGAACGGCTCGTGAAACCCGCCCGCCCGGGCCGCTCTAACAGCTAAGCTCAGGCTTAGCGGAGGCTGTCGGCCCCCTCCGACACGCAATTCAGAACACCGGGCCGGTCCCGGCTGGCACACTGCGCGCCATGCGGTCCGCGATGCTCTGCTTGCGGTAAAGAGACCAAGACAATGCGGGTGCGTGCATGTGGCCTTGCATGCGGCGGTCGGCCGTGATCGCTTCGTTCGTGCTCGCGTCTCTGCTGTTGGCACAGACCGCGGGGCCCCCAGCGCCCGCTCCCGCTCCGGCCAGTCCGCCGCCGGCTGCGCCGCGCGAGCGGCCCGCCGCCGCACCGGCGCCCGCGAAGAGCGCTGCGGTCGCGGCCGCGCCGGCGAAGAGCGCGGCACGGCCCGAGTCCGCGGTTTTCAGCTTCGCCAATGTGCGACAGCTGGCACAGCAGCGGGCCCAGCACGACTATCGGGCCATGCCTGACAACCTCCCCGCGAGCCTCGCGAATCTCAGCTACGACCAGTACCGGGACATCCGTTTCCGCCCGGCGAGCGCGCTGTGGCACGGACAGGCGCTGTTCGAGGTGCAGTTCTTCCACCGCGGCTACCGCACGCGCCAGCGCGTCAACCTTTTCGAGGTGAGCAGCGCCGGGGTGAACCCGGTCGCCTACAATCCGCAGTACTTCAGCTTCGGCAAGCTGCTGAAGCCGCCGAAGGCGCCCGCGAACCTTGGCTATGCCGGCTTTCGGGTGCACTATCCGCTGCAGACGCCGGCTTACAAGGATGAGCTGCTGGTGTTTCTCGGAGCCTCCTATTTCCGCGTGCTCGGGCGCAATCAGCGCTACGGCGCCTCGGCCCGTGGCCTGGCGATCGACACCGCGCTGCAGAGCGGGGAGGAGTTTCCCACCTTCACCGACTTCTGGCTGGTGCGGCCGGCGGCCGGCGAGCGCAGCCTGACGATCTACGCACTGCTCGACAGCAAGAACGTCGCCGGGGCCTACGAGTTCGAGGTACATCCCGGCTCGGTCACGCAGGTCGAGGTACACGGCGAGCTGTATCCGCGCCACGCCATGAACAAGGTCGGCATCGCCCCGCTCACCTCGATGTTCCTCTTCAGCGAGGACGGCGGACGCCGCTTCGACGACTACCGCCCGCAGGTGCACGACAGCGACGGTCTGATGACCGAGACGGGCCACGGCCAGTGGATCTGGCGCCCGCTCGGCAATCCGCGCGAGCTGCGGGTCAACCGCTTCATGGACGAGAATCCACGTGGCTTCGGGCTCATCCAGCGCGAGCGCAGTTTCGGCCACTACGAGGACACCGAGGCGCAATACCAGGCGCGCCCGAGCTACTGGGTACAGCCGCTGGGCAACTGGGGCAAGGGCGGGGTGGAGCTGGTCGAGATCCCGAGCGACGAGGAGATCCACGACAACATCGTGGCGTACTGGGTACCGGCCCAGAACCCGCCCGCCGGCAAGCCCTTCGCCTTCGCCTACCTGCTGTCATCCTTCGCCGAGTCCTCCCACTGGCCCCCGGGGGGACGGGTCGTCGCCACCCGCGCCGGCAGCCCCGCAATGGGGGACAATAAGGATCGCTTCCCGGGCGGGGCACGGCGCATGCTGGTGGACTTCGCCGGCGGGGATCTGGACGGGCTCGAGTCCGCGCAGCCGGTGAAGGCCGAGCTGAGCACGGGCAACGGGCAGACGCAGGCGCTGACGGTGGAGCGGGTGCCGCAGACCGGGGCGTGGCGGGTGGCCTTCGTGGTGTCGCCCAAGCAGCAGAAGAAGCCGGTCGACCTGCAGTGCTTCCTCACGCTCTATGGCGAGGTGTTGACGGAAACGTGGGTATACCAATGGACACCGTGAACAATGCCGGGCCCCGCCGGCGGCTGTCGCTGCGCCGCACGCTGTTCTTTGGCCTGACGCTGCTCACCTCGCTGTGCGCCAGCGCGCTGCTGCTGGACGTGCTCGAGGCGAACGGCCTGACCGCGGTGGAGGTGGTCGGGCTGGTGCTGTTCTTCGGCCTGTTCACCTGGATCGCCGGCTCGCTGTGGACGGCAATCGCCGGATTCGTGATCCGGATCGCCGGTCGCGACCCGCTGGCGCTGGATGCAGCCGAGGTGGCCGGCCGGCCGCTGCACGTCCATACCGCCGTGGTGATGGCGGTGTACAACGAGGACCCGGACCGCGTCGAGGCCGGTCTGGATGCAGTCTGGTCGTCGCTGGCGCGCGAGCCGGAGCAGCGCTGGTTTGACCTGTTCATCATGTCGGACACGACCGATCCGCAGATCGCCGCGGCCGAGGAGGCCATGTGGCGCCGCTTCGTCGCCCGCTACCGCGGCGCCGAGCGCATCTTCTACCGCCGCCGCACCGACCGCAGCGAGCACAAGGCCGGCAACATCGCCGACTTCGTCAAGCGCTGGGGCGACAACTACGAGTGCATGGTGGTGCTCGACGCCGACAGCGTCATGACCGGCCCGACGCTCGTCACGCTGGCGCGCCTGATGGAGGCGCACGCCGAGATCGGCATCCTGCAGACGCTGCCGCTGCCGGCGGGGCGCGAGACGCTGTTCGGGCGGCTGATCCAGTTCGGCTCGTCGGTGCAGAGCCCGATGCTCACCAGCGGGCTGGCGTTCTGGCATGCCGGCGAGAGCAATTACTGGGGCCACAACGCCATCGTGCGCGTCAAGCCGTTCGCACGTTACTGCGCGCTGCCGCGCCTGTCGGGCCGGCCGCCGCTCGGCGGCAACATCCTCAGCCATGATTTCGTCGAGGCCGCGTTCATGCGCCGGGCCGGTTTCGAGGTGCGGCAGATCGCCGACCTCGGCGGCAGCTGGGAAGAGGTGCCGGCCAACGTCATCGACTTCGCCAAGCGCGACCGGCGCTGGACGCAGGGCAACCTGCAGCATTCGCGCGTGCTCGCCTTCCCCGGCCTGCACCCGCTCAGCCGCGTGCACCTGCTCACCGGCATCATCTCCTCCGTGAGCTCGCCCATGTGGCTCGCGCTGTTGCTGCTGAGCTCGATCGTGAGCGCGGTGGAGGCCTCGAAGAAGCCGCAGTACTTCCTGCCCGGCCTGCGCAGCCTGTTCCCGAGCTGGCCGCAGATCCGTCACGGCGAGATCACGGCATTGATGGTGCTGACTCTGGTGGTGCTGCTGCTGCCGAAGGTGCTGGGCGCGATCCTGCTGACACGCGACCGCCCGCTGCTGCGCCAGTTCGGCGGCGGTCCGCGCCTGGTGGCGAGCCTGTTCGTGGAGCAGCTGTTCAGCGTGCTGCTGGCGCCGTCCATGATGCTGTTCCACTCGACCTTTGTGGTGCAGACGTTGCTCGGCAAGGCGGTGTCTTGGAACGCGCAGGGCCGCACCGATCGCGGCGTGACGCTGCGCGAGGCATTCGCGCGCCAGAAGTGGCACCTGCTGCTCGGCCTCGTGTGGGGCGCGGCGATGCTGCGCCTCGCCCCGCAGTTCTTCTGGTGGCTGACGCCGGTGCTGGTGGGCCTGGTGGGCAGCGTCCTGGTCACCGCCTGGACCAGCCGCACCAGCGCCGGGCGCCTGGCGCGGCGCATGGGACTGCTGCTGACCCCGGCCGAGACCGCGCCACCGCGCGAGTTGGCCGCCGCCCTGAGCGGCGCACCACCGCGGGACATTCTCAGCCCGTACGCTGAGGCGGCGGCGCCGGAAGCTGTGCCGCCCGAGGCACTGCCCGAGGCCGCGCCGGGTGCCGCGCTAGCCCCGGCGCGCAAGGCTGGCGTGCCGTACCGCGCACTGCCCCGCACCAGTCCCGAGCACGTCGAAGCCGGCCACGGCACCTGAGGGCGTGGCTGCCAGGCGCCGATCACGCCCGCGCGTGAGCGGGTTCACTTACTCCGGGAAGCGACCTGAGATACGCTACAGTATGTAGCGTAAGCCAGGGCTGAGCTGCTCTGCGGCCCGTTTTCACCGTTGACCGCTGCGAGGTACGCCATTGCGCACGACCGTCTTGTCCCGCACCCTGTTGCTGCCTGCCGCGCTGGCGCTCGCCGCCGCCGTGCAGGCCGATCCGGCCGCGTTCGATCTCGCCGGCCCCACCATCGAGGTGACCGTGACCCGCGGCGGCACGACGCTGCCGGCGGCACGCGTGCCGAACCTCGCAACCGGCGACCGGGTGTGGATCCGGGCCGACCTGCCCGAGGCGCAATCGGCGCACTACCTGCTGGTGGCGACCTTCCTGCGCGGCTCCACCAATCCGCCGCCCAAGGACTGGTTTTCGCGCTGCGAGACCTGGGACAGCAAATGCGCGCATGAGGGCATGACCCTCACCGTACCCAAGGACGCCCAGCAGCTCATGGTGTTCCTTGCCCCCGAGACCGGCGGGGACTACGGTACCCTCGTGAACGCGGTGCGCGGCCGGCCCGGCTCGTTCGTGCGCACCTCACAGGATCTGGATCAGGCGACACTCGACCGCTCGCGGCTCGAGGCGTATCTGGCGGCCGTGCGCTCACTGTCGGACGCCGACCCCGAGCACCTGAAGGAGGCCGCACCGCTCCTGGCGCGCAGTCTCGCCATCAAGGTGGACGAGAAATGCCTCGCCAAGATCGCGGTGCTGCAGGCGCCGTGCCTGATGGATGGGCGCGAGTCGCTCATTCTCAACGACGGCCACAGCGCCTCGATTGCCCAGGAACTCACCTCCGGTCCTGCGAGCGACCTGGCGATGGAGGCCAGCAGCACGCCGCAGCTGCGCTCGGGTTACTACGGGCCGTTCATCGGCTCGATATTCGACATCGCGCGCATACTCGACTCGTTCCACACCGCGCAGTACCAGTACATCCCCGCGCTCGCCTCAGCCGACGGCCAGAAACTGCACCTGACGCTCAACGCGCCGCCCTCGTTCCACGACCCGAAGTCGGTGTTGGTGGTGGCGCTGCCCGCGGTCGAGGCGCCGCACTTTCCGCCGCTGCGGCCGGTCGATGCGCAGCAGGCTCTGTGCGCCCGACGCAACCCGCTGGTGCTGCCGGTCGAGGGGGCGCCGCTCATGTTCTCGACCTCTTATGGTCACGACATGGCGCTGCGGGTCAATGGCAAGGACGGCGCCGCGCTCGAGCTGCCGGCGCGCGCCGATGCCGCGCACGGCGGCTTCAGCGTCGACACCGCCGCGCTGGCCAAGGCGACCCTCGGCGACACGACGGTCGCGGCGCTGCACGGCTACTGGGGTTTCGACCGCTACGACGGGCCCAGCTTCCAGCTGGTGAGCGCGCGCCAGCAGACCTTCCGGCTCGCGCCCGGCGAGGACGCCGCGTTGATCGTCGGTCGCCAGGACACGATCCACGTGCAGGCGCCGAGCGTCAGCTGCGTCGAGCAGGTGTCCCTGCAGGCGGCCGGCAGCCTCCACAAGGTGGAGTGGAAGGGCGTCAAGCCTGACGAGCTGGAGGCAAAACTGCCACTGCAGGCGGCCGCGCCCGGCGAGCTGACGCTGCTCATCACCCAGTTCGGCGATCCACAGCCGCAGCGCCTGGCGCTGCGGGCCTTTGCGGAAGCGGGCCACCCGGAGAGCTTCGCCCTGCACGCCGGCGACAGTAGCGGCGTGCTGCGCGGCAGCCGCCTCGATGAGGTGGCGAGCCTTGCGCTGCAGGGCGTGCAGTTCGCGCCCGGGGCGCTCACCACGAGCGGCGGTCACGACGAGCTGGCCATGAGCGCGGCTAGCGGCCAGGACATGAGCGCACTCAAGGCGGGCGACAGCGCGAGCGCGCGCGTGCTGCTCAAGGACGGCCGCAGCCTCGAGCTGACCGTGGCGATCGAGGCGGCGCGCCCCAGCGCGACCCTCATCGGCAAGAGCGCACGGGTCGGCGGCGCCGGCCGCGACGGCGAGATCCAGCTCGCCAGCGCCGACGAGGTACCGCAGGACGCGCAGCTGGCCTTCTCGCTGCGGGCGCGATCGCCGGCGGCCTTCGCCTACGATGAGAAGATCGAGGTCGCGACCGCGGACGGGGCGTCCTCGACCGTGCTCGGCGTGGGGGCGGGCGGCCTGACGCTGCAGAACACCAAGGTCGCGGTCGCGACCCTCGACCCGGCCAAGGCGCTCGGTGCTTCCGCGTTTGGCCCGCTGCGCTTCCGTCGCGTCAGCAATGGCGTGACGGGTGACTGGCAGCCGCTCGCCACCCTGGTGCGCCTGCCGCGTCTGAACGGCATCGACTGCCCGACGAGTGCCGACGATGCCTGCCGCCTGTCCGGCTCCAATCTGTTCCTGCTCGATTCGGTCTCGGGCGATCCGCAGTTCAGTCAGCCGACTCAGGTTCCGGACGGCTTCACCGGCCAGGCACTGCCGGTACACCGCCCCACCGCCGGCCGGCTGTATGTGAAGCTGCGCGACGACCCCTCGGTCGTCAGCACGGTCGCCTTCGACGTACCGCCGCCGGTGGCACCCGTGTCCGCGCCGGCTGCGCCCGCAGCGCCGCCAGCCGCACCGGGAGCGGCCCCCCCGCCCCCGCAGGCACTGCCGCCGCCGCAGCCGGCGCCCGCAGCGCCGGCGCGGCCTGCGAACGCCACCGCGGCTCAGGCGGGCGACCCGCACGGCACGCCACATTCGTGAGCGGCCGCCGGGGAGGGGGCTCCGGGCGGCCGCGCGATGAGCGCATCGACACCGAGGTGATCGCCGCGGTGCTCGACGGCTTGCGCCGGCGCGGCTACCACGCCATCACCATCGACGGCATCGCGCGCAAGATCGGGCGGGCACGTACCAGCCTGTACCGGCGCTGGCCGAGCAAGCGGCATCTGGTCGCCTACGCCATCGTCGGCGAGCTCGGCTACAGCCCGGCGGCGGACACCGGCTCGCTGCGCGGGGACCTCGAGGCGGCGGTGGCGACGCTGCGGCGCGCCTTCGCCGGCCCGCTGGGACGCGGGCTGGCCGGGCTGGTGGCGCATATGGCGCAGGACGTGGCGCTGGCGCGTACCATCCGGCGCGAGGTGCTGGCGGCGCGGCGCCAGTCCATGCGCGCCGCGTTTGCGCGCGCGTCGGCACGCGGCGAGACCCGCACCGGACTGAACATCGAGGTGCTGCTGGACATGCTCACCGCGCCGTTTTACTACCGCACGCTGTTCGGTCACGCGCCGATCACGCCGCACATGACGCGCGCGGTCGTCGCCTACGTGGTGCGCATGGCGCGACCCGAGCCTGCCGGTGCCTGAGCCGCCCGGCGCGCTGGCAGAGCTGAGCGCCTGTGAGGCCGTCGCCGCCATGGCCGGCGGTGCACTGAGCGCCGAGCGCTACGCCGCGGCGCTGCTCGAGCGCTGCGCCGCGCGACACTCGCTCAACGCGTTCATCACCCTCGAGCCCGAGCGCGTGCTGGCAGCGGCGCGCGCCTGCGACGCGCGCCGCCGCGGCGGGCAGCCCCCGGGTGCGCTGCACGGCCTGCCGATCGCGGTGAAGGACAGCATCAATACCGCCGACTATCCGACGACCTCCGGCACCGCGGCGCTGCGCCAGTTCCGCCCGCAGGCGGACGCCCCGGTCATCGCCGCGCTGCGCGCGGCCGGGGCGATCGTGCTCGGCAAGACCAACCTGCACGAGCTGTCGTTCGGCTGGACCAGCAACAACAGGGTGTTCGGGCCGGTGCGCAATCCCTACGACCCGGACTGCATCGCCGGCGGCAGCAGCGGCGGCAGCGCCGCGGCCGTGGCTGCGCGCCTGACTCCGCTCGCGCTCGCGGAGGACACCGAGGGCTCGATCCGCGTGCCCGCGGCGCTGTGTGGTATCGCCGGCTTCAGGCCGACGACCGGCCGCTATCCGAATGCGGGCGTCGCGCCGATCAGTCCGCGGTTCGATCAGGTCGGCCCGCTAGCGCGCTGCGTCGCGGACCTGCAGCTGTTCGATGCGGTGCTGAGCGGGGAGGCCGCGCTCGCGCCGTGCGCGCCGCTGGCGGGGGTGCGCCTCGCCGTGGTGCGCGACTACTGGTTCGAATCGCTCCACCCCGAGGTCGAGCGCGTAGCCGGGGCCGCGCTCGAGCGTCTGGCCGCTGCAGGAGTCGAGCTGCTCGAGGCGCGGCTGCCCGGCCTCGCGCGCCTGCTCGAGCTCACGACGGGCGTCATCCAGGGCCGGGACTTCCGTCCGGCGTTTGCCGACTATCTCGCGCGTCATCGCGCGGGGCTGGCGCTCGACACGGTGCTGGCGGCCGCCAGTGCCGACGTGCGCCGCGTGATTGACGACTTCACCGCGCCCGGCGGCGCGTGGTTCGCGTCTGATGAAGACTACCGCGCCGCCTGTGCCACACACCTGCCGCAGCTGCATGCGACCTTCCGCGAGTTCTTTGCGCGCAGCGGCGCTGCGGCGATCGTGTTTCCGGCCACGTGTGTGGCGGCGCCGCCCGTGGGTCAGGCGCGCAGCGTCGATTGCGGGGGTGTGACGCTGCCGTTCCGGACCGCCATCGCGCGCAACATCGGCCCCGGCAGCACCGCCGGGCTGCCGGGACTGGTGCTGCCGGCGGGGCTCACCGCCGGCGGCCTGCCGGTGGCGCTGGAGTTCGACGCGGCCGCCGGCAGCGATCGCGCGCTGCTGCGGCTCGGGGGTGCGCTCGAGGCGGCGCTCGGCCCGTTGCCGCCGCCCTGAGTACTTCAGGCGCCGTGCGCCGCGCGCGTCAGCCGCAAGAGAGTGAAGACCAGCGGATTTATCGTGATGGAAAGCAGCGCGCCGGCGACGATGTAGCTCTGCCCCTGCGGCGGCAGCAAGCCCATGTTCACGCCCATCACCGCGAGGATGAAGGAGAATTCGCCGATCTGCGCCAGGGCTGCGGCGACGCTGAGCGCCGTGGCCAGCGGCCGGCGCAGCAGCAGCACCAGCGCGCACGCCGCCAGCGCCTTGCCGATGACGATGATGCCGAGCACCAGCAGCACCTCCCACGGATGGTCCAGCAGCACCCGCGGTTCGAACAGCATGCCGACCGCGACGAAGAACAGCGCCGCGAACGTGTCCTGAAACGGCTGCAGGTAGCTCGCGGCGCGATGGCTGTGGTCCGAGCCGCTGATCACCATGCCGGCGAAGAAGGCGCCGAGGGCGACCGACATGCCGAACAGCTCCGCGGCGCCGTAGGCGACGCCGAGCGCGAGCGCGATGGCGGCGAGGGTGAACAGTTCGCGCGAGTTGGTGCGCGCCACGCGCGCCAGGATCCAGGGAAATACCCGCGAGCCGACCACCAGCATGAGCGCCACAAACAGCGCCACCTTGCCGACCGTGAGCGCCAACGTCCGCCACAGCTGTGCGCCGCCGGCGCCATCGGCGGCCGCCGGCGCGCCGAGGAGCCCGGCCAGCACCGGCAGCAGCACCAGCACCAGTACCGTCACCAGGTCCTCGACCACCAGCCAGCCGACCGCGATGCGCCCGTCCTCGGAGTCGAGCGCGCCCTGCTGCTCGAGGGCGCGCAGCAGCACCACGGTGCTCGCCACCGACAGCGCCAGGCCGAACAGCAGACCGGCTCCCGGTGTCCAGCCCCACAGCCACGCGGCGAGCGCGCCGAGTGCGGTCGCGACCACGATCTGCGCCAGTGCGCCCGGCACCGCGATCGACTTGACCGCCAGCAGGTCGCGCAATGAGAAATGCGTGCCGACGCCGAACATCAGCAGCATGACGCCGATCTCGGCCAGCTGCGGGGCGAGGTGCGCGTCGGCCACCCACCCGGGGGTATGCGGGCCGAGGGCGATGCCGGCGACCAGATAGCCGACGATGGGCGACAGACGCAGCCGCACCGCCAGTAATCCGAAGGCGAAGGCGAGCGCCAGGCTGACGGCCAGCGTCGCGATCAGCGCTTGTTCGTGCAACATCGGCTTACCCTAACTGCGCTGCGGGTCACGGCGACAAATTGATAACATAGCGCCACGCCGCAGGGGGAGTGCGCCGCCATGAACGACGAGGTCGCGACCGTCAACCACGCCAAGGACACGCTGATCGACCTCGGCATCCGCTTCGGCCCGCGCCTGCTGACCGCAGTGCTGATCCTGGCGATCGGACTGGCGGTGAGCCGTTGGGTCAGCCGCTGGATGGCGGGGGCCCTCAACCGGCGTGACCTTGAGCCACCGATCCGCCAGCTCCTCACCCGCATCGTCTGGGCGGCGTGCATCCTCATGTTCGCGGTGATGGCGCTGCAGAACCTCGGCGTCGAACTGCTGCCGCTCATCGCCGGCCTCAGCATCGCCGGTGCCGGCGTGGCGCTCGCCATGCAGGGCGTGCTCAGCAACGTCGTGGCCGGCCTGTCGATCATCTTCGGCAAGCCCTTCCGGGTGGGCGACTACATCGCCATCGCGGGCGTCGAGGGAGTCGTCGACACCATAGCGCTGTTCAACACCACGCTCGCGCACAGCGACCATTCGCGGGTGGTGGTGCCGAACCGCAAGATTGTCGGCGAGATCCTCCACAACTACGGCACGGTGCGGCAGCTCGACATGCAGGTGAGCGCCGCCTACGACAGCAACATCGCCACCACGGTGGCGCTGATCCGCGAGGTACTGGCGGCCAACCCGCGGGTGCTCGCCGACCCCGAGCCTGTGGTCGGGCCGGTGGGCTTCGGGGAATCGGCGGTGGCTATCGCCATCAAGCCGTGGGTGTCGGTGCCGGACCAGGCCGCGGCCGCCGGCGAGATCCACGCCGCGGTGCTCGCCGCATTCCGCGCACGCGGCATCGTCATGCCGTTCCCGCAGCGTGAGGTGCGCCTGCTCGGACAGTGAGCTTCAGACTGCGACCGGGTAGCCGGCCGCGCGCCACGCCTGCATTCCGCCGTCGAGCGCCACGGCGCGCTGGTAGCCCATGTCGCGCAGGGTCGCGGCCGCAAACGTCGAGATCTGGCCCAGCTCGCAGTAGGCGAGGATGCGCTGCGTGGGATCGGGCAGCTCGGTGTTGACGCGCAGTTCCAGCTGGCCGCGCGGCAGCAGGCGGGCGCCGGGCACGTGGCCGCGCTCGAAGGCCTCGCGCTCGCGCACGTCGAGGATCACCAGCCCCGGTGAGGCGGCCTGCACATGGCCGTGAAGCTCGGCGAGCGACATGAACGGCACGCGCGCGCCGGCTTCTGCCAGTAGCTGCGCAACGCTGCGGCCACCGCTCATGTTCACGCGCAGCGCCTCGGTGATGTGCTTGGGCATGGTCAGATTGAGGTTGCGCATCATGGCGACGAAGCCGGCCCGCTCGCGCTGCTGCAGGCGGGGGTTCTCGGCCGCCTCCTGCGCCAGGGTCGAGTGACTGCGGCCCTTGTACTCATGCGCCGGAAACACCTTGAGTGCCGGATCCAGCCGCAGCAGCCGCTCGAACAGGCTGTCGTAGAGCGCCTCGGGGTCGCCACTCGGCAGGTCGGTGCGCCCGGTGGCGCCGATGAGCAGCGTGTCCCCGGTGAAGACCCGGTCCTCGACCACCAGGCACATGGAGTCACGCGTGTGGCCGGGCGTGTGCAGCACGCGCAGCCGCAGCCGCCCGAGCGCGATCATCTCGCCGTCGTCGACGCGCATGTCGACGAATGGCGCCGGGCTGTCGCGATGCATGACGATCGGCACCTCCAGGCGGCGCCTGAGTTCGGCGGTGGCCGTGAAGTGATCCGCGTGCGTGTGGGTATCGAGCAGGTAGCGCACGTGCAGGCCATTGTGCGCGGCGAGACCGAGGTAGCGGTCCAGCTGAGTGATCTCAGGATCGATGAGCACCGCGGCGCGGGTCTCCTCGCACCCCACCAGGTACGACTGGCAGCCGCCGGTCGGAACGTGTTCGAAGATCATCGGGGCGATCGCGCTCGCTACCCAGGTCAGGCTGGCGGGAAGTCTACCCTTAAACTTATAGTTCCGGTCACGAACAACAGCCCGCATGCCGGGCGCACGGCGGATCAGGTAAGCCACCATGGGGAAGCCACTGTCGCGCACAGGCCGATGCCGGCTTGCTGGTGGGCTGTTGTGTCTGGTGCTGGCCGGCTGCTCGCTGGTGTCGCTGAAGAGTCCCGAGCGGCCGCTGTCGCAGCGCGACCTCGACGCGCGCCTCCTGACTCGGGAGCTCGAGGCACGGTTCGTCGCCGACGTGGCGCGCTGCACGCAGGACATGCTCAGCACGGAGAGCGACCTGAACGTGCACGACAACGCCCTGCGCTGGCAGCTGGCGGCGGTGGCCGAGAGCCGTCGCGCCGCCACGCGCATCACGCCGATGCTGAGCCTGGTGGACAGCTGGGCACTCGGCGTGCAGATGCAGGCGTTCGTCGGGGAGGGCGGCGCGGGCGCGGCGCTGTTCGGCAACCATCAGCAGGCGGTGCGCGACATCTCCGCCGCCTTCGCCACCGACATCACGGCGCTGGCGCAGCGGCTGCTCGCGCCACGCGAGTTCGCCGGCTATCGGCAGTTCATCGCGCAGTACGTGCGCCAGCACCCGCTGCAGGACCTGACCTTCGCCCGCGCCTCGGTGCTGGAGCTGTGGAGCCGTGACAGGGGCATGGACGCCAGCCTCGTGGATGCACTCGGGACGATTCCGCAGGCCCTGGCGGACCTGGCCGACCGGGCGGCGATTTACGGCGACACCGAGCCCGGGCAGGTGATGCTGAGCACGCGCCTGGCGTTGCGGGACGCCGGCTATAGCGGCGGGGACGTGCAGGCGGCGCTGCGCCAGCTGGACGAGCGACTGGCGCGACTCAGCACGGTAGCCGAGACGGCCCCGCAGCTGGTGCGCGAGGCGGAGGCACAGGTGCGTGCGAGCCTGCGCGACGTGCTCAACCGCCTGGATGACTCCTCGCGCGCGGCGGCTGCGGCCGTGCACAGTGAACGCACCGCGCTGTTCGCCGACCTGCAGAGCGAGCGCACCGCGGTAGTCGCCGCGGTGGACGTGCAGCGGCGCGCGCTGGCGGCCGATGCGGCCCGCATCGCCGACCAGGTAGTGAAGAGCTCGGGCGATGAGGTCGCGCGCGTCACGCGCGAGGCGCTGCTGCTGCTGGTGTTGCTGGCCGTGGTGGTGCTCGCCCTGCCGTTCGCTGCCGGCTACGCGGTCGGCCGCTCGCGCCGCGAGCCGATGCGCTAGGCGCCGCTGCCCGCGCCCAGCACCTCGCGCGCCACGCGCAGTCCGCTCTGCAGCGCGCCGACGACGGTGCCCGCCTCATCGGCGCTGTCCGTCGCCTCGCCGGCGAAAAACAGCGTGTCTGCCAGCGGCTGGCCGAGCGCGGCGCGGGCGCTGCTGCCACCCACCGTGACGTAGCTGTAGGCGCCGCGCGCGTACGGGTCCCGCTGCCAGTCGTGGTAGTAACAGCCCTGCAGGCTGGCGGCGACGTCGGTCCCGCGACCAAACAACGCCTGCAGACTCGCGAGCGCGCTGCGCACGAGCTGTGCGCGCGCCGCCCCGGTGGCTACGCGCCGCGCCTGCGGGCCGCCGGCCCAGGCGACCAGCAGTGGTGCGCGTGTCGGGACCGCCGTCCAGAAGGTGGGCAGCGGCGCAGCGGCGGCGTGGAAGAAGGATACGTCGCGAAAGCGCCCGCCCTGCAGCTGTTCCCAGAACGGCGTACCGAAGCGCAGCAGCAGCTTGACGACCGGGCCTGAGGCCAGGCCCTGCAGCGCCGCGCGTTTCGCCTCCAGGGCCGGCGTGAACCGCACGGTGCCGCGGGTGCCGGGGCGC
>JANWKR010000002.1 GCA_025451275.1 Steroidobacteraceae bacterium
GTCATCACGGGCTCATTGGAGACGTAGGCGTCTTTCGGTGCAGTGTCCGTCAGCAAGTCGGCGCGCTTCCCGGCCGCCGGCGCGGACGCCTCCGGCCTCAGACGTGAGCGGGCGTCGGGACGTTGACCGTCGCGGCGTGCCAGCGCCGGCGGCGTGCGCGGCGGTACGGACGGACGGCCTGCGGCGGGCCGCTCGACTTCTCCCGCCGCGGCCATCGTCTCGGCGGGTGCAGGCTCGGCAGGCGCCGTCGCCGGAGCGCGGCCGGCAGTCGCCGCGAGCTCAGCGGGGGCGGCGAGCGGCGGGCGCTCGGCTGCCGGGGGCACGGGAGGCTCGAAGTGACTCGGCACCACCAGGAGGGCTGCCAGGATTCCGGCGGCGAGCGTGCCGAAAGCGACCGGCCACCAGCCGGCGCGCCGGGGACTGCGCGCCGGAGGGCTGAGGCGGCCCGCGGCCAGGCGCTCGGCGTGCGCCAGCACCGTGCGACGCGTGGCCTCGCTCGGGCGACTCGGGTCCCGCTCCGAGGCGCGCCGGTACAGCTCGTCGAGCTCGTCGTGCGGCTCCTGGCCCGGGGGCAGGATATTCATGCGTGCTCCCCGAGCAGTTCGCGCAGCTTGGTGCGCGCGTAGCGCAGGCGGCTCTTGGTGGTCTCGAAGCTGCTGCGCGTGATGGCCGCCACCTCCTCAACGCTCAACTCGCCCTCCAGCTGCAGCAGCAGCGCATCGCGCTGCTCATCCGGCAGCTCCCCGAGCGCCCGGGTGAGCGCCCCCCTCTGTTCGCGCACCATGACCGCGGCGAGCGGGCCGATGCTCGGCTCGGTCGTCAGCTGCTCCGCGACCGGCGGGGCGTCGTACCCGAGCGCCTCCAGGCTCACCTGGCGGCGCCCGGCGCGCACAGCGTCGATCATGCGGTGGCGCGCGATCGCGAACAGCCAGGCCGTGAAGCGCGATCCGGGCTCGAAACGTCGCGCGTCGCGGGCCACGGCGAACCACACCTCCTGCATCAGCTCGTCGGCGGTGGCGCGGTTGCCCACGTTGCGTTCGAGATAGCGCCACACCCGCATCTCGTGCCGGCGGTACAGCAGCTCGAAGGCTCGCGCCTCGCCGCGCGCGTAGCGGCCGAGCAGATCCTCATCGCTCTCGGGCGCGTCCGTCATTCAGCGCATTATGGCAGCAGGCACCCGCGCCGGGTGCTCAGCCGGCCGGCGGATCGGGCACGAACTGCCGCGGCGAGCCGGGAAAGGCCTCGGGGCGGTACGGTAGCGGATGCACGCGCCGCACGACGCCCAGCGCCACGAGGTTGTCCATGCTGTCGTAACGGATGCGGATGATCTCGTTCGGCCCGGGCTGCTGACGCTGAAACTCGGTCTCCTGCACCACGGATGACTCCCGCTCACCGTGTCCGGTGCCGAGCCTGGGCGCCGGCGCGGAGTCGGCGGCCAGGGAGTCGCGCCGCGCCGCCTCGCCAGACTTCGCAGCCGCTTCGGCAGTCGGCGCGGCGCGCCCTCCCGCGATCGCCGCATCCTGGTTCGAGTCCCCGGCCTGGGCGCGTGTTTCGGCCGCACCCGGCACGGGCGCCTGGGTGATGCGCGGCGGAATGTAGCGCTGCACCCGTTCGCGGAACACCGCCACGCCGATGACGCCCACGTTGGCGGCGCGCCCGGTGCGCGCCGCGTAAGAGTTGGGCAGGTCAGTGAAGGTGAACGCCGCCACCTCACTGTTGCTCTTGCGCCAGCCGGTGATCTGGTAGCTCTCGCCGGGGTCGAACACGTAGCCGGCCTGGTCGAAGCCCGCCGTGGCGCCCGACAGCACATTGACCCCGTCGACCGCCGTCACCGCCAGCAGCCGGCCGCCGCTGCGATTACGGACCTCGATGGCATAGCGGCCGCCGGGATTGCCGGCCACCCAGTACTCGCCGCGGTAGTAGTAGGTGCTGAGCGTTGCCCCGCTGTCGCGGTCCACGATCGCCACGTCCGCCAGGCCGCCCAGCGCGGAGGCGCTGCTGCTCGCCGCCAGGGCGGCGGCCGTTACTAGCCAGCTGAGATGCTTCACGTCGGCTCCTTCGAGTTGCAGGTTCTCCAGGAGCTAAAGCGCGGGCGGAGCCCGGACGGGGTTAAGGCGCGGCGAATATGCTTCCGGCCGGCATTAAGTCAGATCACTTGGGAGGTGCGGCGGGCGGGGTGCGGGTCGCCATGAAGACCGCGATGTCCCAGGCGTTGTGGATGCCGACAAACAGCGTAACGAGCGCCGCCGACGCCACGGCGAACAGAGTCGCGGCCGGCCATACCGCGATGGTGACGGCCGCCGTGAGCAGCAGCGCATACACCAGGGCCGGCACGATGCAGTTGAACAGCCAGTCCTCGAGAACCGGGGTGTAGGCGACCGCCTGGCGGCGGATCCCGACGGCGATGAAGCCGCAGTAGATGAGACCGGCGACGCCTGCGACCCCGAAGCCGATGCTGAGGCTCAGGGGGTTCTGGTGCGGCATGCTGAGGAAGGCGGCCAGCGCCAGCACACCGCCGAAGTGCACGATGGTCGGCGTAATGAACGCGCCGAGACCGGTCGGTGTCACCTTGCTGGCGTCGCGTATCAGCGCGATGACCACGAAGGTGAGGCCGGTCAGTCCGCCGGCGGTGGTGCCGACGATGACGTAGAAGTTCTCCCAGCCGCCGAGCAGTGAGTCCATGTCGAGCAGTCCCCGCAGTTTTCGGGCATTCTAGCGCCCGCCTGCCCGGAGGATAGAGTGCTGCTGGCAACCTACACGCACGCCCTCCCCGCCCCTGCACGGCGGGCGCGCCGCCGCCTGTGAGCGGGACAGCGCCGAGCGCGCACGAGCTGGCGCGGCGCGCGCTGCTCGCCTTCGTCGTGACCTTCGTGCTGGCGCGCGCGCTGGTGTTCCTCATCATGGCGCAACGCATTCCCAACCTGTACCTGTTCATGCGCGGCACCCACGTGCATCACCTGAACTACGGCATCTTCCTGCTCGCGGCCGTGGGTGGCTACCTGCTGTTCGGGCAGCCGCACGGCGATGCCGCGCGCCGCGCCGCCTTCGGCTACGGGGTGGCCATGGGCCTGACCTTCGACGAGTTCGGCATGTGGCTGCACCTGGGCGGCAGCTACTGGCAGCGCGCCAGCGTGGATGCGACGGTGGCGGTGGCCGCCGCACTGGCCCTCATCGCCTACGCGCGCTCCATCCGCCACTTCGAGGCGCGCCACGTGCGCGCCTTTATCGTGCTGGCGCTCGCGCTGCTGGGATTCGCCTGGGCGCTGTACGACGCCTCGATGTATCTCGGACATCTCGAGGCGCCGCGACTGCGCGAGCTGGAGCTGCAGTCCTCGCCCTGAGGCGGGGTGCCGTCAGTTCAGGAGCCCGAACTCGGCGACGCCCGTCTGCGTGCCTACGAACACCTTGCCGTCGGCGATGGTCGGGGTGATGAACTTGTTGCCGGCGCCGAGCTGGTCGCGACCGCCGCTTGCCTGCGAGCTGTTATACAGCTCGTGCGTCAGGTCACTGGCGTCGTAGGCGTGCAGCACCGCGGGGTTGGTGCTCTGGTGTGCCCAGACGATGCCGTTGCTGCTGCCGTTGGCCGAGACTGCCGGAGCCGTGCCCGGGTAGCCGAAGCTGGTCGAGGTGCTCCCGGGCAGGCTCGCGCCGAGCTTGGCGCTGGCGATCGGGAAGGCCATGAGCGGACTGCCCACCGGGCCGTAGTACACCGTGTTGTTGAAGTAGGCGGGGGTGGACCAGATGCCGCCCGGCAAGGCTGCGCTCAGCTGCTGCCAGATGTTGTTGGACCCGGAAGTGAAGTGGCCCATGGCGTTGCGGTCGACGACGTACAGGTGCGTATCCTTGCCGGCGCCCACGGCCAGCTGCCGCACCGTCCCGCCCGAGTCCTTGAAGTCCGGCAGCAGCATGATGCCGCCCGAGCCCAGATCGGTGTCTGCGTTCGACTCGATGACCTCGTTGAACATCGTGAAATAGTCCGATACCGCCAGCGTGGCGCCGGACAGGGTCAGCTTCAGGAAGCTGTTGCCGTAGTCGCCCTTGCTGGGAAAGCCGCTGCTGTTCAGCGTCGTCTCGAACGCGCCATTAGCGGTGAGCAGATAGACGTTGCCTGCGCCGTCGGCCGCCGGGCCACCGCCGGCCATCCAGATCGCCGGCCCCGCCCCGCCGCTGTTGGGAGCGACGTTGAGCACCGCCGTACGCGCCAGCGTCGCGGCACTGTAGGCGAATATCCAGCCGGAGTATGGCGGCTCGTCGCAGTGCGAAGTGAAACTCAGAAACAGGGTGCCCTGCGACAACAGCAGCGCCGCGCGCTCCTCGTACTGCTGCGGGTCGAAGGTGACCGTGCCGCCGGTCATGGGGTGGGTGCCGGTGATGGTCATCGGCCCGTTGAGCAGCTCCGCGCCCGTGGCCAGGTCGAGCGCGTGCAGGCGCTGGAAGTAATCAGCCGGCGAGGCGCTGGTCTTGGACATGGCCACCACGTAGAGAGTGCCGTGGGTGCCGGCCGAGCGGTCGATGACCGGTGTGGCCGTGATGCCGATCAGGGGCGACACCTGGCTGCAGTTATGCGTATCGCTCGGCACCTCGCCGCTGCCGAGCAGCGACACCTGCCACAGGATCGCGCCGCTGTCGGCGTCGAAGGCGTACACCGAGTCGTTCTCGGTGGCGACGAATACGACGTTGTGGCTGGCGCCCTGCACGCTGACGGTGGCCGCATACAGGGGCTGCGCGTCCACCTTGCCGTCGGTCGCCAGGGTGCGCAGCCGGCCGAAGCTGCTGGAATTGACGTTCGCGAGCGTCAGCTGCGTCTCGGTGAGATTCTGGCCGGTGCGGGCGATGTCGTTCTTATAGGTCAGCACGTCAGTGTGCGTGCTCGGCGGTGGCGGCGGGTTGCCGCCGGTCGGCGGCGGAGTGGTGTTGGACATCGGCGAGCTCGACCCGCCGCAGGCGGACAACACGGTAACGAGCAGCAGCGATGCGACACGGGTAATGGGCAGATTCATGCGGCTCAGCCTCGCATGCAGACGCGACCGCGGCCAACCGTCGGTGAAAGGCTACATCCAGGTGACAATGTGCAGCAGGCAGGACGCGTATGCGCGTTTTTCCCGCCTGCCGGTGTCGGTGCAGGATTACAGCTGCTCGAGATCCGTGAGCGCGCTCACCGGCACGCGCCCGCCGCTCACCGCCACCCCCTCGGCGCGCAGCCGGCGCGTCTGCTCGCGGTGCGCGCGCGAGGCGCTGGGGAAGGCGATATGTCCGCCGGCGCCCACCACACGATGCCACGGCAGGTGCAGGTCCCGCGGCGCGACGCGCAGGGCAAAGCCGGCCTGGCGCGCCCGTCCGGGCAGGCCAGCCGCCCGGGCCACGGCGCCGTAGGTCGAGACCTGGCCGCGCGGAATCGCGCACACCACGTCCCAGATCGCCTGCAGGGCCGGGTTGTCCTGCGCCGGGCGTGGCGCGCGCCGGCGCGGCGCCCGCGCACTCAGCGGACGAAACAGTGCTGCTGTTGCTTTCCTGTCACCAGTCACGTGAAACTCGCCGACCGTGAAGCGTCGCCGGACGGCTGATTGTAGAACGACCGGGCGGCGCGCTCGACCGGCAATGAGACTGCGCCTTGACCAGACTGGGAAACCGCCATGGTAGCTGCGCCCTGCTGCGCCGCTGACGACTGCATCATCGAGGCGCGCGGGCTGACCAAGGAGTTCAGCGGCTTCGTCGCGGTCTGCAACGTCGACCTGCGCGTGCGCCGCGGGCACATCCATGCCCTCATCGGCCCGAACGGTGCCGGCAAGACAACCTTCTTCAACCTGCTCACCAAGTTCCTCGCCCCGACCCGCGGCCAGATCCTGTACCGCGGCGAGGACATCACTCATGCCAAGCCGGCCGAGGTGGCACGCCGCGGCCTGGTGCGCTCGTTCCAGCTGTCGGCGGTCTTCCCGCACCTCACGGCGCTCGAGAACGTGCGCATCGCCCTGCAGCGCACCCACCCCGGCACATTCCATTTCTGGAAACGCGAGGCGACGCTCGCGGTGCTCAACGACCGCGCCAGGGAGCTGCTCGAGCTGGTCGACCTCGGCGCCTTCGCCGCCGTGGTGGCGGTCGAGCTGCCCTATGGCCGCAAGCGCGCACTGGAGATCGCCACCACGCTCGCCATGGACCCGCAATTGATGCTGCTCGATGAGCCGACGCAGGGCATGGGGCACGAGGACGTCGATCGGGTCACCGCGCTCATCAAGCAGGCGGCGGCACAGCGCACCGTGCTCATGGTGGAGCACAACATGCATGTAGTGTCGCGCATCGCCGATACCATAACCGTGCTGCAGCGCGGACAGATCATCGCCAGCGGCAGCTACGCCGAGGTGGCACGCAACCCGCTCGTCATGGAGGCCTACATGGGCGCCCCCGACGGCGAACTGCGGGGCGGGCACTGATGGGCGCAGAGCTGCTGCGCGTGCGCGACCTGCACGCCTACTATGGCGAGTCCCACGTACTGCACGGGGTCGACTGCCACGTCAACCGCGGTGAGGTCGTCACCCTGCTCGGGCGCAACGGCGCCGGGCGCACCACGACGCTCAAGGCGCTGCTCGGCCTGGTCGGCAGCCGCTCCGGCTCGGTCGAGGTCGAGGGGCGCGAGACCATCGACCTGGCGCCGCACCGCATCGCGCACCTCGGCATTGCCTACTGTCCCGAGGAACGCGGCATTTACTCGAGCCTGTCGACTGAGGAGAACCTGCTGCTGCCACCGCCGGTGGCACCCGGCGGCATGTCGGTGGAGGAGATCTACGCCATGTTCCCCAACCTGAAGGAGCGGCGCGCCAGTCGCGGCACGCACCTGTCGGGCGGCGAGCAGCAGATGCTGGCGCTGGCACGCATCCTGCGCACCGGAGCGCGCCTGCTGCTGCTCGATGAGATCTCGGAGGGGCTGGCACCGGTGATCGTGCAGGCGCTGGCGCGCACCGTGCAGCGTCTGCGCGGGCAGGGTTATACCATCGTCATGGTGGAACAGAACTTCCGCTTTGCCGCGCCACTCGCCGACCGCTTCTACATCATGGAGCGCGGTCGCATCGTGGAGGGCTTCGCCGCGGCCGAACTACAGGACAAAATGCCCACGCTGAACCGCTACCTGGGCGTCTGAGGCCGAGAGAACAAACGAGGAGAACGACTCATGAAACTGCGGATGGTGATCCTTGCGACGGCGGCGGCACTCGCCGCGGCCTCCGGCGGCCGGGCGCTGGCGGCCGACGAGGTGGTGATCGGTGACATCGACGACATGTCCGGGGTATACGCCGACGTCATGGGCGCGGCCGGCGTCGAGGTAGTGAGGTGGGCGGTCGCCGACTTCGGCGGCACGGTGCTCGGCAAGAAGATCACGGTGCTGTCGGCTGACCACCAGAACAAGCCCGACATCGGCGCCGCCAAGTTCCGCGAGTGGGCCGACCAGAGCGGGCTCAACATGCTGCTCGGCGGCTCCAACACCGGCGTCAACATCGCCATGGCCAAGGTCGCCGCCGCGAAAAAGGTGCCGCTGTTCAACATCGGGCCGGGCGGCGCCTCGCTCACCAACGAGGACTGCACCGCCTACTCGGTGCACTACACCTACGACACCGTGGCGCTCGCCAACGGCACGGCCACCGCCATCGTCAATGCCGGCGGCAAGAGCTGGTTCTACCTCACCGCCGACTACGCCTTCGGCACGCAGCTGCAGGCGGCCGCCTCCAAGGTCGTAGAGGGCCATGGCGGCAAGAACCTCGGCGCCGTACGCGTGCCGCTCGGAGCTGCCGACTTCTCGTCGTTCCTGCTGCAGGCGCAGGCCTCGGGGGCGCAGGTGCTGGGGCTGGCCAACGCCGGCACCGACTTCTCCAACTCGCTCAAGGCGGCCAACGAGTTCGGCATCACCAAGACCATGAAGCCGGCGGCGCTGCTTGCCTTCATCACCGACATCAACAGCCTGGGGTTGCCGGCCGCGCAGGGACTGTACCTGACCACCGCCTGGTACTGGGACCTGAGCCCGGAGACGCGCGCCTTCGGCAAGCGCTTTTTCGCCAAGTTCAACCGCGAGCCGACCATGGACCAGGCCGGCGCCTACTCCGCCACCCTCACCTACCTGAAGGCGGTCAAGGCGGTGGGCAGCACCGACCCGGACAAGGTCATGGCGGAGCTCAAGAAGGCCAAGATCAACGACATGTTCACCAAGGGCGGCTACATCCGCGCCGACGGCGCCATGATCCACGACATGTACGTCATGCAGGTCAAGACGCCCAAGGAATCGAAGTACCCCTGGGACTACTACCGGCTCGTGAAAAAGATGAGCGGCGAGGAGGCCTTCGGCCCGATCACCGGCCTGTGCCCGCTGGCGCCGAAGTAAGGCGTCGCGGACCCGCGCCGCAGCCGCGCTGATCTGCGCCGGGCCGCGCCGTGAGCGACGTGTTTGGCATCCCGGTGGCCGTGATTCTCGGCCAGCTGATGCTCGGGCTGGTCAACGGCTCGTTCTACGCCCTGCTGAGCCTCGGGCTGGCGGTGATCTTCGGGCTCATGGGCGTGGTCAACTTCGCGCACGGCGCCTTCTACACCCTGGGCGCATTCGCCGCCCTGCTCGGCCTGCAGCTGCTCGGCATCAACTACTGGGTGGCGCTGGTGGCGGCACCGCTCGCGGTGGGGCTGGTCGGCATCGTGGTGGAGCGGCTGCTGCTGCGGCGCCTGTACCGGCTCGATCCGCTCTACGGCCTGCTCCTCACCTTCGGCCTGGCGCTGATCGCGGAAGGCTCGCTCCATCAGGTGTTCGGCGCCACCGGCGAGTCCTACCCGGTACCGGCCGCGCTCGCCGGCGGCGTCAACCTCGGCTTCATGTTCCTGCCGCTGTACCGCGCCTGGGTGATCGCCGCGTCCGTGGTGGTGTGCTTCAGCACCTGGTTCGTCATCGAGCGCACGCGCCTCGGCGCGACCCTGCGCGCGGCCACCGAGAACGCCTCGCTCCTGCAGGCTTTCGGTGTCAACGTGCCACTGCTGATGTCGGTCACCTACGGCGGCGGGGTGGCGCTCGCAGCGCTCGCGGGCGTCCTGGCCGCTCCCGTGGTGCTCGTGAACTCGCACATGGGCAGCTCGCTGGTCATCGTCGTGTTCGCGGTGGTGGTGATCGGCGGCATGGGCTCGATCCTGGGCGCCATCGTCAGCGGCCTGGCGCTCGGCATCATCGAGGGCTTCACCAAGGTGATCTACCCCGAGGCCTCCAACATCGTCGTGTTCGTCATCATGGCGCTGGTGCTGATCCTGAGGCCCGCCGGCCTGTTCGGGCGGGAGTAACCATGCGCGCGCAGCCGGTGTTGTACAGCCTCGCGGTCCTGTTCGCGCTCGCCGTACCGCTGCTCGGTATCTACCCGGTGTTCATGATGCAGCTGCTGTGTTTCGCCATGTTCGCCTGCGCCTACAACCTGCTGCTCGGCTTCGGGCGCATGCTGTCATTCGGGCACGCGGCCTTCTTCGGCTTCGCCGCCTACGCGACCGGCTGGCTGGTGAGCGCGCACGGCTGGGGACCGGGGTTCGCGATCCTCGCCGGCGTCGCCGCCGCGGCGCTGCTCGGGCTGGTGATCGGCGCGCTCGCCATCCGCCGCCAGGGCATCTACTTCGCGATGATCACGCTCGCGCTCGCGCAGCTGGTGTACTTCGTGTGCCTGGAGGCGCCCTTCACCGGCGGCGAGAACGGCCTGCAGGGCATCCCGCGCGGCACGCTGTTCTGGCTGCTGCCGCTGCACTCGGACGTGGTCATGTACTACGTGGTGCTGGCGACGTTCGTGGCGGTGTTCGCGCTCATTCGCCGCGTGGTGCATTCGCCCTTCGGCCAGGTCCTCAAGGCGATCCGCGACAACGAGCCGCGCGCCATCTCGCTCGGCTACGAGATCAACCGCTACAAGCTGCTGGCGTTCGTGCTGTCGGCAACGCTGGCGGGCCTCGCCGGCTCGCTCAAGGCGCTGGTGTTCGGCTTCGTGACGCTGGCCGACGTACAGCAGTCGACCTCGGGCGACGTGGTGCTCATGACGCTGCTCGGGGGCACCGGCACCTTCTTCGGGCCGGTGCTCGGCGCGGGCATCGTGGTGACGCTGCAGCAGTACCTGTCGGACGTGGTGGGCGGCTGGGTGACGGCCATCATCGGCGCCACCTTCGTCGCCTGCGTGCTGGCGTTCCGGCGCGGCATCGTCGGCGAGCTGACCCTGCTCGCGTCGCGGGCGCGGCGCACGCTGCGACCGGCGCGCGGCTAGCGGAAGCGCTCCGGCGGCTGATACAGGCCGCCCGACCAGCGGACGAGATCATCGACACTGCGCGCCGCCAGCAGCGCGGGTTGGGCCGCGGCGCGCTCGACTCCCACGTCCTCCGGCCACGCCACCAGGCCGCGCGCCCGCAGGCCGGCGGTGCGCGCCGGGTCGGCCCGGGCACCGATCGGGGTATTACCGGCGATGGCGGCCAGCGCCGCGCGCCGCTCCTCGAGTCCCTGCGCCTTGTAGAGGTAGGCGATGCCGAGCTCGGTGACCACGTGGCTGACGTCGTCGCCGTAGATCATGACCGGCGCGATCGGCATGCCGCAGCGCTTGCCGACCGCCACCGCGTCGAGCGACTCGACCAGCGCCGGCGTACCGCTCTTGCTGACCGTGCGCACCAGCTGGACCACCAGCTTGCGGCCGCGCACCACCGGCGCCTCGACGCTGATCAGATCCAGCCACGCGGGGCTGCTGTGGCGCCGGCCGTGCGGGTCGTGGCCCATGTTGGGCGCGCCACCGAAACCGGCCAGGCGTCCCAGCGTCACGGTGGAGGAGTTGGCATCGCCGTCCATCTGCAGCGTCGAGCCGACGAACAGGTCGACGCCGTACTGACCGGCCAGCTGGCACAGCACGCGGTTGGAGCGCAGGCTGCCGTCGCTGCCGACGAAGAACACGTCGGGGCGCGCGCGCACGTACTCCTCCATGCCGACCTCGCTGCCGAAGCAGTACACGCTCTCCACCCAGCCGCTCTCGATCGCCGGGATCAGCGTCGGGTGCGGGTTGAGGGCCCAGTTGCGGCAGATCCGGCCCTTGAGCCCCAGCGAGCCGCCGTAGGTCGGCAGCAGCAGCTCGATCGCTGCGGTGTCGAAGCCGATGCCGTGGTTGAGGCTGGTGACGCCGTGGCGCTCGTAGATGCCGCGGATCACCATCATGCCCATCAGCACCTGCTGCGCACTGATCTGCGCCGGGTCGCGCGTGAACAGCGGCTCGAGCGCGAACGGCCGGTCCGCCTGCACCACGAGATCGACCCACGAGCCCGGGATGTCGACCCGCGGCAACTCGCCGATCTCGTTGACCTGCGCCACGACGATGCCGTGGCGGAACGCGGCGGCCTCGACGATGGTGGGCGTGTCCTCGGTGTTGGCGCCGGTATAGAGGTTGCCGGCGGCGTCGGCGCGCGCGGCACACACCAGCGCCACCTGCGGGCCGAGCTCGACGAACATGCGCGCGTACAGCTCGACGTAGGTATTGATCGCGCCCACCTCCAGGCGCCCCGCCTCCAGCAGCTGCGCGACGCGCACGCTCTGCGGGCCGGCGAAGGCGAAGTCCACCTTGCGGGCGATGCCGCGCTCGAACAGATCCAGATGCTCGGGGCGGCTGATCGAGGAGATCAGCAAGTGCAGGTCGTGCACGGCGCGCGGGTCGACCTGCGCCAGCGACCGCGACAGGAAGTCCGCCTGCTTCTGGTTGTTGCCCTCGAGCGCGACGCGATCGCCGGGCCGCAGCAGCGCCTGCAGGGCCGGCACGATCGCCGCGGTGTCGAGGAACTTGCCGCGCGTGAACGGCGCGACCCCTGCCAGGCGCCGCGCCTTGTCGTCGCGGCGCGTGCTCCAGGTTGCTTGTGGCATGGCGCAATGTTGCGCTGAGGTGCGCCGGCGTCGCAAGCTAGCGAACTTCCATCCGCCACGCAGGTCTTCGTTGCATGCCGCGACCGTACTGGCCGCTCCTACTCCTTGTCGCCCTGCGGCCGCTCGCCGGCGGCGCCGCGGTGCCCGACGTCGACGTGCCCGCGCTTGGCCTCAGCATCATGCGGGTGCCGCCGGGGACCTCGGCGCCACAGGTCAGCGAGCGACCCGACGGCTACGAGATGACGATCGGACTGGGCGTTGCGGTGATGCGCATCTTCCGCGAGAGCGGTCCGGTTGCGCCGGGGAGTGACGTCGCGAGCCCGGCGTACCGCGCGCGGCTCGATGCGCAGTTCAACGCCGACGTCGAGTCAGCAACTCGGGGGGCGCCGACCGTGGTCGGCGGCCACGGCGCCTGGACCGTGGTCCACGCGCATGCCGGCGACAAGGGAACCGCCTACTCCTGTGTCACCTACGTCATCGTCGACCAGCACCTGTACCGCATGACCGTCAATGCCAGCGGCGATCCGCGCCCGGCCGAGTTCGACGGACTGGTGAAGGCCTTGTCCGGGGTCAGCTTCCAGCCGCTCGGGCGCACCTAGGGCCCGGCGCGCCCCGGCCTCACTGTGCCGGGGTGCTCGAGAACAGCCCGGTGATGCTGCCGCTCGCCAGGATGTGACCGCCGCGGCCGGCCGCCAGCAGCGCGTGCAGCAGCGTCTCGGCGTTGGCGGGGAAGTTGGCCGAGGCCGGCAGGCTGAGCTCGGTGTCGAGCGCGTACACGCTGAACACGTAGTGATGCGCGAACGGCTCCACGCCGGTCGGCGGACACGGTCCCTCGTAGCCGAAATCACCGAAGTCGTTGTTCACCTGGCGGCCGAAGCTGCTGCTCGCGGCGCCCGCGTTCTGCGGCAGGCTGGTGGTGCGTGCGGCGATGTTGTACATGCCCCAGTGCGAGAATGCCGCCGTGGTGTCGTAGGCGATGACCACGAAGCTGCGGGTGTTGTGCGGCGCGTGCCGCCAGCTCAGCTGCGGCGACTCGTTGCCGCCGGCGCTGCCGTCCGCGGTGCAGACGTTGAGGTTGTTGGCGCTGATGTTGTCGACGGCGCTCAGCGGCAGCGTCGCACCGTCGGTGAACGTCATGCTGGTGATCTCCAGCCGGCGCGCTTCGCGCTCCTCATCGGCGCGCGCCAGCGACCAGACGGCGGCGGCGGTGCAGACGGCGAGCAACAGCGTGCGCGCGGGCGTGGGGCGGGTGTTGGTATTCATGGTGCGCTCCCTGGCTTGCAACCCGCGCGGGAGCTTACTCCCGCGCGGGCCCGGCGCGGGCTTGTAACAAAGTTGGAACGTGGCCTGGAGCGCTACCGCGCGCGCCCACCCGCGCCGCGCAGGCGCAGGTTGCGTGCCAGGAACGCGTAGATGTCCGCGCTCTGCTCGATCGCCTGCGTCACGGTCTCGCCGCCGCCGTGGCCCGAGGCGCGGTCGACCTCCAGCAGGATCGGCGCCGCTCCCGCCTGCGCCGCCTGCAGCGCGGCGGTGAACTTGAACGAGTGCATGGGCATCACGCGCGTGTCGTGGTCGCCGGTGATCACCAGCGTCGCCGGGTAGCGCACGCCCGGGCGCACGTTGTGCAGCGGCGAGTAGGCGTACAGCGCGCGGAACTGCTGCGGGTCCTGCGGCGAGCCGTAGTCCCCTTCCCAGCCGGCGCCCTGGCCGAAGCGGTTGAAGCGCAGCATGTCGAGCACGCCCACCTGCGCCACCGCCGCGCCAAACAGGTCGGGGCGCTGCGTGAGGCAGGCGCCGACCAGCAGGCCGCCGTTGGAGCGGCCGTGGATCGCCAGGCGCGGCGCGCTGGTGTAGTGGTGGTCGATCAGGAAGCGGGCGGCGGCGAGAAAGTCGTCGAACACCACCTGCTTGTGGGTGCGGATCGCCTGGCGGTGCCAGGCCTCGCCGTACTCGCCGCCGCCGCGGATGTTGGCGAGCGCAAACACGCCGCCCATCTCCAGCCAGGCGATGCGCGCCGGGTTGAACGCCGGCAGGCTCGACAGCCCGAAGCCGCCGTAGCCGTACAGCAGCACCGGGTTGTTGGCGTGCAGGTTGAGGCCGCGGCGGAAGGCGAGCAGCAGCGGGATGCGCGTGCCGTCCTTGGCGGGGTAGAACACCTGCTGCTGCTGGAACGCGGCCGGATCGAAGGCGACGCGCGGCGCGCGCCACACGCTGCTGCGCCCGCCGGCCACGTCGTAGCGGTACACCGTCGGCGGCGTGACGAGGTCGCTGAAGGCGTAGTAGGTCTCCGGGTCGTCGGCCTCGCCGTCGAACCCCACCGCCGTGCCCGCCCCCGGCAGCTCGATCTCGCGCGCACCGCTCCCATCGAGCGCGTAACTGACCACGCGGCTGTGCGCATCGTGCAGCGAGCGCACCAGCAGGCGGTGCCCGACGAGCGTCACGCTGCGGCCGGCGAACTCGATGGCGTCGCGCCCCTGCGGGATCACCGTACGCCAGGCCGCCGCCGGCTGCTGCGGGTCGACGGCGATCACGCGCCCGTTGGGTGCCTCGAGCGAGGTCAGGAAGTAGAGCCGGCCGCCGGCGGCGCCGACATAGGTGTAGGCCGCGGCGAAGCCGCTGGCCATCGCGCTGACGTGTCCCGAGGCCAGCTCGACGACGTACACGTCCTCGCGTCCCTTGTCGCCCACCTCTCCCTCCCCGCTCACCACCACCAGCCAGCGCCCGTCGGGGGTCAGGTGCGGCTCGTACTGCCAGTCCGGGTGCGCCGCATCGCCGAGCACGCGCCGGTCGTGCGTGGCGGGCGTGCCGAGCTCATGGAAGTACACGGCGTGGCCGCTGTCCCGGGTGCTGAGCTCGGCGCCGGCGGCCGGCGCCGGGAACGCCCCGTAGTACAGGCCCTTGCCGTCGCGGCTGAAGACCGGCGGGTAGTACTTGGTGTGCGCGAGCACGTCCGGCAGGTCGGTGCCGCTTTCCAGGTCGCGGATGCGCCACTCGGTCCAGTCCGACCCCGACAGCGATACCCCGTAGGCCATCAGCCGGCCGTCGTGGCTTGGGACGTAGCCGGTCACCACCGGATGGCCCGCCGGCGGCAGCCCGTTCGGGTCGAGCGCCACCACGGCGGCCGCGTCGGCTGCCGGGGCCATCAGCAGCACGCTCTGATCCTGGTGCCCGCTGTTGCTGGTGTAGAAGTAACGCCCGCCCTGGCTGAACGGCACGCCGGTCTTCTCGAAGTCGTAGAGCGCGGCGATGCGGTCGCGGATGCGGGCGCGCTGCGGCAGCTGCGCGAGGTATGCATCGGTCAGCTGCCCCTCGGCCTCGACCCAGGCGCGCGTCGCAGGCGAGTCGAGCTCCTCGAGCCAGCGGTACGGGTCGGCGACCCGCGTGCCATGGTAGTCCTCGACCACGCTGCCGCGCGGCGCCGGCGGGTAGGCGGGCCGGCCGCCGCCGCGCAGTACCGGGGTGCAGGCCCACAGTGCGCCCAGCGCGAGCGCCGCGCACAGGCCGAGGAGGAGCAGTTCGCCGCGATTGAAGGTCATGCGTGTCCCGGGGTGGCTTGGTTGGGCGCGGCGGCCGGTGCCGCGGGCGGCAGCGATTATGCCGTAGCGCGTCGGCGGCACGCGCCGCGTAGAATCGGCGCATGTCGCGGCACATCGGCATCGTCGCCTGCTCCGCCGAGGGCGCGGCGCTGTGCTATCGCACCGTGTGCCTCGAGGGGGCGCAGTACCTCGGTGCGCTCGATCACCCCGAGGTGTCGATGCACACGCACTCGCTGGCCGAGTACATGCGCTGCATCGACCGCGACGACTGGGCGGGCGTGGCGCAGCTGATGCTGTCCTCGGCGCAAAAGCTGGCGCGCGCCGGCGCCGGCTTCCTCATCTGCCCGGACAACACCATCCACCAGGCGATGCCGTGGGTGGCGCGGCGCTCACCGCTGCCGTGGCTGCACATCGCCGAGGTGGTGGCGGCGGAGGCGCTGGAGCGCGGCTTCCGGCGCCTCGCCATCACCGGCACGCGCTACCTCGTCGACAGCGAGGTGTACCCGGAGAAGCTCGCCGCGCACGGCCTCGGCTACCTGCGCCCCAATCCGGTGGAGCGCGCCGAGGTCAACCGCATCATTTTCAGCGAGCTGGTGGCGGGGGTGTTCACGCCGACGGCGGTCGCCTACCTGCAGAAGGTCATCGCGCGCCTGCAGGCGGAAGGGTGCGACGCGGTGGTGCTCGGCTGCACCGAGCTCCCGCTCATCATGAACGACGCCAACTCGCCCCTGCCGACCCTCGACTCGACGCGCCTGCTGGCCCGCGCCGCGCTGCGGCGCGCCGCCGGCGGAGGCCACTGACCCGCTGGCCTATTGCTTCTCGAGCTTGAAGGAGATCTTGACCTTCGCGCGGTAGCTCTTGACCTTGCCCTTCTCGACGACCATGTCGAGTGCTTCGATCTCGACCACACGCAGGTCGCGTACTGACTTGCCGGCCTGGCTGACCGCAGCTCCTGCGGCCTTCTCCCACGACTCGCTGCTGGTTCCGACGAGTTCGAGGATCTTGTAGACGCTGTCGGCCATGATTCACCTTTCGCCCGCATCCGGCGGGCCTTGTTGTTGTCGGCGCGCTCGCGCTGCGACTGATGATGCGCCCCGCCGCGCCGCAATTGCAACGCGGCGGCCCTTGACCGCTCACTCAAGCGAGGCTAAGCTGCCGACTTGAACAAACACTCAAGTCGCGCATGGCTGCCCCCGACACCCGCACCCGGCTGATCCTCGCCGCCATGAAGCTCTTCTGGGAGAAGGGCTACGGCTCGACCAGCGTCGCCGACGTGCTGCAGTCGGCGCGCGTCAACAGCGGCAGCCTCTACCACTTCTTCCCCGGCAAGCAGGACCTGCTGCTGGCGGTGCTCGACCTGTACCGCGACGGCATCCGGCGCATGCTGATCGAGCCGGCGTGGCGCGGCGTGGAGGACCCGCTCGAGCGGGTGTTCGCGCTGCTCGCGCGCTACCGGCAGTCGCTCGCCGATACCGAGTGCACCTACGGCTGCCCGATCGGCAGCCTCGCGCTCGAGCTGCACGAGCCGGACCTGGCGGTACGCGAGCGCCTGGCGGCCAACTTCGCCGCCTGGACCGATGCGGTGCACGAGTGCCTGATCGCCGCCGGCGAGCGGCTGCCGCGCGAGCTCGACCGGCGTGAGCTGGCCGCGTTCGTGCTCACCGGCATGGAGGGCGGCGTCATGCAGGCGCGCACCTATCGCGACCTCAGCACCTTCGACGGCGCGGTGCGTCAGCTGCGCGCCTACTTTGACCGCCTGCAGCGCGAAGCCATCCCGCCCCGGGCGCTGCGCGCGCGGCCCCCCGCCCCACGCCGAAAGGAACGCCGATGAAAGCCCCCCTCGCGCTCGCCCTGGTGCTGCTGCCCGCCCTGGCCGTCCCGGCTGCCGGCCCGCACGCGGCCTACCAGCCGCTCAGCTTCCTCGTGGGACACTGCTGGAAGGGCACCTTCCCCGGCAGCCAGAGCACCGACGAGCACTGCTTCAGCTGGATCTACGGCGGCAAGTTCGTACGCGACGAGCACGTCGTGCATCGCGCCGGAGCGCCCGATGACTTCGGCGAGACCATCTACCTGTGGGATGCCGCCGCCGGGCAGCTGCAGTATCTGTACATCGAGAGCGGCGGCGGCTACAGCCGCGGCACGGTCTCAGCCGACGGGGCGACGCTGGTGTTTCCGCCCAGCAGCTACCGCGAGAACGGCAGCGAGCAGGTGTACCGCAGCCGCTGGCAGCGCTCCGGCGATGACGCCTACGACGTGGTCACCGAGTTCCAGTCCAAGGACAGCTGGGTGCCCGGCTTCGCCCTGCACATGCGCCGCCAGGGCGGCGCCTCAGGCGACGGTATCGGGCGCTGACTTGCGGCTCTTGCGCGCCGGCCACACGGGACGGCGCACCAGGGTGCTCTTGCCGAACAGCGACTCGATGAGATCGACGGCCAGCACCGCGGTCTTGTTGCGCACGTCGAAGGCCGGGTTGAGCTCGACGATGTCGAGCGAGGCGAGGCGGTGCGTGTCGGCGATCATCTCCATGCACAGCTGCGCCTCGCGGTAGGTCGGGCCGCCGGGCACCTGCGTGCCGACACCCGGGGAGATTTCCGGGTCGAGGAAGTCGACGTCGAAGCTGACGTGCAGGTGGGTGTCGCGGTCGAGCCCGGCGAGCGCCTGCTCCATGGTCTGGCGCATGCCCATCTCGTCGACGTGCCGCATGTCGAACACGTCCAGGCCCTGCTCGTGCACGAAGCGCTTCTCGCCTGCATCGACGCTGCGCACGCCGATCTGGCGTACCCACGCCGCCTGCAGCGCCGGCGTCACCCCACCGATACCGGTCAGCTCGCGCGGCCCGAACCCGCACAGGCAGGCGAGCGGCATGCCGTGCACGTTGCCGCTCGGGGACAGCTGGCTGGTGTTGAAGTCGGCGTGCGCATCGAGCCACAGCACGCGCAGCCTCCTGCCCTGCTCGCGGCAGTGGCGCGCCACCGCGCTGATCGAGCCGATGGCGAGGCAGTGATCGCCCCCGAGCAGAATCGGCAGGCGCTCGCGGCGCAGCTCGTCGTACACCGTCTGGTGCACCAGCTCGTTCCAACGCACCACCTGCGGCAGGTGGCGGTAGCCGGCGTGCGGCGGCTCCCAGGGGTTCCCCGGGCCGCTGAGGTTGCCCAGGTCCACGACCTCGAGCTCGCGCCCGCGCAGCGCCGCGTCCAGCCCTGCCACGCGCAGCGCCTCCGGTCCCATGGAGGCGCCGCGGTCGGCTGCCCCCACGTCGGTGGGCGCGCCGATGAGGCTCGCGGTGCGCACCGCGCTCACGCCGTGACCCCGGCGCGCTCCGCAGTGCGCGGCGCGCCGCCGCGCTCGTCCGCCAGCAGCGCAAACAGGTCCTTCGGGTCTTCCAGGTCCGGCACCAGGTCGATCTGGCGCTGGGTACCGCGCTCCTCCTGGTGCACGCGCATGAGATAACGCAGCGAGGAGAAGTCCTCGAGCGCGAAGCCGACCGAATCGAACACGGTCACCTCGTGCGCGGCCGCCCGGCCCGGCGCGCTGCCGGCCAGCACGCGGGTGAGCTCGGTGACCGGGTAGGCGGCATCCATCTGCTGGATTTCGCCCTCGATGCGCGACTGCGGCTCGAACTCGACCACGACGCGCACGTCGGGGCGGCGCAGGATGTCCGGGTGCAGCTCGGTCTTGCCCGGGCAGTCGCCGCCGACGGCGTTCAGATGCATGCCCGGCGCGATCATCTCCGGGGTGAGGATGGTGGCGTTGCACTTGTCGGCGGTGACGGTGGTGACGATGTCCGCCCCCGCCACGGCGGCGGCGGTCGAGGCGCAGCGCACCACCTTGAGGCCCGGCAGGTGCAGCCGCGCGAGGTTGCGCTCGAGCTTGTCGGTGGCGCCGGCGTCGGTATCGAACAGCCGCACTTCGCGCACGCCCAGCATGTCGTGGAAGGCGAGCGTCTGGAACTCGCTCTGCGCGCCGTTGCCGATCAGCGCCATGACCCGGCTGTCGGGCCGCGCCATGCGGCGGGCGGCCAGCGCGCAGGTGGCCGCGGTGCGCAGCGCGGTGGTGAGCGTCAGCTCGGACAGCAGCAGCGGGTAGCCCGTCTCGACGTCGGCGAGCACGCCGAAGGCGGTCACGGTGAGCAGGCCCACCCGGGTGTTGGTCGGATGGCCGTTCACGTACTTGAAGGCGTACAGCCGCCCGTCACAGGCCGGCATGAGCTCGATCACTCCCACCTTCGAATGCGAGGCATGGCGCGGAGACTTCTCGAACGCGTCCCAGCGTACGAAGTCGGCCTCGATCTCCTGCGCCAGCTCCGCGATGAAGCGCTGCGCGCCACGCCGCGCGACGAGCTCGCGCACCCGCTCGATACCGATGAAATCGACCATGACGCCTCTCCGGTGGGGGTCCGCCGGCAAGCGCTGCCGGACCCTGGATACCCATGGTCGTCGGAGGCCGGACCAAAATAAAGACAGAAACTTGCACAGAACAGGCAGTTAGCTGCACACTTTGACACACCAGATTGACGTTTTGACCTGCCAATGGACGATATCGACCGCCAGCTGATCGGGCTCCTGCGCAACGACGCCCGCGCCTCCGTGGCTTCCCTCGCCAAGGCCCTCAGGGTGGCGCGGGGAACGGTGCAGAACCGCATGGCACGGCTTGCGGCCAGCGGCACGATCGTCGGCTATACGGTGCGGCTCAAGCCCGACATCGGCGTCGAGCGGATCCGTGCGTTCATGACGGTCGCGGTCGAGGGCACCCAGGTGGACACGGTGATCAAGGCGCTGCGCGGTGAGCCGGCGGTGGCGGCACTGCACAGCACCAACGGCCGCTGGGACATCGTCGCGGAGCTGCGCGCCGACAGCCTCGAGGAGTTCGACCGGGTGCTGGCGCGCGTGCGGCTGGTCGAGGGTATCTCGCAGACCGAGACCAGCCTGCTGCTGTCGACCTTCAAGTTCTGAGGGCGCGCCGCCCGAGCGCCGCCTTGGCGCGCACCAGCGCGTTACGCTCCTTGGCGGCGATCAGCCCGGCGAAGGCGCGCGCCTCCTTCAGCAGACGCTTCGGCGTTATCACCTTCTCGACCGCCCCGAGCCGCAGCGCCTCGGCCGCGGTGATGCGCCCGCCGGTGAGGTAGGCCGCGCGCGCCTTGCGCGGCGGGAACAGCGCGGCGATGTGCGCCGCGCCACGCACCGCGCCGAGCTCGATCCCGCCCACCACGAAGTACGCATCATCCGCCGCCAGTACCACATCGCTCGCCCCGCACAGGCCGACGGCGCCGCCGAGCACGAACGCGTGCACGGCACTCACCACCGGCACCTCGCACTCGCGCAGGGCGCGCAGCGCCGCACGCAGGGCCGGGTCGGGCGCGGCGCGCGCCCCGTCGCGACGGTCGGCGCCGGCGCAGAAGCCGCGTCCCTCGCCCCGCAGCAGCAGGCAGCGCACGTCGTCGCGCGCGGCGACCTCGGTCACCACGCGCGCCAGCTCGCGCCAGGCGCGGCCGTCGAGCGCATTGATCGGCGGGTAGTCGAGCACCACCTCGGCGACGTGCTTGTGGACGTGACAGCGGACCGGCACGGGTTTACGCCGCCAGCAGCTGCAGCCAGTCGTGGTCGGTGGGGCCGTAGGCCACGAAGAACGGGTTGAGCAGCTGCGCCTTGGTGTTGTAGCGCAGCGGCGCCCCGCCGAGGTCGACCACCGTGCCGCCGGCGCCGGCGAGCACCGCGTGCGCCGCCGCCGTGTCCCACTCGCTGGTGGGCCCCAGGCGCGGGTAGACGTCCGCCGACCCTTCGGCGACCAGGCAGAACTTGAGCGAGCTGCCCATGGGCACGAGCTCGTGCGGCCCGAGGCGCGCGAGGAAGGCATCGAGCGAGTCACCGCGGTGCGAGCGGCTGCCGACCACGCGCAGCGGCGCCGCGCTCGTGGCACTCACGCGGATGGCGCGCGCCGCCTCGCCCGCCGCCACGCGCCAGGCGCCCGCGCCGGGCAGCCCGCGGTAGCTCACGTCGGTGACCGGCACGTGCACGACCCCGAGCACGGGTACATGCGAGTCGATGAGCGCGATGTTCACGGTGAACTGGCCGTTGCGCGACAGGAACTCGCGCGTGCCGTCGAGCGGATCGACCAGCCAGTAGCGCTGCCAGCCGGCGCGGGTTGCGAAGGGGGTGTCGGCCGCCTCCTCCGACAGCACCGGTACCCCGGGCGTGAGCGAGTGCAGCGCCTCGCAGATCGAGCGGTGCGCGGCGAGATCGGCGGCGGTGAGCGGCGAGCGGTCGGCCTTCATGAGCGCCGCCACCTCGCCCGCGCCGTACACCTCGAGGATCTCGCGTCCGGCCTGGCGCGCGATGTCCGCGACGCAGGCCAGCAGCTCGCGCGACGAGCCGCTCATGCGCCGGTGATGCGCACCGCAGCCAGCCGCGCGATCACTTCGTCGGCGGCGGCCTCGGCGCTGAGGCTCGTGGTGTCGATGCGGATCTCGGGGTTCTCGGGCGTCTCGTACGGGGAGTCGATGCCGGTGAAGTTCTTCAGCTCGCCGCGGCGCGCCTTCTTGTACAGGCCCTTGACGTCGCGCCGCTCGGCCTCGGCGAGCGGGGTGTCGACGAACACCTCCAGGAACTCGCCGGCGGCGAACAGCTCGCGCGCCATGCGCCGCTCGGAGCGGAACGGCGAGATGAACGACACCAGCACGATGAGCCCGGCGTCGACCATGAGCCTGGACACCTCGGCGACGCGGCGGATGTTCTCGACGCGGTCCTGGGCGGTGAAGCCCAGGTCCTTGTTGAGGCCGTGGCGCACGTTGTCGCCATCGAGCAGGTAGGTGTGGCGCCCCTGCGCGGCGAGCTTCTTCTCGATCAGGTTGGCGATGGTGGACTTGCCGGCGCCGGAAAGTCCGGTGAGCCACAGCACGCAGGCCTGCTGGCCCTTGAGCTGCGCGCGACGCCCCTTGTCGACATCGAGCGCCTGCCAGTGCACGTTCTGCGAGCGGCGCAGCGCGAAGTTGATGAGGCCGGCGCCGACCGTGGCGTTGCTCAGCCGGTCGATGAGGATGAAGCCGCCGAGCGCGCGGTTCTCGGCATAGGGCTCGAAGGCGATGGCGCGATCGAGCTCCAGCTCGCACACGCCGATGTCGTTGAGCTCGAGCTTCTCGGCCGCGGCGTGCTCGAGGGTGTTGACGTTGACCTTGTGCTTGAGCGGGCTGATGGTGGCCTGTGCGGTGCGCGTGCCGGCCTTCATCAGGTAGGAGCGCCCCTGCAGCATCGGCTCCTCGTGCAGCCACACGAGCGTCGCCTCGAACTGGCTCGCCACCTGCGGCGGGGCATCGCCGGCGGCCAGCACGTCGCCCCGGCTGACGTCGGTCTCGCTGCCGAGCGTCAGCGTCACCGACTGCCCGGCGACGGCCGCCTCCAGATCGCCGTCGGCGGTCACGATGCGCGCCACGTGCGCTTCGCGCCCCGAGGGCAGCACGCGCACGCGATCGCCCGGGCGCACCACCCCGCTGACGATCTGCCCGGCGAAGCCGCGGAAGTCGGCGTTGGGCCGGTTCACCCACTGCACCGGCAGGCGGAACGGGGCGCGGCTGAGGGCCGCGTCCACCTCGACGCCCTCGAGGTGCTCGAGCAGCGCCGGCCCCTGGTACCAGGCGGTGCGCGCGCTGCGCGCCACCACGTTGTCGCCGTGCACCGCCGACAGCGGGATGGCGGTGATGTCGGTGAGCCCGATGCGCGCGGCGAACACGCGGTAGTCGGCGACGATGGCCTCGAAGCGCTCGCGCGCGTAGTCCACCAGGTCCATCTTGTTGACCGCCAGCACCACGCGCGAGATGCCGAGCAGCCGCACCAGGAAGCTGTGGCGGCGGGTCTGCGTGAGCACGCCGCGGCGCGCATCGATGAGGATGACCGCGAGCTCGGCGGTGGAGGCGCCGGTCACCATGTTGCGCGTGTACTGCTCGTGGCCGGGAGTGTCGGCGACGATGAACTTGCGCCGCTCGGTGGCGAAGAAACGGTAGGCGACGTCGATGGTGATGCCCTGCTCGCGCTCGGCGGCGAGGCCGTCGACGAGCAGCGCAAAGTCGAGCTCGCCGCCGCGCGTGCCGACCTTCTTCGAGTCCTGCTCGAGCGCGGTCAGCTGGTCATCGAAGATCATCTTCGACTCGTACAGCAGCCGCCCGATGAGGGTCGACTTGCCGTCATCGACCGAGCCGCAGGTGATGAAGCGCAGCAGGCTCTTGCGCTCGTGCGCCTGCAGGTAGGCGAGCACGTCGCGCGCGATCAGCTCGGAGGAGGCGGCCATCAGAAGTACCCCTCCTGCTTCTTCTTCTCCATGGAGGCGGCGGCGTCGTGGTCGATGACGCGCCCCTGCCGCTCGGAGCTGCGCGCCAGCAGCATCTCCTGGATGATCGCCGGCACGGTGTCGGCCTCGCTCTGGATGGCACCGGTCAGCGGGTAGCAGCCGAGCGTGCGGAAGCGCACCTTCTTCTGCGCCGGGACTTCGCCGGGCTTGAGCGGCATGCGCTCGTCATCGACCATGATCAGCGCGCCGTCGCGCTCCACCACCGGGCGCACGGCGGCCAGGTACAGCGGCACGATCGGGATGCGCTCGCGGTAGATGTACTGCCACACGTCGAGCTCGGTCCAGTTCGACAGCGGAAACACCCGCAGGCTCTCGCCCGGGCGCTTGCGCGCGTTGTACAGCGACCACAGCTCCGGGCGCTGCTGCTTCGGGTCCCAGCGGTGGGCGGCGCTGCGGAACGAGAAGATGCGCTCCTTGGCGCGGCTCTTCTCCTCGTCGCGGCGCGCGCCGCCGAAGGCGGCGTCGAAGCCGTACTTGTCGAGCGCCTGCTTGAGCGCCTGGGTCTTCATGACGTCGGTGTGCACCTGCGAGCCGTGCGTGAACGGCCCGACGCCGGCGGCGAGTCCCTCCTGGTTGACGTGCACCAGCAGCTGCATCCCGACCCGCTGCGCCACGGCGTCGCGGAACTCGTACATCGCGCGGAACTTCCAGGTCGTGTCGACGTGCAGCAGCGGAAACGGCGGCGGCGCCGGGTGGAAGGCCTTGACCGCCAGGTGCAGCATCACGGCGCTGTCCTTGCCGATCGAATACAGCATCACCGGCCGTTCACACTCGGCCACCACCTCGCGCATGATGTGGATGCTCTCGGCCTCGAGCCGCTGCAGGTGCGTGAGCGGGCCGGGGAGCGATGCCGGCGCGAGCCGCGGGGCGGGCGCCGGGGCTGCGCCTTTCATACTTCGTTCTTCATCGATGCGACGAGCTCCGCACGGGCATTCACTAATGGTATCGGGGGCCTCGCGCCCCGGCAGGCGAACTTATGTCCCGACTCCGCGGTCAATTTACCGGGGGCACGCGCGGGTACGCGTTCCCTGCACGACTTGAGCCGAGTGCGAGATTAAGTTCAACAAAATCAACAGGCAACCGTAATCTTCACGCCAGGCAGCGGAGCTGCCGCACATGAGCGCCATGCGAACCTCCTGCACCCTGCCTGCCGCCCGCGGACGGGTGGCTGGAAATGTGCGACGAAGCCGCTGGAGGCGCAGCCCCGCACGTGCTCTACTGGCTCGCGTGAGTGGTCACGCGCCAGCACGCCTCTGCGGCGGCCTCTTGGGGCTGCTCCTAGCCGCCCCGCTCGCCGCCGACATCCCGCCGGCCTCCGGCAGCCCGAGCCCGTCCGCCGCGGCCGCGGCAGCCGCGCCGAGCCCGGCCGACCAGCTGCAGGAAATCATCGTCCAGACCAGCGAGCCGCGCTTCGTCGCGCCGACGCGCCGCGACCGCATCGGCCGCATCTGGGCACCGGTGCTGATCGACGGCAAGGGACCCTACCGCCTGGTCCTCGACACCGGCGCCAACCGCTCTGCCATCACCACGCGCACCGCGCTCAGCCTCGGCGAGTACCCGCCCGCTGACGGGGCGCACACCCTCGTCACCGGCTTCACCGGCGCGGCCATGGTGCCCACGGTGCACGTCGACAAGGTCGAGGTCGGCGACCTGCTCATGGGGGCGACTGACCTGCCGGTGCTGCAGGACGTGTTCGGCGGCGCCCAGGGCGTGCTCGGCATCGAGGGCCTCGCCAACAAGCGCATCTACGCCGACTTCACCCACGACAAGCTGGTCATCTCGCAGTCGCACGGCGAGCGGGCGCGGATGGGCTTCACGGTGGTGCCGCTGCGCGAGGTGCACGGCGGCCTGCTGGTCGCGGACGTGCGCGTCGGCAACGTGCGCGCCAAGGCGATCATCGACACCGGCGCCCAGGGCACGGTCGGCAACCTGGCGCTGCGCGAGGCGCTCATGCGCCGACCGCCGCGCAACGCCGCGCACCAGGACATCATCGGGGTCACCCTCGACGTGCAGACCGGGGACGACATCGCCCTGCCGGACATCGACTTCGGGCACCTGAACGTGCAGGGCGTGCACGTGGTGTTCGGTGACATGTACCTGTTCCAGCACTGGAAGATGACCGACGAGCCGACCCTGACCCTCGGCATGGACCTGCTGGGCTCGTTCGACATCCTGATCATCGACTACAACCGCCACGAACTGCAGATCCGCCCGCGCGAGGCGCCCGGCCCCATCTCCTAGCCGCGCACCCCGCGGCCGTTACGACTTCCCGCGGCTGCGCGGCGCGAGCCGCAGGAAGCGCCGCCGCTCGTTCCACTGGTGCCGCGCGTGTAGCCGCTCGGCGGCGTTGTCGCTCTCCTTCGGCAGTCCCTGCAGCGCGCGCAGCGCGGCGGCGTGCGCCATGGCCACCGCCGGGTCCCCCTGCAGCAGCACGCGGTAGTGCTCGATGAAGCCCGGCTCGCCGGGCGTGCCGCTGCCGCCGAGCAGCTCGCGTGCGTGCGCGCCGATGGCGGCGGCCTCGCTCGCGGGCAGCTCGGAGTCGTAGGCGAGCGCGTGATCGAGGTCGGCGATCAGGCGCGTCAGCGGCTGCAGCCACGCCCACTCGGGGCTGGTGGTGATCTGCTGCAGCCGCTCGAGCGGCGTCGCCGGCGGCGCGAAGTGCCGCTCCGCCTCGATGAGCGCACCCAGCACCCCCTGCAGTGCCGTGCTCCCCTGCCGCAGCTGCTCCAGATAGTCCTCGGCCATGCGCAGTACTCCTCGTAGCTCGAATCAGCCCTCGATCCCCGGCAGCGCGCAGGCGGCGAGCTCGCCGATGGCGCCGAGCGTCAGGTCCGGCGCCGGCCAGCGCGCGAGCTCGCGCGCATCCCGCGCGTAGTGCCCCTGGCGCGGGAAGATGGTCGTGAGGCGCTCGCCCCACACCTGCTTCATGGCGGCGAGAATGCGCAGCTTGTCATCCACCATGACGTAGCGCTGCGCCGGGTAGCGCCGCGCCACCTGCGCCAGCATCTGTTCCTTGTGCAGGTAGATGAGCACCCGCCCCTGCACCGCGTCCCACAGGCCCGAGCGCTGCACCTTGAGCGGCTGGAACACCACGTCGCCGTCGGACAGGATCACCGTGGGGCCGAGCCGCGCACAGCGCGCCAGGGCGGTGAGCGCTCCCGGGTAGAGCCGCGCCGCGAACGGGTAGTCGACGAGGTACAGCGACAGGCGCAGCAGCTGCGGATCGTCGAGGTTCTCGAGGCGATAGCGCTGCAGCGCGCCGAGGTAGTCAGCGTAGCCGAGCTGGGCGCGCAGCTCCTCGAAGATGGCCCAGTAGCGCTCACAGCTGGCGCGCCCGAACTCGCTCTCGAGGTGCGCACCGAGGTCGGTCTGCACCGCATCGTTGTCGAGCAGCGTGTTGTCCACGTCGAACAGGAACACCGTGCCGGTCGCCGCCATGCCGCATCCTCGCCCCGCGCCCGCTGGCAGTGTACGCGGCCGCGGCCCGCGCGCCGCGGTCCATGCGCCGTGGTGGCGCCTGCGGCGCCGGCTGAGCGTCGGGCAATAAAAAGGCCGCGGACCTGCAAAGGTCCGCGGCCGCTGTCAGCCCTGGGGCTCGGTTCAGCGCGCGCTGTAGCCGCGTGCGTCGAGGCAGGCGATCATGGCGCGGTGATAGTCGGCGGTGTTGCCGGACTGCTGCGCCCCGCGGGTCGGATCGAACCCGGTCTGGTTCACCGCCCAGCTGTGGCACTCGTAGCGATCGTTCTGCGTCTGCTCGCTGCTCTGCCCGTTGCGCGGGTAGACGTACACGTCCGAGGCCGCGCTGCCGGGCGCGCCGGGGGCTAGGCCCGAGGGCGCGGCCGCAGGGGCGGCGGACCCGTCGGGCGGCTCGGAGTACACCGCGTCGCCACCGGCGCTGTCCGCGGTTGCCGCATCGCTGCCCGCCGCCGGCGGCGGGTCGGTTACGACGTAGCCGTTATCCGTCGGACTCCAGGTGTAATAGAGGTTGTTCCAGTAGTAATACGGCATGCCGCCCCACCAGAAGGTCGCGTAGCCGAGCGGCAGTACCGGCAGGAACCACGAGAAGCCCGGGCCGAACCACACGTGCGGCCAGAACCGCCCGTGCCAGTAGCCGCCGTTCCAGCCGTGCCAGCCGCCCCAGGCCCCGCCGCCGCCCCCCCAGGCCCCGCCGCCATGCCAGCCGGGCGCGAAGCCCGGGCGGGCGAAGTGCGCCGCACCGTGCATCGCGAGGTGCGGGCCGCCGAAGTGCGTGCCGCCGAAGTGCGGGCCGCCGCCGAAGTGCGCGCCACCGCCGATCATGCCGGGGAAGTGTCCCGGGCCGCCGAAGTGCGCGCCACCGTAGTGGCCGCCGCCGCCGAAGCGCGCGCCGCCGCCACCGCCGAAATGGGCACCACCACCACCCATGTGGCCGCCGCCGCCACCGCTGAAGTGGCCGCCACCGCCGCCCATGTTGTGCTGGGCATAAGTCAAACCCGGCGCACCCGCTACCGCCAAGCCGAGCAGCAGGGCTCCGACTGTCCGCAGAACGTGTCGCGCTGTGTTCACTTTCATCACCCCGTTATCCTGGCCCGGACGCCCCTGTGCGGCTCTCGATCCGGACCTCAATGATTAGACGCCCGCCGAGCATCGCCGTTCAAGCTGGCATCCATTAAAACGCAGTCACCAAGCAAGGCGTTGACCCATGCCATGAGGATGGGACCGGTTTGGCGTTTTTCAAAGGCTGATCAGGCACCTGCGCACGCCGCAGCGTTCACGCCGCGTTCAGGCGGCCGTTCCCGGGAGCTGCCTTCAGAACACCATGTTCACGGCCACCGCGGGCGTCACCGAGGACGAGGTATTGCGGCCGATGTCGATGATGCGCACCCCGAGCAGCACCCCGATCTGGCTGCTGAGGTTGTACTCGATGGCGGGGGCGAATCCCACGTAGTAGGACGAGCCGGATTCGAGCGGGTACGGGGCGCTTGCCGGGCCGGGCGGCAGGCGGCTGGTGATGCGGGTGCTGGCGTTGTGCTGGTAGATGACGTCGAGTGCCAGCACCCAGTTGCGCGTCAGGCTGTATTCGCCGGCGAGGTCGGCGGTGAAGCCGTCGCCGGGGCGGGCATCGCCGCGAAAGCCGGACGCCGTGCCGTAGACGCTCTGGTCGTGCAGTCTGACCCCGGATGCGATGCTGTACGTGAGGTCGAGACGCGCACGCAGGATGCGTCCGTTCGGCATCCAGAAGTAGTCCTGGGAAAAGACGTTGAACGCGGTCTGGTAGCTGCCGCTGCCGAAGCCATCGCTGGGCCGCGCCAGGCGCTCGTAGCGGCCGGTAGGCAGGGTCTCCTGCACCACCAGCGCGATCGCCGGGACGTAGTGCCCGTCGTGATACTGCGTCAGCCCGTAGCCGGCCTGCAGCGTGAAGTCCCCCACGCCCGGCGCGGAGCTGTTGGGCGCACCGGCCGGCTCGTTGTAGGCGAAGCGCGGAATCATGCCCACGGTGAGGCGGTCCGTGAGCCCGTACAGCACGTAGGTGAGCGAGCCCAGGTCGTGCTCGTGGGGGCCCGCGTGGTGATCGCCCTGCTGGTCAAAGTGACCGTCCGCCATGACGTCGAACAGGTAGGGCTCGATGAGCCAGTGCCCGGCCGGCAGCGTCGCACCCGAGGGCGCGAGCATCGGCCCGGTCCACCAGGCGTCCTCGCGCGACTGCGGCTCGGCACGCGCGACGCCGCAGGCGAGGAGCACCAAGGCCACGAGGTAGCGCGCCATGCGGTTGCGGTGTTGCAAAACGACGCATGATCGCGGCCCGCGTGCCGCGGCGCAGTCCGATTCCTGCTGTCGTGCGCTCAAATCCGGACCCGCCCCGCGGATGTGACGCCGTTCACATCTGCCGCCCAGGTTAACTTTCCGTCACAAACGTAAGCACGCCGCAGGATGCGACGTTGTTAACGCCCGTAGTGCCGGGTATTCCGGCCCAATAACGCCCGACCCAACTCTCAGGAGGAGCACCATGTTGAAATCCGTCCGTATCGTCCTGACCGTGGCCGCCGCGAGCTTTGCGCTCGCCGGCCTCGCCAACAGCGCCCTGGCCGATGAGACCCAGTGGCAGAAGGACCACCCGCGGCGCACCGAGGTGAACGACCGCCTCAAGAACCAGGACCGGCGCATCCACAAGGAAGTGAAGGAAGGCGAGATCTCCAAGTCGCAGGCGCATCAGCTGCACAAGGAAGATCACGGCATCCGCAGGGAAGAGCGCGCCATGGCGAGCACCAACGGCGGCCACATCACCAAGACCGAGCGGAAGGCGCTCAACCAGCAGGAAAACCAGGTCAGCAAGCAGATCGGCAAGTAAGCCGGCCGGCTGCGGGCGGGGGCGCCGCGCACTGCGCTCCCGCCTGCTTTTTTTCGACCGCCCTCAGGTGCGCAACGAGAACGGCGTGAAGTTCGTGTTGCGATCGTAGAAGTCCTCATGCTCGGCGCGCTTGAGAAATCCGACCATCCAGTAGGTGAGCGGGGTGGCGACCACCTCCCAGGCGGATTTCAGCACGTACTGCGTGGCGGTCACCTGCAGCAGGTGCCCGCCGGGCCACAGCCCGGCGAAGGCGATGGTGTAGAACAGCCCCGAGTCCACCAGCTCCCCGCACAGCGTCGAGCCGATGGTGCGCGTCCACAGCCAGCGGCCGCGCGTCCAGATTTTCATCTTAGCCAGCACGTAGCTGTTGACGAAAGAGCCACTCCAGAATGCAATGATGGAGCCACTCACGATGCGCGGGGTGTTGCCGAAGATCGTCTCGACCGCCGGCTGCTTGTCGCGGTAGAAGTCCGATGGCGGCAGGTGCACGATCACCACCGACATCAGCGCCGCGAACACCAGCGCCGCGAACCCGCTCCACACCACGCGCCGGTCGCGTGCGTAGCCGTACACCTCGGTGAGCACGTCGCCGAAAAAGTAGGAGATGGGGAAGAACAGCACCCCGGACAGGAAGGTCACCGCCCCCAGCCCCGGCACCTGCAGCGTGGTCTCCTTGGCCGCACCGATGAGGTTGGCACACAGCAGCACGCACACGTAGGCGCCGAGGATCAGGTCGTAGTAGCGGTAGGTCTTCATGGCGCGCCGAGCCTAGCCGGCGCTGCCGGCAGGCAGCACCGTGCCCGCGGCCGCGCCGAAGCCGATGCGCGCGCAGCCCTCGCGCTCGCACCAGGCGCGCAGGGTGAGACGGTCGCCGTCCTCGAGGAAGGTGCGGGTCTCCCCGCCCGGCAGCGTCAGCGGCTGCTTGCCCCCGGCGGTGAGCTCCAGCAGCGACCCGGCCTCCTCCGGGCGCGGCCCGGACTGCGTGCCGCTGCCGAGCAGATCCCCGGGTTGCAGGTTGCAGCCGTTGACGGTGTGGTGGGCGAGCATCTGCGCCACGGTCCACCAGGAGTCGCGGAAGTTGGAGTGCGACAGGCGTGCAGCCGGCACGCCCGCGGCGCGCATGCTGGCCGACTCGAGTGCCGCCTCGAGATGGATGTCGAGCGCGCCGGCGGCGCGCACGCCGGGATCGTCGAGGTACGCCACCGGCTCGGGCTCACCCGCCGGGCGCGTCCACGGCACCCGGTACGGCGCGAGCGCCTCGAGCGTCACCACCCACGGTGACACCGTGGTGGCGAAGTTCTTGGCGAGGAACGGCCCCAGCGGCTGGTACTCCCAGGCCTGCACGTCGCGCGCCGACCAGTCATTCAGCAGGCACAGCCCGAAGATGTGGCGCTCGGCTTCCGCCAGCGGTACGGGACTGCCGAGGGCGTTGCCCGCTCCCACGAACACCCCCAGCTCGAGCTCGTAGTCGAGCCGTCGCGTCGGCAGCAGCTCCGGGCGCGACGCGCCCGGGGGCATGAGCTGGCCGCGCGGGCGCACGACGCCCTGGCCCGAGACCCGTACCGAGGACGCGCGCCCGTGGTAGGCGACCGGCAGCCACTTGTAGTTCGGCAGCAGCGGATTGTCGGGGCGCATCAGCCGCCCCACCGCGGTGGCGTGGTGGATGGAGGCGTAGAAGTCGGTGTAGTCGCCGATGTCGGCGGCGACGCGGTACTCGGCCGCGGCCTGCGGCACGAGCAGCGCGCGCAGCGCTGCGGCCTGGGCCGCGCCCGCGCGCAGCGCCTGCGACAGCGCCGCGCGCAGCGCGCTCGCGGCCGCCGCGCCCGCGCCCATGAGGGCATTCAGGCTCGGGGCGGTGCAGGCGGCGAGCGCCGCCGCGGCCTGGCCCGCGAACGGCGCCAGCTCCTGCAGCGCGCCCAGGTCCAGCACCTGGTCGCCGATCGCCACGCCGCCGCGGAACGCCTCGCCGCCGCCGGCGCGGCGGAAGGCGGCGAACGGCAGGTTCTGCAGCGGGAAGTCCGCGCCGGCCGCGTTGGCCGATTCCACCCAGCTCCTGAGCGAGGGGTCGTGCGTGACGTTGAGGCGCGGCATGCGGCGCGGCGCTCCGTCAGCGCACGCGGCGGCGGCGCGTCTTGGGGTACGCCTGCCCGGGGGTGAAGTTCTTCTTCAGGCCCTGCCACACCGCGCCGTAGTCCTTCTGCAGCAGCGGGCTCTGCAGCGCGTAGCGGGTCGGGTGGATCACGGTGCGGGTCTCGAACATGAACGCCATGGTGTTGGCGACGCGCACCGGTCTGGAGGTATCGGCGCGGCTCGCCCTGGCGAAGGTCGCGGCATCGGGGCCGTGGCCGCTCATGCAGTTGTGCAGCGAGGCGCCGCCCGGCTCGAAGCCCTCCGCCTTGGCGTCGTAGCTGCCGTGGATGAGTCCCATGAATTCGCTGGCGACATTGCGGTGAAACCAGGGCGGGCGGAACGTGTCCTGCATCGCCAGCCAGCGCGGCGGGAAGATGACGAAGTCGACGTTGTCGACGCCGGGCGTATCGCTCGGCGACTGCAGCACCAGGAAGATGGACGGGTCGGGATGGTCGAAGCTCACCGAGCCGATGGTGTTGAAGCGGCGCAGGTCGTACTTGTAGGGCGCGTGGTTGCCGTGCCAGGCGACCACGTCGAGCGGGGAGTGATCGAGCGGCGCCGACCACAATCGGCCGGCGAACTTCGCCAGCAGCTCGAACTCGCCGTCGCGGTCCTCGTAGCAGGCGACCGGGGTGAGGAAGTCGCGCGGATTGGCGAGCCCGTTGGCACCGATGGGGCCGAGATCCGGCAGGCGCAGCGGCGCGCCGAAGTTCTCGCACACGTAGCCACGCGCCGCTCCGTCCGGCAGCTCGACGCGGAAGCGCAGGCCGCGCGGCAGCACGGCGATCTCGAGCGGCGCGACGTCGAGGACGCCGAGCTCGGTGGCGAGTCGCAAGGCACCCTGCTGCGGCACGATGAGCAGCTCGCCGTCGGCGTCGTAGAAGAAGCGCCGCTGCATCGCTCGGTTGGCGGCGTACCAGTGGATGCCGCAGCCGCTGTGCTGATCGGGCGAGCCGTTGCCGCCCAGGGTGGCGAGCCCGGCGACGAAGTCGGTCGGCGCCCGGGGGATGGGCGGCGGGCTCCAGCGCAGGCGGTTGGGCGCGGCGGCGAGCTCGCCGAAGCGGCTGCCGAAGTGCCCGGCCTCGACCTCGCGGAAGCTGCCGTGCACGGCGGCCGGCCGGATGCGGTACAGCCAGCTGCGCCGGTTGGCGTGGCGCGGTGCGGTGAAGGCGGTCCCGGAGAACTGCTCCGCGTACAGCCCGTAGGCGCAGCGCTGCGGCGAGTTGCGGCCCACCGGCAGCGCTCCCGGCAGCGCCTCGGTGGCGAAGTGGTTGCCGAAGCCGCTCTGGTAGCGCGGCTCGGTGAGTGTCGGTTCGACGGCACGGTCCATAGGATGCAGTCACCTCAGTCGCTGGGCGGTCACTATAATGTCGCAGCGCGCGCCGTGCTCGGCCGCCGGGTACGCGGGCCGGACCTGCTAACATTGCCCGTGCCCATGCGCCGTCTCTGGCTGACCGCCCTCCTCCTCGCCTGCTCCATCGCCGCCCGGGCGCAGAACGCGCCCCCGGCGCTGCAGCCGCTGGCACACTCGGCGCTCGTGGCCGTGGACGCCGCCGCCGCGCCGGGCGGCCTCGCGCTGCGCGTGCGCGGCAGCGCCGGCACGCAACCGGTCGCGGTGAGCGCGCTGACGGTGAGAGTCGCGGGCCAGAGCGCGCCGGCCAGCGCGCGCGCCGACGGCAGCTGGTTCGTGCCGCGGCCGGCCGGCAGCCGCGACGCCGGCGCGCTGCTCGAAGTCACCGTCGCCCACGACGGCATCCAGGAAGTGCTCTCCGGCCGGCTCGCCGCTACGCCCGCCGCCGCCCCGGCCGGCGCTGCCGCCGGCGGCAGCCGCAGCCAGCTGGCCTGGTGGGTGCTCAACATCCTCATCGTGCTGATCGCCGTCATCGCCATCTCGCGGCGCATGTCGTGAGCAGCCTCAGCCGCGCCTCACTCGGCGGTGATGGTCTTCAGGTAGCGGTAGAAGAACTCGTTGCCCTCGTAGAAGGCCCTGACGCCGATGCGCTCGTCACGGCCGTGGGCACGCTCGTCGTCGCGGTCGATCGCCACCGCCGAGACGCCGTAGGTCGGCATGCCGGCGGCGCTGGTGTAGATGGCGTCCGAGGCCCCGCCGTCCATGTACGGGATGACCTTGACGCCTGGCCACATGGCGGCCACCAGCTCCTCGAGCGGCTTCTGCACCTCCGGCCGCATGGGCGGGGGCTGGAAGCCGCGCTGGTCGGGGGCGGTGTCGGTGATGGTGGTGCCGTCGTCGGCGACGTAGCGCACCGTGATCTTCGGATCGCCCAGCACCTTGATGAGGTCCTGGCGCACCTCCTCCTTGGAGTGCCCGGGCAGGATGCGGCAGTTCACGTTGGCGGTGGCGCGCTGCGGCAGCGCGTTGTTGGCATGGCCGCCCTCCAGACGCGTGGCGACGCAGGTCGTGTGCAGGATGGTCGCCACCGCCGGGATCGCCATCAGGCGCTTGAGCGCGGCCTCATCGGGCGGGCTCTCGAGGATGCCCCTGAAGCTCGCCGCATCCTCGCCGCCACCGGCCGCCATGCGCTCGAAATAGGCACGGGTGACGTTGTTGAGCTCGAACGGGAACTGGTAGGCGCCGACTCTCAGCAGCCCCTGGGCCAGCTCGTAGATGGCGTTGTCCGGGCGCGGCTGGGAGCTGTGGCCGCCCTTGTTGGTGGTGCCGAGCCGGTAATCGGCGTAGACCTTCTCGGTGGCGCCGAGCTGGAACACCATCGGCTTGCCGTGCTCGGACTTGAGCGAGGAGCCGTCGTGGTTCAGCACGAACTCGGCGGCGACGAGGTCACGGTGGTTCTTGATGAGCCACGCCGGGCCGTTGCAGCAGCCGCCCTCCTCGTCCGCGGTGAGGGCCAGGATGATGTCGCGGTCGGGACGGAAGCCCTCCTTCTTCAGGCGGATCATGGTAGTGGCCATGATGGCGTCCCCGTCCTTCATGTCCGAGCTGCCGCGGCCGTAGAAATAGCCGTCCTTCTCGATGAACTTGAACGGATCGGTGGTCCAGTCCTCGCGCTTGGCCTCGACCACGTCGAGGTGGCCGATGAGCAGTACCGGCTTGTGCTTGCCGCTGCCGCGCAGCCGTATCACGACGTTCTTCTTGCGCTCGTTCGGGCCGCCGACGAACACGTCGCTGTAGCCGGCCTCGCGGAAGCGCTGCGCCATGGCCGCGGCGGCCGTGGTGACGTTACCGACCGAATCGGTGGTGTTGATCTCGATCAGTTGCTTGAAGATGTCGTGGGCAAGCGTGTTCGCCGCCTTGTCGTCCGCACTGTCGGCGGCGGGCGCCGCGCGCGACGCCAGCAGCGCGCACGGCAGCAGCGCCGCGAGCACCGCGGCCGTGATGGATGGACGCAGGCACTTGCTCATGGACGTTTCCCCTCGGGAGCTTGGGTCATGGCGCGGGCGTAGGGCTCTACCACCAGCAGCCGGAAGGAGCCCGGCAGCGACGGCGCGCGCGGGTGTGGTTGCTCGGGAGTCGCCGCGGGCGGCGCCCCGAAATTCGCAGTGACGAGAAAGATGCGGTGCGTGCGCTCATCGAGTGCCATGGTGCGCGCGCCGGGCCGCGTCGGTATGCTCTGCGCCACCTGCGCGCTGCCGGCGGTGGTCACGGTCACCGCGGTCAGTACCCCCTCGCCGCACGAGGCGAACGCGAGCCGCGCGCTCGGGTCGTAGGCGGCGAAGTCCACGCCGGCACCGATCGGCGCGCTGCCGAGGACGCGGCCGCTGCCCGCATCCAGCACTGCCATCACGCGGTTGCCGCAGGCGGCAAACAGCCGCTGACCGCGCGCATCGAGCGCCAGTCCCGTCGGATTCTCGCAGCCGGCGACCGGCCAGACCGCCGTCACCGCGAGCGAGCGCGCATCGAGCGCGGCGATGCTGCCGCGGTCCTCGAGATTGACGTACAGCCGTCCCTCGGCATCGCCGGCGACTGACTCGGGCTTGCCCGCCAGCGCGATGGTGCCGGCGACGGTGCCGCGGGCGGCATCGATGGCGGTGACGTCGTGGCTGCGGCCGTTGAAGGCGAACACGCGCTGCGTGGCGGCGTCGTAGTAGATGGCATCCGGACCCTCGCCGGTCGAGCGGATCTCGGCCACCCGCGCCAGCGTTTTCAGATCGAACACCACGATCGTGCTGGAGCGGCCGGCGCTGATGAAGCCGCGGCCGAGCGCCGGGGCGAGCGCGATGCCGTGCACGCCGGGGGTGTCGGCGATCTCACCCACGACCTGCATGTGGTCGGTGTCGATCACCAGCACGTGCGTGCCGTGGGCGACGAACAGCCGGTGACCGCCCTGCTCGAAAGTCAGGTAGTCCCAGCCCTCATCCCCGGGCAGCGGCACCTCGCGCGCCAGGCGGTACTGCGGCCGCGCCTGCGCCAGCGAGGCGGCGAGCAGCACGCCGACACCGGCGGCGAGCCAGCACAGCACGCGGCCACGCCGGGCGGCGCTCGGCGCCGGCTGCGGCCTCAGTGGATGACCCGCGCGCACAGGTCGAGCAGCGGCCCGGGCAGGAGGCCGAGGATCAGCACCGCGACGGCGTTGAGCCCGAGCGCCAGGCGCACCGGGAGCTCGCGGCGCGCGGCCGGCAGCTCCCCGGCCGGCTCGTCGAAGTACATGAGCTTGATGACGCGCAGGTAGTAGTACGCGCCCACCACCGACATGGCGGCGGCCAGTATCACCAGCCACAGGTGGCCGCTCTCCCACAGCACCTGGAAGATGCGCAGCTTGGCCCAGAAGCCCACGAACGGCGGCACGCCGGCGGTGGAGAACATGAGCACCATCATGACCAGCGCCAGCAGCGGATCGCGCCGGTGCAGGCCCTTGTAGTCATCGAGCCGGTCGGCCTCGAAGCCGCGCGAGCTGGCCAGCAGGATCACGCCGAAGGAGCCGAGCGCCACCAGCACGTACACCAGCGTGTAGTACATGGCGGCGGCGTAGCCGTCGGGGGTGCCGGCGACGAAGCCGAGCACGATGAAGCCGACGTTGGCGATGGTCGAATAGGCAAGCATGCGCTTCAGGTTCGACTGCACCAGCGCCACCACGTTACCGACCACCAGCGTCAGCACCGCGAGCACGGTCAGCATCTGCGACCACTGCGCCTCGGTCCCGGCCAGGCCCTGCGCCAGCAACCGCAGCGCCAGGGCAAAGTAGGCGATCTTGGGAGCGGTGCCGATGAACAGCGTGACGCTGGTGGGGGCACCCTCATAGACGTCCGGCAGCCACATGTGGAACGGCACCGCGCCGAGCTTGAAGGCCACCGCCACCACGATGAAGGTCAGCCCCAGCACGACGCCCGCGTTCAGCGGCGCGTGCAGCTGGGAGGCGAGCGTGCCGAGGTCGAGCGTGCCGGTCAGCCCGTAGATGAGCGACATGCCGTAGAGCAGTGCCCCCGAGGCGATCGCGCCCAGCACGAAGTACTTCATGGCCGCCTCGGCGCTCACCCCCGAGTCGCGGTCGAAGGCCACCAGGGCGTACACCGACAGCGCCAGCAGCTCCACCCCCAGGTACACCGTCAGCAGGCTGTTGGCGGAGATCAGCACGAATATGCCCAGCAGTGCGGTGAGTGCCAGCACGTAGTACTCGCCGCGCAGGATGTTGCGGTTCTCGAGGTAGGCGCGCGAGTACAGCAGCGCCACCGCCACGAACAGGAAGCCGGCGAGCTTCAGCACCACCGCCAGCGGGTCGGCCACGTACATGCCCTCGAACAGCACCTGCCGCTCGCTCACCTGGCCGTAGTACACCGTGAGGGCGGCGCCGATCACCAGTGCCAGCAGCGTCAGCGTCGGCGTCAGCCGCCGCCGGCGCTCACCCGCGAACGCATCGACCAGCAGGATCACACACACCGCCACCGTGAGAGTGATCTCGGCCACGGCCGGAGCAAAGGTTGCCAAGCTCATGCGTGCCTCACAGCTTGCTCGCGACCGCCTGGCTCACCAGGTGCTGGATGGTCGGCTGCATGACCTTGAGCAGCGGCGCCGGCCATACCCCGACCACGAGCACCGCCACCGCGAGTGCGCCCAGTACCACGGTCTCGCGGCCGTTCAGGTCCTTGAGCCCCGCGACCCGCGGGCTTACGACCGGTCCGAACACCACGCGCTTCACCAGCCACAGCGTGTAGGCGGCCCCCAGCACCAGGGTTACCGCCGCCAGCAGCGCGTACCAGAAGCTGGCGCGGAAGCTGGCGATGATCACCAGGAACTCGCCGACGAACCCGGAGGTGCCCGGCAGCCCGGCATTGGCGAGTGCGAACAGCACCATGAACGAGGCGAACACCGGCATGGTGTTCACCACCCCGCCGTAGTCGGCGATCTGGCGGCTGTGCAGGCGGTCGTACAGCACCCCGACGCACAGGAACAGCGCCCCCGAGATCAGGCCGTGCGAGATCATCTGCACCATCGCCCCGTCCATCCCCATGCCGGCCCCGGCCAGGCTCCCGGTGTGGCGCACGATCTCGTACACCACGAAGGCGCCGAGCGTCACGAAGCCCATGTGCGCGATCGAGGAATAGGCGATCAGTTTCTTCATGTCCTGCTGCACCAGCGCCACGAAGCCGATGTACACCACGGCGATCAGCGACAGTGCGATCACCAGCAGGTCGAGCTCGCGGCTGGCATCGGGGGCGATCGGCAGACTGAAGCGCAGGAAACCGTAGCCGCCCATCTTCAGCATGATGGCGGCCAGGATCACCGAGCCGCCCGTCGGTGCCTCGACGTGCGCATCCGGCAGCCAGGTGTGCACCGGCCACATCGGCACCTTGACCGCGAACGCCAAGAGGAACGCGCAGAAGATCCAGCGCTGCTCGATGAGCGTCAGCGGCAGCGCCTGCAGGCTGGCGATCGAGTAGTCGCCGGCCTTGACGTACATGTAGATGAGCGCCGCCAGCATGAACACCGAGCCGAGGAAGGTGTAGAGGAAGAACTTGATGGTGGCGTACACGCGCCGTGGCCCGCCCCAGATGCCGATGATCAGGAACATCGGGATCAGCATCGCTTCCCAGAAGAAGTAGAACAGCAGCGCATCGGTGGCGGCGAACACCCCGATCATCAGCCCTTCCATGATGAGGAACGCGGCGTAGTACTGCGCCGGGCGCATGTCGATGACGCTCCAGCCGGCGATCACCACCGGCACCGTCATGAAGGCGGTGAGCACGATGAGCGGCATGGAGATGCCGTCGACGCCGAGCGCGTAGAAGGCCTTGAAGCGCGGGATCCAGGGCGCCAGCTCCGGGAACTGCAGCGCGGCGCTGCCCGGATCGAAGTGTGTCCACAGCGGCACCGCCAGCGCCAGCGTCGTAAGCGAGGCCACCAGCGCCAGCCAGCGCCCGGCGCCGATGCGCGCATCGCCGAGCAGCAGCACGAGGATGCCCGCGGCGATCGGCAGCCAGATGAGAATGGACAGTAAGCCGTGCATCGGTTGGGTCTTCTGTTGGCGCTAGACGTGGCCGAGGAACCAGGCGAGCAGCAGCGCCAGGCCGATCATCATCCAGAAGGCGTACGAGTACAGATATCCCGACTGCACGCGCCGCAACAGGCTCCCGACCCAGGTGACGCCGGCGGCGCTGCCGTCGACCATGACGCCGTCGATGAGCGCCTGGTCACCGCCCTTCCACAGGCCGACGCCCACCCCGCGCGCCAGCGCCGCGAGGACCTTCTCGTTGAACCAGTCGAAGTAGTACTTGTTGACCAGCAGCGTGTACAGACCGTGCGCGCGCCGCGCCGCCTCATCCGCCCAGCCGGGCCGCCGCAGGAAGAACAGCCACGCCGTGATGGCGCCGGCGAGCGCGAGATAGACCGGGAGCCGGGCGAAGCCCTCCAGCGCCAGCCGTAGCCAGCCGCCGGGCTCGGCGCCGAGCGTGCCGAGCTCGTGGCCGCGCGCCAGCACGAAGATCGACGACCCGAAGTAACCGCCGAACAGCAGCGGCGCGACGGTCAGGGCGCCGATCAGCACCGAGGGGATGGCGAGCGCGATCAGCGGCACGGTGACCACCGCGGGGCTCTCGTGCGGCGGCCCGGCGTGCTCCTCGTGCTGCACCTCGGCCGCGAGCAGGATCGGATAGGTCGGCTCCTCGTGCGGGTCGGGGTGCGCGGCGTGCGCCTGGGGAAAGCGCTCCGGGCCGTGGAAGGTCATGAACAGCATGCGGAAGGTGTAGAGCGCGGTGACGAACACCCCGCACAGCACGCACCAGTACGCGTAGCCGGCGCCCCAGCGGTGCGAGGCGCCCACCGCCTCGACGATCGCGTCCTTGGAGTAGAAGCCGGAGAAGAACGGCGTGCCGACGAGCGCCAGCGCGCCGATCCAGCAGGTCACCGCGGTGATGGGCATGTACCTGGCGAGACCACCCATCTTGCGCATGTCCTGCTCGTGGTGCATGCCGATGATCACCGAGCCGGCGGCCAGGAACAGCAGCGCCTTGAAGAAGGCGTGCGTCATGAGGTGGAAGATCGCAGCGCCATAGGCCGAGGCGCCCAGCGCCACGGTCATGTAGCCGAGCTGCGAGAGCGTCGAGTAGGCGATGACGCGCTTGATGTCGTTGCTGACCACGCCGAGCAGGCCCATGAAGAAGGCGGTGGTGGCGCCGATCACCAGCACGAACGACAGCGCGCCTTCCGAGTACTCGAACAGCGGCGACATCCGCGCCACCATGAAGATGCCCGCGGTCACCATGGTGGCGGCATGGATCAGCGCCGAGATCGGCGTCGGGCCTTCCATCGAGTCGGGCAGCCACACGTGCAGCGGCACCTGCGCCGACTTGCCCATCGCGCCGATGAACAGGCATACGCAGATGAGCGTCAGCGCGTTCACGCTCGTGGCCGAGCTCACCGGCACCAGCGCCTGCGCGATGTGCGGGGCGGCCGCGAACGCCTCGCGGTAGCCGAGCGAGTGGGTGAAATACACCACCCCGGCGATGCCGAGCACGAAGCCGAAGTCGCCGATGCGGTTGACGATGAAGGCCTTGAGGCCGGCGAAGGTCGCGCTCGGGCGCGTGTACCAGAAGCCGATCAGCAGGTAGGAGACCACGCCGACCGCTTCCCAGCCGAAGAACAGCTGCATGAAGTTGTTCGACATCACCAGCATCAGCATGGCGAAGGTGAACAGCGAGATGTAGCTGAAGAAGCGCGTATAGCCCGGGTCGTCGTGCATGTAGCCGATGGTGTAGACGTGCACACACAGCGACACGAAGGTCACCACCACCATCATGAGCGCGCTCAGCCGGTCGACGAGGAAGCCGACCTGCATGGGCACGGCGTCGCTCAGCAGCCAGGTGTACACCGGCGCGTCGTAGGTCGGTGCGCCCGCGAGCAGCTGCCGCAGCACCATGCACGACAGCACGCAGGACGCCGCCACGGCCAGGCAGGTGATGGTGTGCGCGCCGGCGCGGCCGATCAGCTTGCCGCCCAGGCCGGCGATCACGCCCGCGGCCAGCGGCAGCAGCGGGATGGCGAGCAGTACCGTCGGGTTCACCGTTCAGCCTTTCAGGGTATTGAGGTCTTCGACGTTGATGCTGCGCCGCTCGCGGAACAGCACCACCAGAATGGCGAGCCCGATGGCGGACTCGGCCGCCGCCACGGTGAGGACGAAGAACACGAACACCTGGCCATGGATGTCGCCCAGGTAGCGCGAGAAGGCGATGAAGTTGAAGTTGGCGGCGAGCAGCAGCAGCTCGACGCACATGAGCAGGAGAATGACGTTCTTGCGGTTGAGGAAGATGCCGGCCACCGCCAGCGAGAACAGCACGCCCGAGAGCGTCAGCAGCTGTGCCAGGCTGATCATGGGCGCTTCTCCGCCGCCATCTTCACCAGCCGCACGCGGTCCTCGCGCCGCACCGCCACCTGCTTGTTGATGTCCTGGTACTTCAGGCCCGCGCGGCGGCGCATGGTGAGGGTGATGGCCGCCACGATCGCCACCAGCAGCAGCATGGCCGCGAGCTCCAGCGGATAGGCGTACTTGGTGTAGAGGACGCCGCCGAGCTCGGCGGTGTTGCTGTAGGTCGCCGGCTGCGGCGTGCCGCCGTGGCTCGCATCCAGCCCCAGGCCGCCGCGCGCCCACACCACGCCCGCGATCTCGATGATCACGGCGAGCGCGGTGAGCCAGCCGAGCCAGGCGAAGCGCGTGAACCCCTGCCGCAGCTCGGCCAGGTTGATGTCGAGCATCATCACCACGAACAGGAACAGCACCATGACGGCGCCCACGTACACCAGCACCAGCACCACGGCGAGGAACTCCGCTTCGATCAGCAGCCAGATGGCCGCCGAGGTGACGAAGCACACCACCAGCGCCAGCGCCGAGTACACCGGGTTGCGCGAGGTGATGACCCCGAGCGCGGCGAGCACCAGGATGGTAGCGAACACGTAGAACAGTCCCTGGATCAGCATGGCGGCAGCAAGGCTCTCATCGGTATGGCGCGTCCGCCGCCTTGTCGTTGGCGATCATCGCCTCGTAGCGCTCGCCGACCGCGAGCAGCTTGTCCTTGCTCATGATGTTTTCGCCGCGCTTCTCCATGTGGTACTCAAGGATGCGGGTGAGCACGATGGCGTCCACCGGGCAGGCCTCCTCGCAGAAGCCGCAGTAAATGCACTTGAACAGATCAATGTCGTAGCGCGTGGTGCGGCGCGTGCCGTCGGGGCCCACGTCCGAGTCGATGGTGATGCACACCGCCGGGCACACCGCCTCGCACAGCTTGCAGGCGATGCAACGCTCCTGGCCGTTGGCGTAGCGGCGCAGCGCGTGCAGACCGCGGAAGCGCGCCGACTGCGGCGTCTTCTCCTCGGGGTAGTTGAGCGTGTATTTGGGCTCGAACAAGGTGCGCGCGGTGACCGCCAGCCCCTTGAGGAGCTCCGGCAGCAGCAGCGTCTTGAGCGGATTTACAGCCATCAGTGCATCCCGTTTAGTGAAACCAGGCGCGGCCCCACGGGCCGATGTGATACCAGCGCAGCACCATCTCCACCCCGATCCACACCAGCGTCACGGGGATGAGCGCCTTCCATCCCAGGCGCATGATCTGGTCGTAGCGGTAGCGCGGGAAGGTGGCGCGGAACCACAGGAACAGGAACACCAGACAGAACACCTTGATGGCCAGCCACAAGAAGCTCGGCCGCCCCAGGAAGGTGTCGCCGAGCAGCGGCCAGCCCTCGAAGAAGCCCTGCCAGCCGCCGAAGAAGAACACCGCGGTGAGCGCCGAGATCAGGATCATGTTGGCGTACTCGGCGAGGAAGAACAGCGCGAACGCGATCCCCGAGTACTCGACGTGGAAGCCCGCCACGATTTCCGACTCGCCCTCGGCGACGTCGAACGGCGCGCGGTTGGTCTCGGCCACGCCGGAGACGAAGTACACCACCAGCAGCGGAAACAGCCACAGCCAGTTCCACGAGCCCACCCCGCCCGCCTGCGTCTCGACGATCTTGCCGAGGTTCATGCTGCCGGTGGCCATGAGTACCCCGACCAGCGCAAAACCCATGGCGATCTCGTAGGCGACCATCTGCGCCGCCGAGCGCATGGCCCCGAGGAAGGCGTACTTGGAGTTGGCCGCCCAGCCGGCGATGATGACGCCGTACACGCCCATGGAGGTCAGCGACAGCAGGTACAGCAGGCCCGCGTCCGCCTTGGACACCACCACCGTCGGCGACAGCGGGATCACCGCCCAGGCGGCGAAGGCCGGCACCAGCGTGATCACGGGCGCCAGCCAGAACAGCGTCCGGTTGGCCTTCGCCGGGATGATCACTTCCTTCAGCAGCAGCTTGAGCACGTCGGCGAAGGGCTGGCCGACGCCGGGCAGCAGGCCGAAGATGCGCACGCGGTTCGGTCCGCGCCGCAGCTGCATCCAGCCGATCACCTTGCGCTCCCAGAGCGTCAGCAGCGCCACGCAGATGATCAGCGCCACGGTGATCACCAGGATCCACACCGTGGACTGCCCGTACTCCGGCAACGACGCCCAGGCGGTGTTGAGCTTGTCGAGCACCTTCGCTGTCCGCCCCTAGTAGTTAATGAGCGGCGCGCGACCCTCGCGCGTGCGCTGCAGCGACGGCGCCCGGCGCACCACCGCGTCCGTCTGGTACATGGGCACGTCGGCAAGCCCCACCTCGATGCCGCCCGCACCGGGCATGACCGCGGCGACGACGTGCCGGCCGCGGTAGGGTGCGGGCGCCGTGCCGGCGCAGGCCTGACGCACCTCGGCGAGCACCTGTTCCGATGACAGGTAGTCAAAACGCTCGAGGTTCAGGAGCTCGCCGAGCACGCGCAGCACCTTCCAGCCCGGGCGCGCCTGGCCGAGCGGCTGCGCCGCTCCCGGCTGGCTCTGCCACTGCCCCTCGCAGTTCACGTAGGTGCCCGAGCTCTCGGCGAAGGTGCCCATCGGCAGCAGCACGTGCGCGATGCGCTTGAGCTCCTCGCTCGCGAATGGCGTGACCGCCACCACCAGCTCCGCCTTGGCGAGCGTGCGCAGGCTGTCCGGGTCGAGCGCGTCGATCGAGGGCTCGACGCCGCCGAACAGCAGGTAGGCCTTGAGCGGCCGTGCCAGCATGTCGCGCGCGTTGAGCCCGGGCTGCGCGACCGGCGCACCGCCCGCGCCGCGGTGGGGCACGCAGCCGGCGAGGTAGGCGCCGGCGGCGTTGCCGCCCTCGGCGAGCTGCCCGAGCGTGGCGCCGGTCAGCTCGGCCAGCGCCGCGGCGAGTGCCCGCAGGTCCGCGAACGAGGGGTGGCGGGCCGCGAGTGCGCCGAGCCACAGCGCGCGCCGCTCGCCGCTGGCGAGCGCCTGGGCCAGGGCGCGGTGCTCGTCCGTCACGCGCGCGGCGGCCGCGGCGGCCGCGACGTGCTGGGGCGGCGGCTGGCCCGCGGCCTGCGCGGCGGCGGCCAGCACCGCGGCGAGATCGGCGACCAGGTCGGCCGGTGATGCGGTCAGGTAGGCCTTGACCGGGAACTGGTACGGGAAGCGCGCCGGGTTCAGCAGCGCGACCGTGCAGCCCTTCTGCGCCGCCTTGCGCACGCGGTGCGCGAGGATCGGCGCCTCGCGCCGCAGGTTGGCGCCGACGACCAGCAGCGCGCTCAGGTTGTCGACCTCGGCCAGGCGCAGTCCCAGCTGCGGAAACAGCGGGTCGGAGACCTGGTCGCGGAAGTCGCGCTGCCGCAGGCGGTGATCGATGTTGGGGCTCTTCAGCCCGCGCGCCAGGCGTGCCAGCAGGTACAGCTCCTCGACCGTGCTCGAGGGGCTGGCGAGCACGCCGAGGCCGGCGCCGCGGTCGGTGAACCCTTCGGCGACGCGCATCAGCGCCGGCTCCCACTCGCTCGCCACCCACTCGCCGTCGCGGCGCACCAGCGGTGTCGTCAGACGGTCGGGGCTGTAGACGCCCTCGTAGCTGAAGCGGTCGCGGTCGGCGATCCAGATCTCGTTGATCGATTCGTTCTCGCGCGGCACGACGCGCATCAGGCGCCCGCGCAGCACGTGGCCGAAGACGTTGGTGCCGACCGCGTCGTGCGGCGAGATCATCGGCACCGAGTTCATCTCCCAGGCGCGCGCGGTGAAGCGGTACGGCTTCGAGACCAGCGCCCCGACCGGGCACAGGTCGATGACGTTCCCCGACAGCTCGTGGTTCACGGTGCTCTCGATGTAGGTGCGCACCTCCATGTGCTCGCCGCGCCCGACCATGCCGAGCTCCTGCATGCCGGCGATCTCGTCGGTGAAGCGGATGCAGCGGGTGCACTGGATGCAGCGCGTCATGTCGGTGGCGATGAGCGGCCCCAGGTTCTCGTCCTCCACCGCGCGCTTGCTCTCGTTGTAGCGCGACACGTCGCGCCCGAAGCCCATCGCCAGGTCCTGCAGCTCGCACTCCCCACCCTGGTCGCAGATCGGGCAGTCGAGCGGGTGGTTGATGAGCAGGAACTCCATCACCGCGCGCTGCGCGCCGATGGCGCGCGGCGACTTGGTGAAGACCTTCATGCCCTCGCTCACCGGCGTGGCGCAGGCCGGCAGCGGCTTCGGCGCCTTCTCCACCTCCACCAGGCACATGCGGCAGTTGGCCGCGACCGCGAGCTTCTCGTGGTAGCAGAAGCGCGGCACGTAGGTGCCGTGACGGTCGGTGGCGCGGATGATCATCTCGCCCTTCTTCGCCTTGACCGGCACGCCGTCGACTTCGATGTTGACCAGCTCGTCCGCCATGTGTCGTCCTGCGCGGCCCTCAGGCCGCCCGCGCTCCCAGTTGCTCGCTGACGAGGCTCCGGCCACCGTGATCGATCATGTACTCGAACTCGTGCCGGTAATGCTTGAGGAAGCTCTGTACCGGCCACGCCGAGGCATCGCCGAAGGCGCAGATGGTGTGTCCCTCGATGCGGTTGGCGACGTCGAGCAGCAGTCCCAGCTCCTCGCGGCGCGCCTGCCCGGCCAGCATCCGTTTCAGCAGCCGGTTCATCCAGCCGGTGCCCTCGCGGCACGGCGTGCACTGGCCGCAGGACTCCGAATAATAGAAGCGCGAGATGCGCTCCAGCACCCGCACCATGCAGGTGGTCTCGTCCATGACGATCGCAGCCCCGGTGCCCAGCGCCGACCCGGCGGCCTTGACCGAGTCGTAGTCCATGTTGGTCTTGAGCATGGTCTCGCCCGGCACCACCGGCACCGATACCCCGCCCGGGATCACCGCCTTGAGCTTGCGGCCGCCGCGCACTCCGCCGCACAGCGCCAGCAGGTCGGCGAACGGCACTCCGAGCGGCAGCTCGATGTTGCGGCCGCGCTCGACGTGCCCGGACATGGAAAAGATCAGGGTGCCGCCGGAGTTGGCCGGCCCCAGGGCCGCGAACCAGGCCGGACCGCGGCGCAGGATCGTCGGCACCGAAGCGAAGCTCAGGGTGTTGTTGATGGTGGTCGGCGCGCCGTACAGGCCGAAGTTCGCGGGAAACGGCGGCTTGAAGCGCGGCTTGCCGGGCTTGCCCTCGAGCGAGTCGAGCAGCGCGGTCTCCTCGCCGCAGATGTAGGCGCCGGCGCCGATGTAGGTGTGCAGGTCGAAATCCACGCCCGCGCCGCGGATGTTCTTGCCCAGCAGGCCGTCGGCATACGCTTCGGCCAGCGCCGCCTCGAAGCGCGGCACCGGCTCGCCGAGGAACTCGCCGCGGATATAGTTGTAGGCCACGGTGGTATTGGTGGCGTAGCCGGCGATCGCCAGTCCCTCGATGAGCGCGTGCGGGTTGTAGCGCAGGATGTCGCGGTCGTGGCAGGTGCCCGGCTCGCTCTCGTCGGAGTTGCACACCAGGTACTTCTGCATCGGCGCGTTGCGCGGCATGAAGCCCCACTTGGTGCCGGTGGGGAAGCCGGCGCCGCCGCGGCCGCGCAGGCCCGAGGCCTTGACCTGGTCGATGACGGTGCCGCGCTCGGGCTTCTCCTTGAGGATCCGCTCCCACACCTCGTAGCCGCCGATCGAGCGGTAGGTGGCGAGCGTCCAGGAGCGCTCGAGCTTCAGCGGCTCGAACACCGTGAGGTTCATGCGCTCGGCGTACTTGCTTTCCAGCTCGCTCACTTCAGTTCATCCAGGATCTTGTCGACCTTCTCGGGCGTCAGGTGCTCGTGGAACACGTGATCCACCATCATCATGGGCGCGCCGGTGCAGGCGGCCAGGCACTCCTCCTCGCGCTTGAGGAAGATGCGGCCGTCGGGGGTGCTCTCGTTGAGTCTGATGCCGAGCTTCTTCTCGGCGTGCGCCACCAGCTCCTCGGCGCCGTTCAGCATGCAGGAGATATTGGTGCAGATGCTGACGTGGTGACGCCCGCACGGGTGGATCTCGAACATCGAGTAGAAGCTCGCCACCTCGTATACCTGGATGGCCGGAAGCTTCAGGTACTCCGCCACCGCGTCCATGAGATCCGCGGTGAGGTGGCCCTGGTTCTGCTCCTGCGCGGCGCGCAGCGCCGCGATGCAGGCCGAGCGATGCCGCCCGGGCGGGAACTTGGCCACCCAGTGGTCGATCTCGGTGCGCGTCGCCGCCGACAGCAGCTGCAGCTTGCTGGCGAGCGCGGTGCCGCCGACGCCGACGCTCGAGCGCTCGCTCATCGGTCGATCTCCCCGAACACGATGTCCTGCGTACCGATCACCGCCACCACGTCCGCGATCATGTGACCCCGGCACATCTCTTCCAGCGCGGCGAGGTGCGCGAAGCCGGGCGCGCGGCACTTGAGGCGGTAGGGCTTGTTGGCGCCGTCCGACACCAGGTAGATGCCGAATTCCCCCTTGGGCGCCTCCACGGCGGCGTAGGTGTCGCCGGCCGGCACCTCATAGCCTTCGGTGAAGAACTTAAAGTGGTGGATGAGGGACTCCATGTCCTCCTTCATGTGCTCGCGCGAGGGCGGGCGCACCTTGCGATCGTCGATCATCACCGGCCCGGGATTGGCCTTCAGCCACTCCACGCACTGGCGCACCATGCGGTTCGACTGGCGCATCTCCTCGATGCGCACCAGGTAGCGGTCGTAGCAATCGCCGTTGACGCCGACCGGGATGTCGAAGTCCATGCGCTCGTAGACCTCGTAGGGCTGCTTCTTGCGCAGATCCCACTCGACGCCCGAGCCGCGCAGCATCGCGCCGGAGAAGCCGAGCTGCAGAGCGCGCTCCGGGCTCACCACGCCGATGTTGACCGTGCGCTGCTTCCAGATGCGGTTGTCGGTGAGCAGCGTCTCGTAGTCGTCGACGGCCGCCGGGAAGCTTTCCGTGAAGGCCTGGATGAAGTCGAGCATGCTGCCCGCGCGCGCCGCGTTCATGCGCGCCGCATCCTTGGCCGAGCGCCACTTGGAGGCCTGGTAGCGCGGCATCGTGTCCGGCAGGTCGCGGTACACCCCGCCCGGGCGGTAATAGGTGGCGTGCATGCGCGTGCCCGAGACCGCCTCGTACACGTCCATGAGCTCCTCGCGCTGCTTGAAGCACAGCAGGAACACGGTCATGGCGCCGATGTCGAGGCCGTGCGAGCCGAGCCACATGAGGTGATTGAGGATGCGCGTGATCTCGTCGAACATGACGCGGATGTACTGGGCGCGCTCGGGCGGGCTGATGCCGAGCAGCCGCTCGATGGCGAGCACGTAGGCGTGCTCGTTGCACATCATGGAGACGTAGTCGAGCCGGTCCATGTAGCCGATCGACTGGTTGAAGGGCTTGGACTCGGCGAGCTTCTCGGTGCCACGGTGCAGCAGCCCGATGTGCGGATCGGCCTTCTGGATGACCTCGCCGTCCATCTCCAGCACCAGGCGCAGCACCCCGTGCGCGGCCGGATGCTGCGGCCCAAAGTTCATCGTGTAATTGCGGATCTCAGCCACGAAGCGCTCCGTCGGCGTCCCTCGCGAGGGTGGATCGAAGCGTTACACGATGAACTTCGGCGACCGCTAACCTGCGAAGCAGGTCAAGCGAAGAGGCGCAGCCCGCGCAGCGGCGGTCGCTCAACTTCATCGTGTCATTGCGGATCTCAGCCACGGTCGTCGCGCGTCTCAGCCATTCGGTGCGGTAGCCGGCCTGCGGCTGTCCGGAGGGCCGGGCTCGGGCTTCTCGTCGGCGTAGTTCTCCTCGCGGATGACCCGCGGCGTGACCACGCGCGGCTCGATCGACACCGGCTGGTAGATCACCCGCGCCTGCTCCGGGTCGTAACGCATCTCGACGTAGCCCGAGATCGGAAAGTCCTTGCGGAACGGGTACCCGACGAACCCGTAGTCGGTGAGGATGCGCCGCAGGTCGGGATGGCCGGTGAACACGAGACCGTAGAGATCGAACGCCTCACGCTCGAACCAGTTGACCGAGGGCCACACGCCGATCACGCTCGCGAGGACCGGAAAATCGTCGTCGGGCGCGAACGTACGCACGCGTACGCGCCGGTTGCGCGACAGCGAGAGCAGGTGCGAAACGGCGGCGAAGCGGGGGCCTTCGTGCATGACGCCGGCGAATCCCGCATAGTCGACGCCGCAGAGGTCGACCAGCATCTCGAATCTGAGCGACGGATGGTCGCGCAGCGTCTGCATCGTCGCCAGGTACTGCGCGGCCGGCACCTCGAGGGTCACCTCGCCGCGGTCGACGGTCACGCGCGCGCCGGCGTCCCCGAAGAGCGAGGGCAGGAGGCTGGCGAGATCGTCGGATTTGGCCGCCATCATCGTGCGATCGTGTTGGTGCGCCAGATCTTGTTCTGCAGCTGGAGAATTCCGTACAGCAGCGCCTCAGCCGTCGGCGGACACCCGGGAACGTAGACGTCGACCGGTACGATGCGGTCGCAGCCGCGCACCACCGAATACGAATAGTGGTAATAGCCGCCGCCGTTGGCGCACGACCCCATCGAGATCACCCAGCGCGGCTCCGCCATCTGGTCGTAGACCTTGCGCAGCGCCGGCGCCATCTTGTTGCACAAGGTACCGGCGACGATCATCACGTCGGACTGGCGCGGCGATCCGCGCGGGGCGAAGCCGAAGCGCTCCAGATCGTACCTGGGCATCGAGGCGTGCATCATCTCGATTGCGCAGCAGGCCAGCCCGAAGGTCATCCACATCAGCGAGCCGGTCCTGGCCCA
>JANWKR010000003.1 GCA_025451275.1 Steroidobacteraceae bacterium
GCGGCGCCGACCGCGCCATCCTCGAGCGCACGCGCCGCGCGGCGCGCGATCTGGAGCGGGCGCTGCGCGCCCAGGGTCCGGGTCCGGCAGCGGAGCTGAGCGCCGGCGTGCTGCTCGCCTTCGCCTACCCCGACCGCATCGGCCGGCGCCGCCCGGGCGGGCAGGGACGCTACACGCTCGCCAACGGCCGCGGCGCGGCATTCGCCGAGGGCGAGGCGCTGGCGCGCCAGGAGTTCATCGTGGCGGTCGACCTCGATGACCGCGAGCGCGAGGCGCGCATCCTGCTCGCCGCGCCGCTGCCGCGGGCGCAGCTGCTGGAATACTGCGCCGAGCGCGTGCAGAACGCCGCGGAGGTCGTCTGGGACAGCCGCGAGCAGGCGGTGCTGGCGCGCCAGGTGCTGAAGCTCGACGCGCTGACGCTCGAGGACAAGCCGCTGCCGGAGGTGCCGGCCGAGGCGGCGCGCGCGGCGATGCTCGCCGGCGTGCGCGAGCTCGGCATCGCGGCCCTTCCCTGGGACCGCGACACGCGCGACCTGCAGGCGCGCATCGAGTTCATGCGTCGCAGCCGGGGCGCGGACAGCAGCGACTGGCCGGACGTCTCGGACGCGGCGCTCCTCGCCGCGCTCGAGGCCTGGCTCGCGCCGTGGCTCGAGGGCGTCACGCGCCGGGCGCACCTCGCGCGCCTCCCGCTGGAGCAGGCGCTGCGCGCGCGGCTCAGCTATGCGCAGCAGCGCGAGCTCGAGGAGCTGGCGCCCACGCATCTGACCATGCCGACCGGCTCGCGCATCCGCGTCGACTACCTCGACGAGTCGGCGCCGGCCGTGGCGGTGCGCCTGCAGGAGGTGTTCGGGCTCGCCGAGACGCCGCGCCTCGGACGGGCGCGCGTGCCGGTCACCCTGCGCCTGCTCTCGCCCGCGCAGCGTCCGGTGCAGGTGACGCGCGACCTCGGCAGTTTCTGGCGCGGCGCCTACGCCGAGGTGCGCAAGGACCTGCGCGGCCGCTACCCCAGGCACTACTGGCCGGAAGACCCGCTCGCGGCGGCGCCGACGCGCGGCCCGCGCCGGCCGCGCTAGGCTCGGCCGGGGCGCGATCGGGTATAGTCGCCCGCACCGTCCGTCACCGTAAGGACCGCCAGTTGATGCTCACGGCCCGCGCCGCGCTCGATGCCCTGCGCGAGGGTAACCGTCGCTTCGTCAGCGACCTGAGCCACGACGCCGGCAGCAGCTCCACGCGCCGCCGCGTGCTGCCCGAGGTGCAGGAGCCGATCGCCATCATCCTCGGCTGCTCGGATGCGCGCGTGCCCGCGGAGATCGTCTTCGACCAGGGACTCGGCGACCTGTTCGTGATCCGCGTGGCCGGCAACATCGTCGCCCCCTCGCAGGTCGGCAGCGTGGAGTTCGCGGCCGAGACCTTCGGCACCCGCCTGGTGGTGGTGCTCGGGCACTCCAGCTGCGGCGCCATCCACGCCACGGTCGAGCAGCTGCTGCACCCCTCGCGTGCGCAGTCGCGCAACATCAGCTCGATCGTCGACCGCATCCGCCCGGCGGTGGAGGGGCTGCTCGAGCGGCGGCCGCAGCCCGAGCGCGGCGTGCTCGAGCAGCAGGCCGTGCGTGCCAACATCCGCATGTCGGCCGATCACCTGCGGCACGGCTCGGCGGTGCTGGAGCAGCTGATACAGAAGGACGGGCTGATGGTGGTGGGGGCCGAGTACTCGCTCGAGACCGGCGTGGTGGACTTCTTCGACGGCGTCGCGGTCACCTCCTGAGCCGGCCCCAGAAATGAAAAGCCCGGAGCCGCGGCGCGCTGCCGCGGCTCCGGGCGCTACCAGCGCACGCGCGGGCGTGCGCCGCGGCTGGCCTACTTGGCGGCCTTCGCCTTGGCGGCGTCGCACTCCGCCTTGCTCATCTCCAGGAACCCCTTGCCCTTGCAGGAATTCTGGCCCTTACAGGCATTGTTGGCGCTCTTGCAGGCCGACTGACCCTTGCAGGCATTCACGCCCGCGCAATGCTCCTTGGCATCCGTGCCCGCGAACGCGGTGCTGACCAGACCGGTGCCGAAGAGCACTGCCGCGGCGGTGGCCACGGCCATGCCGGTAGTAGTTTTCAATCGCATGGGTGCATTCCTCGTTGTGTTAACCGGGTCAGGCCCGGTCAGGGGAGTAGACCGGCGCGGACGGCGGTTTGTCACGCCAGATCGGCGGCGCGGCGGACCGGGGCGGACGGGGCGACCCGCGCGAACCAGCGCTCGATCCAGCTGTCCAGCGACACCGGCCCGGCCCCGGCGATGGCCAGCCACAGAAACAGGGCCAGGTACTCGAACTCGTCGAAGCCCAGCAGTGTCTCGAGTGAATCGACGTCGGCCCACTTGGCCGAGCGGATGGCCACGATCATGGTCACGCCGAGGGCGCCGGCGGAAATGCGCGTCAGCAGGCCCAGCAGCAGGACCAGGCCGCCGAAGAATTCCACCCCGGACACGAACGGGGTGAGCAGGTGCGGGAAGGGGACGCCCCAGCCGATGAAGTTGTCGGTCACCTGCTGCAGGTTGTGGAGCTTGCCCCAGCCGGACCACAGGAACACCCACCCGACCGTGAGGCGCGCGAACAGCGGCGCCAGCCAGGTGAGGTGCCCGGCGACACGCCGGGGCCAGTCGATGAGCCACTGCACGACGAACTTCATGATTTTTCCCCCCGAGTTGACAACAGTTGGTCGAGAAGACCGGGCGCCTCGGCGCGATATTGCCAGGGGCCCGCGCACACCATGCGTATAATCGGCCGCCTTCGGCAAGGCAGGCATGCGCAATTCTCCGCCCGAAACCCCGGTCTCCTCGATAGGTGACCGACTGCCCGGTCCCGACCCCGGCGCGCCGCTGGTGCAGCTGTTCGAGTCGCTGCGACCGGACCTGCTGCGCTTCGCCCACTGGCTGGCACGCGACCGGGCGACTGCGGAGGACATCGTGCAGGAATCGCTGCTGCGCGCATGGCGCTCCCGCGAGGCGCTGAAGGACCCGAGCGCCGCGCGCGCCTGGCTGCTGACCATCGTGCGGCGCGAGCACGCGCGGCTCTACGAGCGCAAGCGCCTGGAGCTGGTGCCGCTCGACGAGATCACCGAGATGCAGGCGGCACTGAGGCCGGCGGAAGCCGACGGCGAGTTGTTTGCACTGCGTCATGCGATCATGAGACTGCCCATCGAATACCGCGAGCCGCTGGCACTGCAGGTGCTGGGCGGCTTCTCGACCGAGGAGATCTCGCGCGAGCTTGCGCTCAGCAGCACCGCGGTGCTGACACGCCTGTTCCGCGCCCGTAACAAGCTGCGTGTGATCTACGGCCTGAGCCCGGCCCCGGATGCGGCCCCGCAGGGCGCCGCGTGAACTGCGACGCCGCACGGCTGCTGATCGGCGCCGACCCGCACGCCACCTCGCCCGAGCTCGAGGCGCACGTGCAGGGGTGCGCGGCGTGTGCGCGCTTCCGCGAGGAGATGCGCGACCTCGATGCCCACATCCACCGCGCCATGCAGGACCCGCCGCAGCTGGCGCGCAAGCGGCGTGCCGCGCCGCAGTGGCGGCAGTGGGCACTGGCCGCGAGCGTCGTGCTCGCCACGCTGGCCGCCGTGGGCGTGTGGCTGCTGCGGCCCAACGACAGCCTGGCGCACGAGGTCGTGCAGCACGTGCAGGGCGAGCCCGAGAGCTGGCTCGCGGCGCAGCAGGTCAGCACCGCCGAGATCGACAAGGCGCTGCGCGGCGCCGGCGTGCAGCTCGACCTCACCTCCACGCACATCATGTATGCGCAGAGCTGCTTCTTCCGCGGCCACTACGTGCCGCACCTCGTGGTGCAGACCGCCCAGGGGCCGGCCACGGTGATGATCCTCAGGCACCAGCAGGTGGCCGGCCGTGCCAGCTTCCACGAGGCCGGCCTCGAGGGCGTCATCGTGCCCGCACCTCACGGCAGCATCGCGGTGCTCACGCGCGGCCCCGCCAATCTCGACGGCATCGCCGCCGAGTTTGAGCACGACATGCGCTGGCAGCAGTAGAGGCGTCCCGGCACACTGCGCGCATGTCCATGGAACCCACGCTGCAGACGCTGCCAGAGGACCGGCCGGTGCTGGAAGAGTTGAAGCGCCGCGAGCCGGTGTTTCATCGCCCGGAGTTCTCCGGCTCGCGCGCCGCGCTGGCAGCCCAGGTGGCGGCGGACTTCTGGGAGGTCGGCGCCTCGGGCCGCCGCTACAGCCGCGAGTACGTGCTCGAGACCCTGGCCGAGCGCGCCGGCGACCCGGTCGAGGACCGCTGGCGCACCAGCGACTTCCACTGCCGCGCGCTCGCCCCCGGGCTCTACCTGTTGACGTACACGCTGCTGCAGGGCGAGCGCCGCACCCGCCGCACCAGCATCTGGCGGCGCAGCGGCGCGGAGTGGCAGATCGTGTTTCATCAGGGCACGGTGGTGCAGGAATAGGGGGCAGCAGGTGAGCCGGATCAACCGACGTGAGCTGTTCGTGGGTGCGGGCAGCGTGTGCGCGGCGTACGTGACGCGGCACGCGGCCGCGGCGAGCGGTGGCAACGGCATCCCGCCGGCGCCGGTGGCGCGCGTCGAGGTGGTCAAGGACAGCTATTTCGGCGAGACGCTGTCCGACCCGTACCGCTGGATGGAGAACGACAAGGACCCGCAGTGGCTGCCGTTCCTCAAGGGACAGAATGCCCACACCCGCGCGGTGCTCGACGCAATCCCCGGCCGCGACCGGCTGAAGAGGCGCATCGCGCAGCTGTCGGGCGATGCCGCCAGCACGCGCAGCGCGCAGCGCGCCGGCGGCCGGCTGTTCTACCAGCAGCGCCCGGTGGGGGCCGACAACTACAAGCTGTTCGTGCGCGAGCACGGCGCCGACCGCGTGCTCATCGACCCGACGCTGCTGTCGGGTGCCGGCGGCCACATGTCGCTCGACTGGTGGGAGCCCTCGCCGAGCGGCGCGCACGTGGTGTACGGCCTGTCGAAGGACGGCAGCGAGGACTCGGTGCTGCACGTGCTGTCGGTCGCCGACGGCCACGACCTGCCCGAGCGCATCCCCAACACCGAGAACGCCAGCCCGGCGTGGCTCGATGACGGCAGCGGCTTCTTCTACAACCAGCTGACCGGCGCGGTCGACACGCCCGAGCGTTACCTCGACAGCCAGGCGCGCTTCCACCGGCTGGGCGCCGATCCGGCCTCCGACCCGATCCTCATGAAGCGCGGCCTGGATCCGCAGGTGCAGTTCGACAACATCCAGCTGCCGGCGATCCACACCTTCCTCGGCGCGCGCCACGCGCTGCTGGTCCTCTCCGACGTGCGCAGCGAGTACCGCGTGCTGATCGCGCCGCTCGCCGACGTGCTGGCCGGGCACGCGCAGTGGCAGCCGGTGGCCGGCTTCGAGGACGAGGTCACCGACGTCGCCATCGACGGCGGCGCGCTGTGGCTGCTCGCCAACCGCGACCATCCGCGCGGGCGGCTGCTGAAGACGGCCGTCGATGCCCCCTCGCTCAGCGGCGCGACCGAGGTCGTGCCGCAGGGCAAGAGGGTCATCGAGCGCTTCGCGCGCGCCGCCGACGGCTTCTACCTCGAGATGATGGACGGCGGCATCAGCGCCCTGCGCCTGCTGACGCGCGAGGGGCAGGTGCGCGACATCGCGCTGCCGTTCGACGGCACGCTCGGGGCACTGAGCACCAACCCGATCGAGGCCGGTGCGCTGTTTGCCTTTACCGGCTGGCTGACCCCGGGCGACATCTGGTCGGTGGACGCTGCCGGCAAGGTGGCCGCCACCGGGCTCACCCCCAAGCCGCCGATCGACGTCAGCGCCTACGAGACGCATCGCGCCTTCGCCACGGTGCGCGACGGCACGAAAGTGCCGTACACGCTCATCTACCGCAAGGGGCTGAAGCGCGACGGCCGCACGCCGGCGTGGATTTCCGCCTATGGCTCCTACGGGCTTCCCGCCTACACCCCGGCGTTCGCCGGCAAGACACTCGCGCTGGTGGATGCCGGGTTCATCGTCGGTTACGCGGCGGTGCGCGGCGGGGGCGAGTTCGGCCGCGAGTGGCACAAGGCCGGCCAGCTCGAGAACAAGCCCAACACCTGGCGCGACCTGATCGACGTGTGCGAGGAGCTGTGCCGCAAGAAGTACACGGCGCGCGGGCGCCTGGCGATCGGCGGCCGCTCAGCCGGCGGCATCACCGTCGGGCGCGCCATGACCGAGCGGCCGGAGCTGTTCGCGGCGGTCATCGACGGCGTCGGCTGGTCGAACCCGCTGCGCTACGTGGCCGAGCCCAATGGCTACGGCGAGGAGCCCGAGTGGGGCAAGATCTCCGAACCGGCCGGCTACAAGGCGCTGAAGAGCATCGACAGCTACCAGCACGTGAAGGATGGCACCGCGTACCCCGCGGTGCTCCTGACCACCGGCGTCACCGATCCGCGTGTCGGCCCGTTCCACGTGGCGAAGATGACCGCGCGGCTGCAGGCGGCCACTAGCTCGAAGAAGCCGATCCTGTTGCGGGTCGACTTCGATGCCGGCCACGGCGTCGGCTCGACACGCGCGCAGCAGGACCGCGAGGCGCTCGACACCTATGCGTTCCTGCTGTGGCAGACGGGCGTGAAGGGCTACCAGCCGGCGTAGGGCCGGCGCCGCTCGCCCTCAGTGCGGCGGCGGGGCGTCCTCGGGCGGTACGTAGATCGCCAGCCCCTGCGTCACCTTGCTGGTGAGCGCGAAGGCCCCGCCAACCCCGACGCCGGTGGCGCTGCGGTTGCCGTAGCTCGTGCCGCCGCCTCCCGCCCCGATCGAGCCGGACTGCGTGTCGGCCACGCCCTGCAGCAGGATGCCGTTGGCCCCGAGCTTGGCGGCCTCGTTCTTCATGCGCTGCATCGCCTTGTCCATGTTCTGCTGGCTGGTGAGGGCGAGCGAGCCCTGGCTGGAGGCGTTGAGCGTCGCGATCTGTTCGTACCGGGGCGGCGGTTGCAGGTACACCCGCACGCTGTCGGGCGGAATCGGCGGCCGGGGCGTGCCGATGAGCACGTGCGAGGACGTCGAGCAGCCGGCCGCCAGGCAGGCGGCGACGACAATGAGCTGCAGGCGGGTGCTGAACGCCATGGTGGTCTCCTCCATCGCTTGCGCGATGCCGGGAGAGTAGCGCGACCGCGGTGCGGCGTCAGCGGGCGGCCGCCGGCGCGGCCAGCGGCAGTACCAGGCGGCTCGGGTGGCGGGAGTCGTGGAAGATGCGGATATGGGCGACGCGCGCCGCGGCCGGATCCTCGTAGCCGATGCGCCCGCCGGTGTTGTAGTTCTTCTGGTAGTTCGGCGAGTTGAGCGGCATGAGCACCAGGCGCAGCCGCGCGCCGGCCGGGATGCGCCACGCGGTCCAGGCGAACTCGAACGGGATCTCCACCCGCTCGCCGGGCTTGAGCAGCTCGGCCTTGAAGAAGCCGTTGCGGAAGCGCGCGCGGCGCACGTCCGGCTGTCCGAGCTGGACCGCGCTGCCGTCGGGGCGCACCAGCATGAGCTGCGCCCACAGATCGAAGTCCGGCGCGTCTGCCGCGCACGCGAGCGCCAGGCGCACGTGCCCGGCGATCTCGGTGTCGGCGGGGAACGGCTCCGAGTGGAACACCATGGCCCGCTTCATGTAGCCGCGGAACTGGCTCGTCAGCCCTTCGTCGGGGAGGTACTGGGCCACCTCCAGCTCGGGAAGCTCGTGCGGGTCGCTGACCATGAGCGCCGCGGGCTCGCTGCGCGGCGCCGTGGTGCTCAAACGCCCGGAATGCAGCACGTCCCCGGGTGTGCCCGCGCGCTCCGACAGATACAGCACCTGCTGTGCGCCGGACGCGCCCTCGAGGGTCGGCGCGTAGCGCCATTCGTCCGCGCCCATCATGAAATACGCGACGCGGTCGCGGAAGAACTCAGGCCGCGGGCCGCGACCGAGCGCGTAGGCGTACCAGACGCGGTGCAAGGCCTTCATGTCGAGCACCGCCGGCGCCGGGATGGCGAGACCTTGGATCTCCTTCGCCGGGAAATACGTGCCGCCGTGATCCCACGGCCCGATGACCAGATAGTGCTGCGCCGCGGCCGCCGCCGGCGCGTGCGCGACGTGGTTGCGGTAGTAGTGCAGCGCGCCCGGCTGGTCATCGTCGAAGAAGCCGGTGGCCGTCAGTACCGGGAAGTCCATCGCCCGGTAGTCGGCGGCCCTGGGCTCGGCGGCGAGGTTGAAGGCCTCGTCGCCGACGTGGTCGAGCCATACCCTCATCATGGGGGCCTGCCCGCCGTGCCCGTCCGGCATCCACCAGTCCTCGGCGGCCGCGATGCCGACGGCGCGATCGAGCTCGCTGAACGGGCGCTGCGCCGCGTACTGCTCGAGCATCTTTCCGGCCCAGTATTCCTGGTTGGCGATGAAGCCGCTGTTCAGGGCACGCCCGGAGGTGAGCCCGAGGATCACCGTGGTCCACGCCTGCGGGATACCGTTGGTATTGGGCACATCCCAGCCGGGATAGATCGGTACGAAGGGGGCGATCGCCGCGAGATGGGGCGGGTGCTGCGTCGCGGTGCGCCACTGCGTCATGCCGACGAACGAGCTGCCGTACATGACGACCTGGCCGTTGCTCCAGGGCTGCGCGGCGATCCACTCGACCACGTCGTAGCCGTCCCGACCGACCTGTGCGCCGAGGCTGTCGCTCTTGACCCCACCGGAGCGACCGCGTCCGCGCGTGTAGACCTGTACGAACACGTAGCCGGCGCGTGCGAAGTAGGCCGGGTCGGCGCGCCGGCCGCCGTCGATCTCGTACTGGGTCAGCTCGAGGATAGCCGGCACCTTGTCCCTGAGGTGCGAGGGGCGGGTGATCCACGACTCGAGTTCGACCCCGTCGCGCATGGGGATCATGCGGCTCATGTCGATGTCGTAGCCGGGTCCCGGCTCGTCGGCGCCCGCGCTGGCGGCGGCCCCCAGCAGCAGCACCAGCAGGCTCACAAATCGCTTCACGCGGGATCTCCCATGCGACAACCGCAGCTTCGGCGTCCGGCCGTGCCGCTATTTTCGCCTTGCCGCCTGGCTGGCCGAGCGACGGCGTCAGCGCAACGACTACGCCGCGGCGCTCTTCCGGTCAGCAGGCCATGCCGAGAACGCCAGGTAGTAGATGAAGATCAGATTAATCAGCGGCAACAGGACCAGCAGGCTGGCCCAAGGCGAATAGCCAACCCTGGTGCAGATGCGCCAGAACGGCACGACGGCGATGACCGCAAAGATCAACCAGGTCATTCCCCAACCGTGATGGTACATGCGAGCTCTCCTCTGGACAGATTGTGAATCTCAACTATGTCACTGTGCGGGTCGCATCGCGTCGCCGGCTCAACCAGGCGCCGCCGAGCCTGTCCGCCGCCCGTGGTCATCCCCTTAGCCCTTGGCTGGCCAACGGTACGAGATGTGCCCCTTGCCCTTGCCGGGGATATCGCCGTCCTGCTCCTCGCGCAGCACGCGCCCGCTCGATTTGGAAATCCAGATCGTCGCGTCCGTGCTCCCGGACGGGGCCTGGTAGCGCTCCCGGTAGACGGCGGCGGCTTCGCCGCCGACGGCCTCGTCGCGCAGGTAGTCGCAGGTCTGGGTGCCGAGACCGTAGATACGGGGCGTGTCGTGGGCGAAGGCATAGCCGGTCATCGTCAGGTGCGCGCCCTGGCTCCCCGTCTTCACATTCGCCTCGCGGATCAGGCTGCACGTGGCCTCGTCGGCGCAGGCGGCGGCACTGGCCAGGAGCGAGGCAGCGACTATCAGGGCGGAGGCTTTCATGGCGCAGATCCGTTGGTGCCGTGAGTAAGGGTTCAGGGGCAAGCTGCGTGGTCAGGCGCATCCTCGGCGCGCCCGGCACGCGGGTCGCTCCCGGATTGCCGGTATTTTTCTGGCAGATTTATTCCCGCTCCAGGCTCACCGGAGTCGAGTTCCAGGCCCGGTCGCGGCGCGGACGGCTCCGGCCGAGAGCTACGAGTACCGCTGCGCCAGCTGCGTCGCGGCGCTCGAGAGGATGAGGAGCGCGGCGCAGGCGGCCGCCGCCGGATGCAGGCGGCGGTGCCGCAGCGAATCCGCCACGACGCACGCCAGAATCACCGCGACCATGAGCAGCAGCACCGTGAGCGGGCTCTCGTGGCGGGTGAAGTACCCGGTGATGCGGCCAAAGGCCGGCGGCAGCAGGGAGACGGTCGCGAACAGCATCAGCCGCTTGTGGATGTCGCCGCGCCGCCGCAGCAGCAGCGCCGCGGTGACCAGGCCCGCGAAGACGAGGAGGTGCACGCCGTCGAACGCCACGAAGAGCAGCAGCCGGTGCGGGATATCCGCAGCGCGGCGCACCACCTGCGCGAGCGTCAGGGTGGCCGCGCCCGCCACCGCCAGCGCTGCGAGCAGCACCCCGAGGACTCCAAGCCGCCGGTGGATCCGGATGCGGCCGCGCTCGATGAGCCACGTCTGCGCGACGAACAGCGCGACCCAACTGCTCATCAGGAGGCCATGGGCGTGTACCAGGGGAGTGATGACCCGCGTCCCGAACCACAGCCGCAGGTAGTAGTTGCGCGCAAAGCCTGCGAACACGCACGCGAGCAGGAGCGCCGCGGCCCAGACGAAGAGCTGCCGGTCGCCGCCGCGGGGGCCTGCGGGGAGGCTGGTGACGGCGCCGCTCACTGCCGTTGCGGGGGAGGGGACTGCGTGCCGCGCGGACCGTCGGGCAGGAGGGCGGCCAGAACCGGCTTGGGCTGATCGCTCGGGGCAGGCGCAGGGTCGCGCGTACCGAGCCCTCTCAGGAGCCGCTCGAGCGCCGCACGCAGGCTCTGGGCTTCGCCAGTGCGCGCGGCGGCCTGCGCCTGAACGCCCTGGGCGAAGGGCGTGAACGTCGCGCTCAGGTCCTGGGCGGCGGCAGCCCCGGCTGCCAGGACGAGAAGCGCCGCCAATGGGATTCTGCGCATGGCTGGCCCCGGTGAGTGAGGACGCAGCGAGCCTCGCACGCGCACCGGCGTCCGGTCCTCGCCGGCGCGCTGGCACTTTTCTGGCAGAATCCTCGCCATTCCCGCCGGCGGAGCTGAACACCATGAAAGTCGTGCACGAAGCGCCCAATACTCCGCGGGTGCCGCGACGCGGCCCCTATTCACAGGTGGTGCGGCTCGGCGAGCTGCTGTTCGTCGCAGGACAGGCCGGCCTCGATCCGAAGACCGGGGCGCCCGTACCGGGCTTCGAGGCGCAGGCCCGGCAGGCGTTCGAAAACCTGCGCGCGATCCTCGAGGATGCCGGCAGCGGCCTGCCGCACGTGGTGAAGACCACCTGTTTCCTGGCCGAGCCGGAGGGTTTCGATCAGCTCAATGCGCTCTACGCCGAGTACTTCCCGCAGACGCCGCCGGCGCGCTCGACTCCGGTAGTGAAGCTGCCACGCGGGCTGCTGTTCTCGATCGAGGCGATCGCCGCACTGCCGCAGCGCGCTTGAGCATGCAGCGATGCCAGGCGGCCCGTGGCGCCTCCGCGTAGCCGTGGTCCTTGCCCTCGTCGCGTGCCATGCCGCGCTTTTCTACGGTATTGCGCGCACGCGCGCGACGCGCAGCTCAGGCACGGGCGAGGGCCCGATGTTCGGGCCGGTGATTTCGCGGGTGTGGCAGCCGCCGCGCGGCAGCGTTCTGGCAGCCAGGCCGCCGGCGCCGTCGGAGTTCACGCCGGTGACCGAGGCACGCGCCGGCCTGCCCGATGCCGGCGCCGCACGGAGACGCCAGAAGCTGCGCATGGTGCGCTGGCTGCGCCCGGCGTATCCGGCCGAGCTGGCCGCCCGGCGTCGAAGGCTGGGTGTTGCTTGATCTAAAGATCGACCCGTACGGAGTGCCGGTCGAAACCAAGGTGACTCAGAGCTCCGGCTCCGCAGAGCTCGACCAGGCGGCGGTGCGCGCCGCCCGTCTGTGGAGATTTGCGCCGCCGCTGTGGAAGTCGCGGCCCGTTGCGGTGACGTGTCGGATCGAGGTCCGGTTCCGCAGCGGCCGCGACCCGCACATCCACCGGGATGCCGCGGTCAATCCCTAGCGCGGTGCGACCCGGGAGGCGCAACCGGCCAGCGAGCGCCAGGCATGGCCGCTCGGAGCCGTGCGCGGGGGCGAGCCGCGAGTGCGGCGCTGGCAAACGAAGCTGCCAACCGACTCGCGGAACCGGTGACACAGGGATCGTGGGAGAAACAGCAGCGCGGTACGGTCACGATCTCTCAGCATAGTCGGCATCCTGCACCGCTTGAGGCGGCTGGGGCGCGGCAGTCTACCGCGCACCCCCGGCGGTTCTCCGTAAGCTGCTGTGAGGCAAGATGTCGGAAGGTACCTACAGGCGCCGGCGGCTGTAGCTTGACCGCAATACTCAGTGCGCAAAACAGAGTGCATCGTCGTGGGTAGCCGATCTTCTGGAAAACGAATGCCCGACGTGCGGCACACGCGGTTGATGCGGCGTTGCTCCGGGGAGAGGGCGCTGTGACCGCAATGCCGTCGATTTGGCGCATGCGATCTGCAACCGTGGTGTTCGCATTGACAGTCGCGACGCAGGTCTTCTCGGTCATCGGCCGCGCGCAAGTGCAAGACTTCTACCCTGACGAATCCAGGAAAAGCTCGCGAAGGCCGGCTCAGGTCACTACAAACCCGCTATGCAGGACGGGAAGCCGATAGCTGCCTGCTTCGAATTCAATGTCGCTTGGAAGCTGAGAGAGCAACCCGACGATCAGGGGGCGCAACTACCTGGGCTGCCTCGGTAGTCCGCGGCCGCTTTCCCGGCTGCGGGGCCGGCGTGTTGCGGCAACCCCGAGTACGCTATCCGAGAACGTGAATTCACTCTTTTGACGGACCGCTTTGAGACGAAGCGCAAAGGATGTGCAACGATTGTTTTAAGTCTCTTAGCGCGCTCTCCAGCATGTCTCTGCGGATAACGTAGTCCGCTAACGATATCTTTTCGTCGCGGAACTGAACCTCAAGCTGACTCAGCATTGCGTTGTCCTTTTCGATCGCATCCATGAGTTCACCCAGCGTTGGATGCGGCGAGGTTGGAGGGGGCAATTGAGGCCGCCCCTGCTGATTCCAATTTACAGTCAGACTGACTTTGGTTCCCTCAGGTGTCCCCTTGGTCAGCTCGACAACGTTTGCAGAAAGCTGGGTGAGCGACACGAGGATCGCAGCTAGGCTGGCTATAAGCCGCTTGCGACCGGAAACCTTTAGCTTGTTGGGCGTCCCGATGATGAGTTCTGAGATAAGCAGCTGGCCTGAGGACACCCACTCGTCTTCAACTTCCAACCAGGCTTCGAAGCGCGGATTGTCGAGCGTCGCTCCAATACTGTAGAAATCTGCGAGACCCTTCAGCAGCTTTGCCAGCGCGACCGCCGGTATAACAGACTTGAGGTCGATCGTGAGTGCGCTGAAATCAGCGTCGAGTTCCTCGAGCAGTATGCCTTGCACCTGCGTCTGTACTAGCGTCGGCATGGTCAGCCCCTTGCGCCGCAAGGCGCATCGGATGTGCCCCGAACCCCTTCGCTGCTAAAGTGTCACCAACGTCCTCGGAATAATGCGTTACCGGTGCCTCTGGTAAGGACCCCAGGCAGTTGGTATGGGCCCGGTAGGATTCGAACCTACGACCAAGGGATTCACTTCGCCCCGGCGTTTCCGCCGGGAGTGGACTATCTCTTCACCCGTGCGCACTGCGCGTGTGGGTGCGGGATGCTCAAGCCTGTCATCAAGGGCGCTACAGCCCTCAGGTAGTCTCTGCACCTTCCGCCGGTGTACCGGCGGCTCGGCTCAGGGTTGCCATGGATTGCAGTCCCGAAGGGTTCCCTGAATTCATCCCGTCCACTTCGCACGTTTCCGTGCGAAGGCACCGTTTCCGATGAGTCCCCTGCACTAACCGCTGTGCTACAGGCCCAACCGCGGCGGATTGTAGCTGCCCGGCGCCTCAGAAGCGCAACAACGGGCGGCGACGGCTGGGACAGGGCCCGTGCGAGAAGGCCTCGTCGAGCGTTCCCTGGAACCAGGAGATCTCGCTGACGGCGGTGCCCGGGGCATCGTGCTTGGCGATGACGGCATGTTTGGACTGAGGTGGAGGCACCGGCTCGGGCTGGCGCTTGTTCTGGCAGGCGCCGAGTGCCAGCAAACCCATTGCGACCGCCGCCGTGATGAAAAACGACCTCATGGCCGCTCCCTCTTGCCATCGCTGCCGGCAACGTTAGCATGACGTCCCCGCCACGGATACGAGTGTTGTCCGCCGCGGTCGTCCAGGAAGGAGTGAAGGATGAAACTGTATTACCTGACCGGTGCCTGCTCGCTCGCCTCCAACATCTCGCTGCGCGAGGCGGGGCTGAAGTTCGAGCTGGTCAAGGTCGACCGGCACACCAAGATGACCTCTGACGGTGCCGACTACCGCGAGATCAATCCCAAGGGCTACGTGCCGGCACTGCGGCTCGACAATGGCGAGATCCTCACCGAGAACGACGCCATCCTGCAGTACATCGCCGACCGCAATCCGGCGGCGAAGCTGGCGCCACCGGCCGGCTCGTTCGAGCGCTACCGCCTGATCGAATGGCTGAGCTTTATCAGCACCGAGCTGCACAAGAGCTTCACGCCGCTGTTCCGGGCCGAGGCTCCGGATGCCGCCAAGGAGTACACCGGCAAGGTGCTGCGCGGCCGTCTCGACTACCTCGAGAAGGCCATGGGCACGCGCACCTTCCTCGTGGGCGAGCACTTCACGGTCGCGGATGCCTACCTGTACGTCGTACTCGGCTGGGGCGCGCACGTGGCCGTTGACCTCGGCCGCTGGCCGCAGCTGAAGCGTTTCCATGAGCGTATCGGCGCCCGTCCCCACGTCGTCGAGGCACTGAAGTCCGAGGGGCTGCTCAAATAGCCGCGGACGGGCGTGTTTGGCGACCGCCGGCAGCCCGGCGGCGGTTTGCTGTTACTATCGTTCGCCGGGCAGGGTTTGCACGTGAGAGGAAGTAATGGCTACCAAACTCAACAAGATGCTTAAGCGCGAGATCGACGTGGACGGCAAGCCCTACATGGTCACGCTCTCGCCCGAGGGCGTGAAGCTCACGGAGAAGGGCAAGCGGCTCGGTCGTGAGCACACCTGGAAGGACCTGCTCGGGTCATCCGAGGGCGGCGGCGGCGGCGGGCCCGCGCCGTCTGACTTCGGCTCACCCGTCTAGACCTGCGGCGGCGATGACCCAGGAACGCCTGCGCGAGCTGCTGGGGCGGGTGCGCCAGCATCTGGGCGGCGGCGCGATGGATGCCGACGCGCGGCGCGAGCTCGGCGGGGTCACGAGCGACCTGGAACAGGCGCTCGGCGGCGGTGTCGCCGACCCACCCGGGGGACGCGCGACCGGCGTGGCGCCGCGGCTCGAGTCACTCGCGGTGCGCTTCGAGGCCGGGCACCCGGCACTGGCGGAGACGCTGCGCGAGATCATCGACGCGCTGGCCAAGGCGGGTCTCTAGCCCCACAAAGCACGAGGGCCCGGTGCCGCCGGCACCGGGCCCTCGTGCGTCGTGCTTCAGTTCCGCGCGCGGGCTTCAGTCATCCATCAGGAAGCTGCGCAGCTGCTCGCTGCGGCTCGGATGGCGCAGCTTGCGCAGCGCCTTGGCCTCGATCTGGCGGATGCGCTCGCGCGTGACGTCGAACTGCTTGCCGACCTCTTCCAGCGTGTGGTCGGTGTTCATGTCGATGCCGAAGCGCATACGCAGCACCTTGGCCTCGCGCGGGGTGAGCTGCGCCAGCACCGCGTGCGTGGTCTCGCGCAGCGACTCCATGGTCGCCTGGTCGATGGGCGAGGCCACCGAGGTGTCCTCGATGAAGTCGCCGAGGTGCGAATCCTCGTCGTCGCCGATGGGCGTCTCCATCGAGATCGGCTCCTTGGCGATCTTCAGCACCTTGCGCACCTTGTCCTCGGGCATCTCCATGCGCACCGCCAGCTCCTCCGGCGTCGGCTCGCGGCCCATCTCCTGCAGCATCTGCCTTGAGATGCGGTTCAGCTTGTTGATGGTCTCGATCATGTGCACCGGGATGCGGATGGTGCGCGCCTGGTCGGCGATCGAGCGCGTGATGGCCTGGCGGATCCACCA
>JANWKR010000004.1 GCA_025451275.1 Steroidobacteraceae bacterium
CCACCGCGCTGCGCAGGAGGGACTGGAAGTAGTGCAGCAGCCGCTCGGCGGTACGCGCCTCGAACTGGTCGGTGTTGTACTGGCAGGAGAAGCGCCAGCCGTCGTGGCGCTCCACCATGAAGAAGTTAAGATCGTAGATGGCGCCGGCGGGCAGCGAGGGCATGTCCACGAGCGTGAAGTCGCCGTAGCGGCGGTTCTCGATGAAGGTGCGCTGGAAGATGAAATTCACCGAAATTGGCGGGCTGCTGCTGCCGCCGCGCCCGGCCTTGAGCATGCCGAGCAGCTGCTCGATCGGGATGTGGCGGTGCTCGAGCGCCTCGGTGATCGTGGCGCTGGCTCGTTCCATCAGCTCGGTGAAGTGCGGGTCGCCGCGCAGGTCGTTGCGCAGGATGAGCGAGTTGACGAACTGGCCGATCATCGGTTCGAGCTCGACCTGGTCGCGCTCGGAGACCTGCGTGCCGATTACCACCTCGGTCTTGCCGGTGTAGCGTGCCAGCGTCGCGCACAGGGTGGACACCGCGGTAGCGAACAGGGTCACGCCGCGGGCGGTGCTGATGGCGTGCATGCGATCGGTGAGCTCGCGCGGCAGCACCAGCGAGGCGATCGTGCCGCTCGTGGTGGGGACCGCCGGGCGCAGCCGGTCAGGCACCACTTCGAAGGGCTTGACGCCCTCGAGCTGCCGGCTCCAGTAGTGCGTTTCGGCGTCGGTACCGCGCTGCCGCAGCCACTCGAGCTGCCAGCGGGCGTAGTCGCCGTACTGGATGCGCAACTCGGGCAACGCGTGGTCGCGGCCGGCGCGCAGCGCCTCGTAAATGCTGCCCATCTCGCGCGCCATGACACCGATCGACCAGCCGTCCGAGACCATCTGGTGGGTCGTGACGAGAATGATCGCCACCTGCGGGGAGTGGCGCAGCAGCACCACGCGGATCAGAGGACCGGTGCTCAGATCGAAAGGCGCACGTGCCTCGATGAGGCCGATGCGGTCGCCCTCGGCCGCGCGTGCCTCTGGCGCCAGCGCCTCGAGCTCAATCTCGGAAACCTTGAGCGCGGCATGCGCGGCGACTCGCTGGACCGGGTTGCCGTCCACCTCGAGGAAGCGGGTGCGCAGTACCTCGTGGCGTACCAGGATCTCGTTCCAGGCACGCTCGAGCAGCGCCCTCGAGACTTCGCCTTCCAGCCGCCAGCGCACGGCGACGTTGTAGGCCGGGTTACCGGGCTCGAGCCGGTCGAGGAGCCAGAAGCGTTCCTGCGCCACCGAGCATGGAAAATCGGTGTACTCGGACTCTGGCACGGCCGGCGATGCCGCCGCGGCCAGCTCGGCCGCGCGCCGCCCCGCCTCCTGAGGCGGGTCGGGAAGCGTCTCGGTGCCGTAGACGGTTTCGCCTGCCGAGGCCATCAACGCTTGGTGGTCGTAGCGGAACGGCGGCTGCGCTCAAATTGACCCAGCGTGGGCAGGTTCGCGCGCGCCTCGCCGCCGGGGGCCGTGCCGCCGGCAGCCTCATCAACCAGGGCGGCCACCGCTTCCAGGGTGCGCTGCTGCAGAAGTTGCCTGGCCGTCAAGCGAAAACCTTCCCGGGTCGAGCGCGCGATGATCTGAAACAGCTGAATGGAGTCTGCTCCGAGCCTGAGCAAGTCCATATTTGCCCCGACCCGGGGCAGATGCAATACCTCGGCCCAGATGCCGGCGAGACATATTTCCGTTGGCGTGCGCGGCGCCACGAATTCCTCGTCGGCGGCGCCGTTCATGTCCGGCGGCGGCAGCGCCGTGCGGTCAAGCTTGCCGTGCGGTGAGAGCGGCAACTGCTCGAGGGGCACCCATGCCGTCGGAATCATGTACTCGGGAATCTGTGCCTCGAGCGCGGCGCGTAGCGCGGCCGGGGCGTGCGCGTGCCCCGGAGCCTGCACGTAGTAGCCCACCAGCCGCGTCGCGCCGGGCGCGTCGCTGCGCAGTGCGACCGCCGCGGCGGCAATGCCCGGCACGCGCTGCAGCGCGTGCTCGATCTCGCCCAGCTCGATGCGGAAGCCGCGCAGCTTGACCTGCTGGTCGGTGCGGCCCAGCACCTGCAGCCGGCCGTCCGGCAGCCAGCGCGCCAGATCGCCACTGCGATACATGCGTCCCGGGGCGAACGGGTTGGCCGGGAACTTCTCGGCAGTGAGTGCCGGTTGATCGTGATAGCCGCGCGCCACTCCCTCGCCGCCGATGTGCAGCTGGCCCGCAACCCCGCGGGGCAGTGGCTGGTCGAGACGGTCGAGCACGTAACACTGGGTGTTGGCGATGGGGCGGCCCACGGAGATCGGCGCGTCAGGAGTGAGGCGGCCGCACGCGGACCAGATGGTGGTCTCGGTAGGCCCGTACATGTTCCACAGCTCACCGGCGCCCTCGAGCAGCCGCGCGGCGAGTTCCCGCGGCAGCGCCTCACCGCCGCACAGCATGCGGAAACCCGCCGGCGCGCGGAAGCCCGCCTCCAGCAGCAGCCGCCACGTGGCCGGCGTCGCCTGCATGAGCGTCGCGCCCGCGCGCTCGAGATGCCCGCGCAGCGCAAAGCCGTCGCCCGCTTCTTCGCGGGTCGCGATAACGACCCGGGCACCGACGCTCAGCGGCAGGAACAGCTCGAGGCCCGCGATATCGAAGGAGACGGTGGTGACCGCGAGCAGCACGTCGCTGGCCCTCATGCCCGGCTCGCGCGCCATGGAGGTGAGGAAGTTCACGACCGCACGGTGCGTGACCTCCACGCCCTTCGGTTGCCCGGTCGATCCGGAGGTGTACATGAGGTAGGCAAGGTCGCCGGAGCCGACTGCGACGCTGGCAGGCGCGGCGCTGGCGGCGAGCGCACCGTCCGCGGTGCGCAGGTCGATGACCGGCAGGCTCCCGGGAACCAGCCCCGGGTCGACGGCACCGTCGGTGATGAGCGCGACGATGCCGGCGTCGCTCACGATGTGGCGCAGCCGCGCGGCCGGGTGGGACGGCTCGAGCGGCACGTAGGCGCAGCCGGCCTTGAGTACCGCCAGCAGCGCCACCAGCATGTCGACCGAGCGCTCGATGCCGACCGCGACGCGGCGCCCGGCTGCGGCGGGCGCGCCGAGACGCGCGAGCAGCAGCGCTGCCAGCTGATTGGCGCGTCGCTCGAGGTCGGCATAGCTGACAGACTCGGTGCCGCACTGCACTGCCAGCGCCTGCGGCTGCGCGGCGGCACGTGCCGCCACCAGCTCGTGCACGCAGCGCTCGCGCGGGAAGTCTGTGGCGGTGCGGTTGAATTCGGACAGTACCCGCGCGCGCTCGGCGGGCGGCAGGTACTCGAGCCGCGACACCGGACGTGCCGCATCGCTGAACAGCTGCTCGAGCAGCGCCTGATAGCACTCGAGCCACAGATCGATCGTGGCGGCGTCGAACAGGTCGGTGTTGTAGTCGCAGTCGAGCCGCAAACCCTCGTCGGATTCGATGATGTTGAGGAACAGGTCGAAGACCACGTGCGCCTTGCTGTTGGGCGCGACCTCGGCCGTCAGCCCGGGGAGCTCCAGACGTGCCGCCAGCCGCTCCAGATTGAACTGGATCTCGGTGAGTGGCATGCGGTTGGACTCGCGCACGACGGCCAGCTTGCGCACCAGGGTCCCGAGCGTGTAGCTCGAGTGCTCCGAGGCATCCAGCACCTGGCGGGCCACCGCACGCAGGTGCTCGCCGATCGCAGTGGTGTCGTGCCAGCGTGCGCGGATCGGCAGGAAGTTGACGCAGTGCCCGACCAGGATGTCCTCGTCCAGCAGCGACTGGCCGGCCGTCGGCACCCCGACCACGACCTCGCTCTGGTCGCACAGCCGGCCGATGAGCGCCTGGAAGGCGCCGAGCAGCGTCACGAACAGCGTGATTCCCGAGCGCGCGCCGCCCTGCTTGATGGCGCGATACAGAGCTGCGTCGATGCGGTGACAACGGCTCGCGCCGCTGTAGGAACGCAGTGCGGGCCGCGGCCGATCGGTGGGCAGTTCCAGCGCCCGTACCGGTTCACGGAACAGGCGCAGCCAGTAGCTCTCGGTGGCGGCCAGCTGCGCCGGATCGAGCTGCGCCTGAGTACGTGCGTAGGCGCTGAACTGCAACGCCGGGGGAAGCTGCGGGGCCGCGCCGCGGCACAGGGCCGCGTAGGCCGTGCCGAGCTCGCCGACGATGATGTTGATCGACCAGCCGTCGCAGACGATGTGGTGTGCGGTGAAGATGAGCACATGCTGATCGGCCGCCAGGCGTATTAGCTGGGCGCGCGCGACCGGACCGGTCACCAGATCGAACGGCGTGCGTGCGTCCGTGTCGAGGAGCGTCGCGAGCGCGCTCGCGGGGTCGGCATGGCTGCTGAGATCGGTGAGCGGCAGATCGACCGTGCCCGGCGCTGCGATATGCATCGACTCGCCGGTGGCGTTGAAGCGGGCGCGCAGCGCGTCGTGGCGCGCGAACAGCAGCGTCAGCGACTCACGCAATACCGCCGCATCGAGCGTGCCGTGCAGCGTCAGGCTCACCGACTCGTTGAAGGCGCACGAGGCCTCGTCACCCATCTGCGCGGCGAGCCAGATCTCGGTCTGGCTCTCCGTCAGCGGGATCGCGCCCTCGGCGGCCGGTGGCGTGGCCGCCCTGGCCGGCACGGACGGCGCCGGTTGCGCGGTCAGCGGGCGACCGAGAATCCCCACGGCACTGAGTTCGGCGAGGCTGTCGCGGAACGCCTCGTAGATGCTGCGCAGGTCGGCATCTGAGTGCGCGGTGGTGAGGAAGCACGGGAAGCCGTCCTGGATGTGAATGCCGCGCAGACGCAGGTGATAGAAGAGCAGGGGCGCGAGCGAGTGCTCGGTGTGAATGTTGAAGTAGAACCAGCTCGAGTAGCTCTCGACGCGCGCGGCGATGCCGTGGGCGGTGAACAGCGCGTTCAGCTCCGCGGCTAACGCCGCCGTGCGTGCGCCGAGCTGTTCCTGCAGCTGCGGACCGGCGTGCTTCAGGTGCAGGAGCACCGCGCGCGCCGCGGCCAGTACCAGCGGGTGGCGCACGAAGGTGCCGGCGAAGAAGGTGACGCCCACTTCCGGCACTGAAGCATCGCCGAAGGTCCAGCGGCCGCCGTCGAGCGCGTCCATGTAGCGGGCACTGCCGGCGAGGATGCCGATGGGCAGCCCGCCACCGACAACTTTGCCGTAGGTCACGAGGTCAGCGCGCACGCCGGCGAGGGCCTGGATGCCGCCCGGATGGGAACGGAACCCGGTCACCACCTCATCGAGTACGAAGGCGGTGCCGGCGGCGGCGGTGATGCGGCGCACCTCGCGCAGGAAGTCGAACGGCTGCAGGCTCGGGTGACGGCTCTGCACCGGCTCGACCACGACCGCCGCGAGTTCCTCGACGTGCTCGCGCAGCCACTGCAGGGTCGCGG
>JANWKR010000005.1 GCA_025451275.1 Steroidobacteraceae bacterium
ACGCCGGCGGCCAGGAGCCCCAGGCCGGCGAGCAGCAGAAACGGCGCGACCCGCCTGAGAGTGGCGCGCTGCGCGCCCTGGCGGGCCTGGTAGGCCGGATCCGAGACGAGATCCTCGATGCGCGTGACCGGTGATGCACCGGAGGCTGCGCCCTGCCGGCGCGCCACCAGCTCGCGCAGGCTGAAGGCGCGGAGCGACTTGTCCTGCGGCGCCCAGATCTTCCGCAGCCCGTTCAGCAGATGGAAGACGAAGAGAGCGGCGACCACCCAGGTCATCGGTCCGGGGCGCCACGATCGCACCGCGATATAAAAGATCCCCGCGGCCGCCGCGAGCAGCAGCGCGCCGACGATCGTGAAGACATGACTGCGTGCCTCCTGGACCTCCTGCGGCTTGCCGGGAATCACCAGCAGCGGCACCTGCGTGCCGGTCTCCTTGCCGCGGGTGCTGCTCGAGCCCTCGGTCGAGGTCCCTTCCAGTGTTTCCCCGGACGGGGCGGTGTAACGGTACACGGCGTTGAAGCAGTTGCCGCTCTGGCGCACGCCGATGACCTCGCCCTGCACGCGTACGGCGTGCAGCCGCCAGTAGATGGCGCTGCCGACGAGCAGGCCCCCGAGCCCGCCGCAGGCGAGCGCGGCGATGAACGCCGCGACCTGGTTCATCGCGGAGACGGTGCCGACGATCAGCTCAAACATGACGTGCGCCCCGGCATGGCGGCAGTCTCATGCGCGCGGGCGGGGCCGGCTGCGAACGGCTTCTCAGTTGCTGCAGCGGAAAGGGTGTCGGGCGAGTCAGTTCGCCGCGCCCGCCGGCCCGTGCGTCTGGCGATCGTCGCCCGGCTCCGGGTAGCGGAGGGTGCCGTCAGGGCCCGGCTGGGCACCGGCGGTCAGCTCGGCGCGGACCACCTTGCCGGGAACGAGGATGTGGGCGACAGGAATGCCGGCGACGAGGAGGTAGTCGGTGATGATGCGCCGGTGGCAGCGCCACCATACCGCCTCGGCACACATGATGGTGCACGTCTGCGTGCGGGCAAGGCCGACCAGCTCCTCGAATCCCGCGCGAAACGCCGGCGTCATGGCGTAGTCCGCGTAGTTGCGGAATGCCGGGTGTTGCCAGAAGCCATTGGGCGAGGCGGCCTCGCCGCGCGCGCGGTGCCGGCGCCCCCCGAGCGCGGGTACATGACGGTAGCTCATGCCCGCCCCACTCAGGGATGCGGCCAGCACCTCGGCATTGAACTGCGGGTTGGCGCGCGAGCTCGGAAAGGCCCGCACGTCGACGAGCATCGACGTCCCGACCTGGCGCAGCAGGGCCACCAACTCCTCAGCCGTGCGGTTCGAGTGACCGACCGTGTACACCACCGTCGCTGCTGCGACCGGGAACAGATCCATGACCCCGGGAAGCCCGCCTACTGCTTCAGGCATCGGTGTGTCTCCGGCGCGGTCCCGCGCCCGGCATGTCGGCACCCCCGAGCATGCGGCGCACCTTCGTCGCATCATCCCAGGCCGCGTGCAGCGCGGTATTGTCGAAGATGCACCAGACCTGCGCGCCGCTCGCCTGCTCGGCCCTGAGCCGCTCGCTCAGCGTCACGAGGTATTCATCGGCATAGGTCGAGTAGTACATGCGCGGCGAGCCGTGCAGCCTGAAATACCTGAGTGCGCCGGTGGGGGATAGTTCATCGTCGCTGCGCGGCGGATCGGCGGCCACCAGGCCGACGCCGTAGTCCTCGAGCAGGCCGCGCGCGGTCTTGCCGAACCAGCTCGGATGGCGCGGCTCGCAGACGAGCGGACAGTGTAGGCCCGCGAGCGCCAACGCAAAGAATTCCGCCGCGGCGGGCGCATCCAGCGCCCGGCTCGGCGGCAGCTGCAGCAGCAGCACCGCGAGCTTGCTGCCCAGGCCCGCAACCTCGTCCCGAAAGCGCTGCCAGTGCCTGGGCGGACCACCGAGCTGCGGACCGTGCGAGCAGCCGCGCGGCACCTTCACGGCGAACTTAAAGTCCGCGGGAGTGCCGGCGCTCCACCTGGCGTAGGTCTGCCGGCGGTGCGGCCGATAGAAGGAGGAGTTGATTTCGACGCAGTTGAAATGCGCGGCGTAGTACTCCAGGTGCGAGGCCTGCGCCGGCCGCGTCCCCTTCGTGCGCGGCGGGTTGGTCCACCCGGCGGTGCCGACACGAATGCGCGCCGGGCGCGCCGGCTGCGGACCGCCGGCCTGCGGCGTGCGCATGACGAGCTGTGGCAGGTTTTTGGGTTGAGGCATCGAGCCGCCGCGCCGTCAGGTTTCCCGCCGGGACCTGATCAGGGCCCGCTGACTCGCAGGATCCGGGGCTTGGGCCATCGTCGCGCTGATCCCCGATGACTGAACGCGCCTAGATCATTGCGCGCGCCGGCTCGCAGGCCCATCCGTGCCACGGAGGTGAACGCGTCGGTCGCGCCCACGGTTGCTGTCGGCTCACGCTGACAGCGCGGCGCCCTGAGTCTTTACCGGCGCTAATCAGCCCAGGAGGCCGGTTGCGCGCAGCCGTGAAGGAGACGGGCCGAGCGCCTCCGCGCCCGCGGCTGAAGAGCCGCAGGCGGAATCCGCTCGCCCTGAGGTACAGCACTTCCTGCTGCAGGTCCGCGAAGGTGAGCGGGTGCTCCCTGAGCCAGCGCGCCGGGAAGCGCGCCTCGAGCGACTTCGGCGTGGCGGTGAGCTGGATCTTCGGCAGCGCCTGGGTGCTGCGGCCGCGGTGCAGCAGCACCGCCAGGCGCAGCAGCACGATGAGGTGCACCGCGCTCTTGTCCCACGGCGGCACCAGCTCCTCGATGCGATCGAGAGTGAGCTTGCGGCGGTGCGCGCCGACCAGGCGCGCGAGCAGGCGCTGCTCCTCGCGCGGGAAACCCGGCATGTCGGCGTTCTCGAGCAGATAGGCGCCGTGACGGTGATAGCCCGAGTGCGACACGTCGAGCCCGATCTCGTGCAGGCGTGCCGCCCACTTCAGCGCCAGGAGCGCCAGCGGCTCTTCCAGCTTCCAGGTGGCGGCGGTCTGCGCCAGGAAGTCGCGTACCGTGGCCTCGACGCGCTCGGCCTGGCCCACGTCCACGTGGTAGCGCTGCTGCATGCCGCGCACGGTGCGCTCGCGCGCATCCTCGCGCTTGTAGCGGCCGAGCATGTCGTACAGCAGGCCCTCGCGCATCGCCCCTTCGGCGATCTGCATCTCCTTGATGTCGAGCTGCGAGAACACCTCGGCGAGGATGGCGAGGCCGCCGGGAAACACCGGCCGGCGGTCCTCGGTGATGGGATCGAGGTTGAGCTCGCGGATGTGGCCGGCATCCACGCTGTAGTCGATCGCGCGCTTCAGCCCCTCCGGGGTGATGGTCAGCGACTGCGCGCCGAGTGCCTGGATGGCCTCGCCGATGGCACGCACGGTGCCGGAGCTGCCGGCGCAGGTGTCCCAGCCGCGGCGCCGGAACGCCGCCTGCACCGGCTCGAGCTCCAGGCGCGCCGCGAGCCGCGCGCGCTCGAAGCGCTTGGCGGAGATCTTGCCGTCGCGGAAGAAGCGCTCGCTCACCGACACGCAGCCCATCTGCAGGCTCTCGAGCTCGAGCGGCGTCAGGCTCTCACCGACGATGACCTCGGTGCTGCCGCCGCCGATGTCGACCACCAGCCGCCGCCCGGGCTCGTTCGGCATGGTGTGCGCGACCCCGGAGTAGATGAGGCGCGCCTCCTCCATGCCGGCGATGATCTCGATCGGGTGGCCGAGGGCTTCGCGGGCGCGCCCGAGGAAGTGCTGCTTCTTGTGCGCCAGGCGCAGCGCGTTGGTGCCCACCACGCGCACGCTGTCGGCGTGCATGTCGCGCAGGCGCTGGCCGAAGCGCTCGAGGCAGCCGAGCGCGCGCGCCGCCACCTCCTTGTCGATGCGGCCGTTCTCGGCGACGCCGGCGGCCAGGCGCACCATCTCGCGCAGCCGGTCGATGATGACCAGCTGGCCGTGCGAGTAGCGCGCGACCACCATGTGGAAACTGTTGGAGCCCAGGTCGACCGCGGCCAGGACGTTCGGGACGGGCCGCACCGCGGCGCGGGCGATGGATTTGGCTTCGGCGATGCGGGCGGAGACGGCCGGAGGGACTCGCAAGAGGCTCAGGCGGCCGTGAACGAGGAGCCGCAGCCGCAGGTGGTGGCCGCGTTGGGATTGCGGATGACGAACTGCGCCCCGTCGAGGCCCTCGCGGTAGTCGATCTCGGCACCGGTCAGGTACTGCACGCTCATCGGGTCGACCAGCAGCTTCACGCCCAGGTTCTCGACGCAGGTGTCGCCGTCCTGGAGCTGCTCGTCGAACTCGAAGCCGTACTGCAACCCCGAGCAGCCGCCGCCCTGCACGAACACGCGCAGCATGAGCTTGGGATTGCCCTCACCCTTGATGAGGTCACCCACCTTGCGTGCGGCGGCGTCGGTGAAGGTCACGGCAGGGGCGTCCTGCACCGTTTCGGTCATAGCCATGGCGTCCATATGTAAAGCCAGTCTAGAAGGCGGGTGTGGCGAGGTCAAAGCCGCGCATCACATCCGCAAAAAACTCAATTGCCGGAGGTGCTTGCGGAGGCCGGCCCGGCCGGCGGCACGAGCCGGACCAGCTTACCTTTGATCTGGGCGCCGAGCGTCATTTCAATGATGCCGTAGTGCACATTGCCCTCCACGCGCGCGGTGGCCCCCAGCACGATGCGCTCGCGGGCGTGGATATCGCCGATGATTGTGCCATTCAGCACCACGGTCGGCACCTGCACCTCGCCCTCGATGGAGCCGGTCTCGCTCACCGACAGCGACGCGCCCGGCGCATCGGCGCAGCGCACCCCGCCGACGATGCGGCCGTCGAGGTGCAGGCCGCCCTCGAACTCGACGTCCCCGTGCACGCGGGCGGCCTTGCCGATCAGGGTGTCGATACGGGTCTGGGAATCGCGCGTGAACATGGCCTTTTCGCTCCGGTTGCGTGGGCTCAGGGGGCGGACTCGACGTTCCACAGGAAGGTCTGCGACAGCGGGGCGATGTCGTGGCGGCTCGCCTGCACTTCCACCGACAGCTGGTCGGGCTTGAAGGCGAGCGGCACCATGATCTCCTGGTCGAGCGCCTGCAGGTAACGGAAGTTGTAGCGCAGCTCGTGCACCTTGTCGGCGGTGAGGGCGGCGAGGTCGAGCGACCTGGCGCCGCCGTCCGCGGTGCCATCGAGACTCAGCTGCACGGTGCCGGCGGCCGAGCTGTCGGCGCGCCCGGAACGCACCAGCGACAGGTGCACGATGAAGGTGGCGGGGCGCGGACCTGCGGTGACGCGCAGCTGGTCGATCTTGACCCCGAGGGGCGCGGCCCCCTGCGCCACCACGCCGCGGTAGAAGGCCAGCTCCTGGCTCTGGCGCGCCACCTGCGCCTGCAGGTCGCCCATGGCCCGCGCCACTTCGGCCTGCTCGTGCGCGCGGCCGACGCGGATGGTGTCGAGCTCGGCGAGCCGGGTGCGCATCTGGCGGTTGGTGGCCTCGAGATGCTCGATCTGCACCTCGAGCTCGGTGCGCTGCTGCGCCACGGCCTGGCGGTCGTAGCCGGCGTCGTAGCGGCCGAGCTCGTAGGTCACGTAGAAGGCGAACAGGCCGATGAGCACGGCGGCGCCGAGCAGCGCCCAGCGCAGTGCCGGGGCGCGCTGGCGCACCACCAGCGGCGCGCCGTCGTTCTTGCCGAGCATTGCCTTGAGGGGCCCCAACGCGCGCCGTCACTCCGCCGTGGCCGGCGCCGCGCGGCCGCGCGGCGCGGTGAGCTTGTCCCACCACTCCGGCAGCGGCGGGCTCCTGCCGCGCGGGAAGGCGAGCGTCGCCAGATCGGTCAGGGCGCGCGCGTACACCGGGCGCTTGAAGTAGATGACTTCCTTCACCGGCTCCCAGTAGGAGGCCCAGCGCCACTGGTCGAATTCCGGCTGCGCGGTGCGCTCGAAGTCGAACGCCACCGCGGGCTCTTTCAGCCGCAGCAGGAACCAGCGCTGCTTCTGGCCGATGCACAGCGGCTGCTGGTTGCGGCGCACGTAGCGCGCCGGCAGCCGGTAGCGCAGCCAGCGCTCGGTCTGGCCGAGCAGCTGCACCGCCTCCTTGCCGAGGCCGATCTCCTCCTCCAGCTCGCGGAACAGGGCCTGCTCGAGCGCCTCGCCGGCGCGCACGCCGCCCTGCGGAAACTGCCAGCCGCGCCCGCCGGTGCGCCGGCCGAGGAATACCTGCGCGTCGTGCATCAGCACGATGCCGACGTTGGCGCGGAACCCATCCGAGTCGATGACGTCGCTCATGTAAGGTGTTGAGAGTCTGCCACACGGCAGCGCACCGCGCCGGGGATGGCGTTTTCCAACAATTTCCACGAGGCTAGCGGCCTTCGCGGCTTCCCAGGTCACGGGCGCACATGGCATCGAGGGCGGATCGGGTCTCCCTGCGCGGCCTCGCGCTGCTCGTGGTGCTGGCCGCCGTCGTGTTCCTGACCGCGCTGCTGGTCGGCAGCTCCGGCATCGGGGTGCGCCGCGGGCTGGCCGCGCTCGCCGGCGGCGGTGATGCCGCCACCCGCAGCGTGCTGATCGCGGTGCGCCTGCCGCGGGTGCTGGCGGCGTTCGGCGTCGGGAGCCTCCTGGCGCTGTCGGGGGTGCTGCTGCAGGCGCTGTTCCGCAACCCGCTCGCCGACCCGTACGTGCTCGGGGTGTCGGGCGGCGCAGCCGTCGGGGCGCTGCTCGCCATGATCGCCGGGCTGGCCGCGGTCGTGGTGCAGTCGGCCGCGGTGGCCGGCGCCCTGGGCGCGGTGGGCGTGGTGTACCTCCTCGCCCGCGGCGGCGGCACGCCGCGGCTGCTGCTCACCGGCGTGGTGCTGGCGAGCGCCTGCGGGGCGCTCGTGTCGGTGCTGCTGGCGCTCGCCGACTCCTCGCGCGTGCGCGGCATGGTGTTCTGGCTGGCCGGCGACCTCGAGTGGGCGGTGAACCCGTGGCTGAGCGCGGGAGCGGCGCTGCTGGCCGTGGCGCTGGCGGTGCTGGTGGCGCGGCCGCTGAACGTGCTGGCCTCCGGCGAGCTGCGCGCGCGCACCGTGGGGCTGGCGCTCGAGGGCTGGCGCACGCTGCTGTTCATCGCCTGCGCGGCCCTCACCGCGCTCGCGGTGGTCAGCGCCGGCACGGTCGGCTTCGTCGGCCTCATCGTCCCGCACGCCGTGCGCCTGTCGTTCCGCACCAGCGACCACCGCATCGTCGCCCCGGCCGCGGCGCTGGCCGGCGGCATGCTGCTCGCGGCCGCCGACCTGCTCGCGCGCACCATCGCCAGTCCGCGGCAGCTGCCGGTGGGGGCGATCATGGCGCTGGTGGGGGCGCCGCTGTTCGTGGCGCTGCTGCGCGGGCGCAGCCGCTAGGTGAGCGGGGCGATGAAGCGGTTATGCAGGGCGAAGATCACCGCATACACCGCCAGGGCCACCACGGGGCGCAGCACGCCGATCTCGCGCAGGGCCGGCCCGAGCTGATTGCGTCCCGCGGCAATGGCGGCGAACGGGAGGTTCGAGGTGCTGCGGGCGAACGCCTCCCAGGCCTCGCCGCAGCGGCGGCGACGCTTGGCATCGATCACGCGGGTGCCGGCGAGCGCGAGCAGCAGCAGCGAGCCGAACAGCACCAGCGAGGCGAGATCGCCGTTCACGATCAGGTGCATGAGCGCCCACAGCGCCACGCCCCACAGGAACGGATGGCGCGTGATGCGGGTGATGCCGCGCACCGCGGCCGCGCCAGCGGCGAGCCGGCCTTCGCGGCCCACGCTCGTGGGGCTCGGCGTGCTGAGGCCGATGACCACCAGCAGCACCGCGAGCAGCAGCACCGCGAACATCAGCGGGCGCAGGCGCGGCAGCACTCCCCAGGTCTCGATCGTCGGCGCGCGCGCATAGGCGCCCGCCATCCAGCAGATGCCGATGAACGAGGCGAGCGAGAACAGTCCGCGGTACGGACCTTCGCCCAGACGCTGCACCGCGGCGTCGCGCCAGCGGGTTCCCGAGACTGCGAAGTGGATGAGCAGGAAGTAGAGGCTCGCGGCGACGAGCGAGAGCACGGCGTCAGCTAGGAGACGACGTTGGGCGAGGTGGCCATGCGGTTGCGGCCGGCGCTCTTGGCGCGGTACAGCGAGGCGTCGGCTTCGGCGATCAGCCGCTCGGCGAGCACCTTGTAGTCGCGCGTGCCCGGGCCCGGGTCGGCCCGGGCCACCCCGATCGACAGCGTCACGGTCTCGGTCCTGGCGTCCTTGCCGATGGGGATGGGCAGGTTGCGCACCGCGTGCAGCACGCGCGCGGCGACCTTCTCGCCCTCCTCCATCGAGGCCGGCGACAGCACCAGCGCGAACTCGTCGCCGCCGAAGCGCGCGCCGGTATCGCTGATGCGCATCTCGGTGTCGATGCGGTGCGCCACTTCGCGCAGCACGGCGTCGCCGGCGAGGTGCCCGTACTGGTCGTTGATGCGCTTGAAGTGATCGACGTCGATCATCAGGCACACGATGCTCTTGCGCCCGCGCTGGGCGCGCGCCAGCTCCTCGCGCAGCCGCGCGTGCAGGTAGCGGCGGTTGTGGAAACCGGTGAGGAAGTCGGTAAAGCCGCTGCGCGTCAGGCGCGCGCGGTTGACGCCGTTCTCGACGCAGATGGCGGCCACCAGCCCCAGGTGCGCGAGGAAGTCGCTCGCCAGCTCGCTGGTGAAGCGGATCGGGTCGGTGCTCGAGAACACCAGCACCCCGTCGAGCTGCTCGCTGCGCCGCAGCGGGATGAGCGCCAGGCTCCCGGGCGGGGCCAGCCCCGGCACCAGCAGCTCATGGTCCGCCTTGCGGTAGGGCCCGAGCCAGGGGCGGTCGAGGTTCGCCAGCTGCGGGGCCACGGTGACCAGCGCATCGACGAAGCACACCCCGGGGGGCTCGGTCGGCGTGGTGGCATCACCCGAGAGCAGGTGGCGGATCTCGTGCTGCGGGTCGTGCAGGATGAGCGCCACCTCGTCGAGCCCGTACGAGAGGCGCAGCCCGTGGATCAGGCGCTCGAACAGCTCGGTGAGCGAGCCGGCGCGCAGCAGCTCCAGCTCGCGCTCCTGCGTCTTGCGCAGCAGCGAGTCGTTGCGGCTTACCTCCTCGGTGAGCTGGGCGAGGCGCGCCTGCAGGTGGCGCATCTCGTCCTGGAGTGCGTCCGGGTGCGCGGCTCCCTCCCCGTCCTGCGGCTCTGTCTGCGATCGGCCCATCGTCCGGTCCCTCAGGCGCGGCGCTGCGTGACGGTGCGCCGGTCCTCAAGATAATCGCGCCCGCGGCGCATCAAAGCAACGAACGCGTCGTGATCCTGCGACAGCACGGAGGTGCGCAGCCGTTCGACCGCCTTGGAGAGCGCCTCGAGGGACTCGGCGCCGTAGTCGTTGAGGCTCTGGATTTCATAATACAAGTCGGGACTTTCCTGGGCGACGCGGCTGGCGACGTCCAGCTGCGCATCGAAGGTGGTGCTCGACATGCGCGCCAGGCGCGGCGCCGCCTCGCCGCTCTCGGCGAGCGCGGTGAAGAAGGCGATGTTGAGCGCGTGCGAGAGCCCGAGCACGTAGGCGATCAGGCGGTCGTGCTCGTCGAGGCTCATGACCACCTGCTCGGCCATGGTGGAGGCGAACAGCTCGCGCGCCGCGGCGAGCGCCGCCTCGTTCCCCAGATCGACGAACACCACGTGGCGCCCGGACAGCAGCTCGGTGTCCGGACCGAACATGGGGTGCACCGAGGTCACCTTGCAGCCGTGGGACCTGAGTGCCAGGAGCCCGGCGCGCAGCGGCGACTTGAGCGAGCCGACATCGAAGATCACCCCCGGCGGACGGCGCAGCGCCAGGTCCCTGAGGATCGCGTCGGTGATGCCGAGCGGCGTTGCGAGCACGATGTAGTCGTGCCTGAGGTCGGTGCGGCGCCAGTCCTCGACCTGCTGCACCCCGGGCGCGGCCGGGGCCGGATCGGCCACCTCGACCGCGAACCCCTGCGAGGCGAGGAAGCTCACGAACCAGCCGCCCATCTTGCCGGCGCCGCCGATGACGAGCGCGCGGCGGCCGCTGCCGGCGCCGTGCGCCACGACGCTGGCGTGCTCCTGGGTGGCGAGCGAGGAGCGGATCAGGAGTCGCAGCAGCTGCTCGGCCAGCTCGGGCGAGAGCCCGCGCTCGGCGGCGACCGTGCGCACCCCGAGGATGACGTCCTTCTCGCGCTCGTAATCGCGGGTCGGGCGGCCGGTGCTGCGCTTGACGCGCGCCACCTCCTCGCTCACGGCCTTGCGCTCGGCGGCCAGCTCGATCAGCTGGCGGTCGAGATCGTTCAGTCGCTGGCGCAGCTCGTCCAGCGTCACGGCATCGCTCATGGGTCCTCCGGGCAGCGCCCCTTTCTATCGGGGGGCGGCGGGGTGCGCAAGCGCGGGCCGGGCGGGGGTGCCCTCAGCCGCCCTCGGGCGCCTTCCACACGTGCACGGCGAACACGCGCCCCGCCGGCAGGGGGCCGGAGGTCTGCACGCGCACGGTCCCGGTCTTCTCGTCCCACAGGAACGGCCGTCCGTCGGCCGGGTGGTGCGCCCACTCGGGGTGCCGCGCGAGGAAGGCGGGGATGTCCGCGGGCGCCACGCGCTGGCGGCGGATCTCGTACGACAGGCGCAGCAGGCGCTGGAACGCCGCCCCGTCCCAGGCGCGCGCCGGGTACGGCCGGTAAGCGGCGCCGCTAACCGCCGTGATGAACTTGCCGATCGGGTTGTAGACGGTGCGCAGGCTCGCCAGCGGCGGCGCCGGCGCGCCCGGATCCTCGTGGGCCGCGGGGGCCGCCTGGCGCGTCAGCCGCGCCACCTGGGCGGCAAAGAGATTGATCGTCGCGTTGGTCTGGAAGAAGTGCGCGCCGATGCGCACGCCGGCGCGCGCCAGCAGCCCGCGCAGCCCTCCCGGCGTGCCCGGTGGCATCCATCCGGAGTGGAACTGCTGGCGCGACTGGCGCAGGAACGCCGCCTGCACGCGAAACTCCACCGGGTAGGCGCGGCTGATGTCCCAGTCATCGAGCGCGAACAGCGGCGCAACCTGCTCGGCATCGTCGGGGCCGAGCGGCACCGGCGCCTTCGGATCGGCGATCAGGTCCGCCAGCACCAGCTCGTCCCAGTGCAGGTAGGCGATGGCCAGCATCTTGGAAATGAGCGCCCCCTGGCCGGTGAGCACCGCCCGCCACAGCCGCACGTCGGCCCCGAGGTCGGCGAGCGCCTCGGCCTGCTGGTGCGGATCGCGGCCACGCAGGCGCAGCACCGCCTCGGCGAGGAACAGCGTGCGCAGATTGCTCGGTACGAAGTACACCGGCGCCAGCGGGCTCGGCAGCGCGGTCTCGTAGTAGCCGTGGGCGCGCTGCAGGGCGAGGTAACGCTGGTACAGCTCGAGGTTGTCGGCCAGGCGCGCCTCGACGTCGGCCTGGTGCTGCGGGATGTCGTCCCAGTACGAGTCGAGCGGCTGCGCGAACTCGAACTCGCCGGCAAACTCGAGCCGGTGCGGGTCGGCGAGCTTGAGGTCGTCGACGTTCTGCGCAGTCGGGTTGCGCTCGACGAATGCGAGCTGGCGGTTGTAGTGCTCGACGCGCACCTGCCCGGCCTCGACCGGCGCCACCCCGGGCGGTGCGTCGAGGCCGGCGAGCGCCAGGTAGGCGTTGTCCTCGGGCGCGTACGGGTCGGGAGGGGCGACCGCGAGCGCCTGCGCCGCCGGCGTCAGCGCCTCGTCCGGGATGTTGATGACGAAGGCGACCGCGAACAGCACCAGCGCCAGGCCCAGCACGGCACCGATGACGATCCCGGCCCACCGGGCGGTGCGCCGCAGCTGTTGTCCGAACTTCCCCATGCACCGGCCCGTCGCCGCCCGCCGCGGCCGGCTGGGATTCTAGCCGTCCGCGACAGTGACCGGAAAAACGCTCTACCATTGGGCATGCCCGCGCACACCGAGGTATTGCCGGAGACGCTGCCCGCCGAGCCGCTCGCGATCGTCGCCGCGTGGCTCGAGGAGGCGTGGGCGGCGCGGCGCCAGCCCAATCCCAACGCCATGGTGCTCGCCACCGCGAGCCCCGCCGGGGAGCCGTCGGCGCGCGTGGTGCTGTGCAAGGACATCGTGCCGCAGCCGGGCTACGTCGTGTTCTACACCAACTACCTGTCGACCAAGGGACGGCAGCTGAAGGACAACCCGCGCGCCGCCGCCGTCATGCACTGGGACGCGCTGCACCGCCAGGTGCGCATCGAGGGTCCGGTCAGCCGCGCACCGGCGGCGGACAGCGACGTCTACTTCGCCTCGCGCGCCTGGCAGAGCCGCCTCAGCGCCTGGGCGAGCGCGCAGAGCGAGCCGCTCGCCTCGCGCGCTGCACTCCTCGAAGCGGTGCAGGAAGCGGCGCGGCGCTTCGGTGCGCCAACGCCCGGCTCGCCCGGTGCCGCCGACTCGATGCGCGTCGCGATCCCGCGGCCGCCGCACTGGGGCGGCCTGCGCCTGTGGGCGGAGAGCGTGGAGCTGTGGGTCGAGGGCGAGGCCCGCATCCACGACCGCGCCCGCTGGACCCGGCGCCTCACCGCCCGCGGCGACGGCTACGCCGGCGCGCCGTGGACGGCGACGCGCCTGCAGCCCTGACGCGACCGCCCCGTGTGGAAGACCATCCGCGTCGGCGTGCTGCTCATCGTGCTCGCAGCCGTGGCGCTGTCGGCCTGGCTCGACCGGCACGTCACCCAGAGCTGGCATGACACGCTCTGGGTCGGGCTCTACCCGCTGAATGCCGACGGCTCGGACTCGGTGCAGCGCTACCTCGATACGCTCACGGTGCAGGACTTCGCGCCCATCGAGGAATTCTTCGCCCGCGAGGCGCAGCGCTACGGCGTGCGCGTGGAGCAGCCGGTGCACGTCGAGCTGTACCCGCAGGGCCGCGAGCTGCCGCCGGCGCTCGCCGCGGACCCCGGTCCGCTGGCGGTGGCGTGGTGGAGCCTGAAGCTGCGCCTGTACGCGGCGCGCGCCGCGCAGGTGGCGGGACGCGCGCCGCCGCGCATCCGGCTGTTCGTCCTCTACCACGACCCGCAGAGCGAGCGCGCCCCCGACTCGCACGGGCTGCAGAAGGGACTGGTCGGCATCGTGCACGTGTTCGCGGCACGCGCGCAGGCGGGCGGCAACAACATCGTCATCGCGCACGAGCTCATGCACACCCTCGGCGCGAGCGACGAGTACGACCTCGGCAGCGGTGCGCCGCTGTTCCCGCAGGGCTTCGCCGACCCGGAGCAGCAGCCGCTCTACCCGCAGCAGCGCGCCGAGATCATGGCCGGCCGGCGTGCGCTCGCGGCGCACGAGTTCGACATGCCGCGCGGCCTCGCCGCGGTGGTGGTCGGGCCGCAGACCGCGCGCGAGATCCGGTGGCTGCAATGAGCGGCACGAGCCTGGCGGCGCGCGGGGTCGCGGTGCGCGCCGGCGCGCGCGAGCTGGTGCGCGGGCTCGACGTGGAGTTCGCTCCCGGGGAGCTGGTGGCGATCCTCGGCCGCAACGGCTCGGGCAAGACCCTCACCCTGCACACGCTCGCGGGCCTGCGTCCCCCGGCCGCCGGCCAGGTGTCACTCGACGGCGGCCCGATCGCCGCGCTCAAGCGCCGCGCGGTGGCGCTGCGGCTCGGACTCCTGCCGCAGGACCTCGAGGACGCCTTCGTGACCACCGCGCTCGAGACCGTGCTCATCGGCCGCCATCCGCACCTGGCGCTCTGGCAGTGGGAAACGGCCGAGGACGAGCGCCTGGCGCGCGCGGCGCTCGCGGCGGTGGAGCTGGGCGACTTCGCCACGCGGCGCACCGACACGCTCTCGGGCGGCGAGCAGCGGCGGGTCGCCGTCGCCGCGCTGCTGGCGCAGCAGCCGCAGCTGTTCCTGCTCGATGAGCCCACCAACCACCTCGATCCGCACCACCAGCTGGCGGTGCTCGGCCTGTTCCGCAGCCTCGCCAGCGCCGGGCGCACGGTCATCACCACGCTCCACGACCCGACGCTCGCGGCGCGCTTCGCCGACCGCGTGCTGCTGCTGCCGGGCGACGGCCGCTGGTCGCTCGGCCCGGTGGCGACCACCCTGACCGCGGCGGCGCTGTCCGAGCTGTACGTCGCGCCGATGATCGAGCTGCGGGACGGCGCGCGGCGCGTGTTCGTCAGCGCGTGAGCGCTGCGTGCACCGCGTTGTGCAGGTGAGCGTTGCTGGCGAGCACGCTGGTGGTGTGCATGCCGACCGCGGCATTGTCGAGATCGGTGAAGGTGCCGCCCGCCTCGCGCACGATGACGGTGAGCGCGGCGATGTCGAGGATGCCGACGTCGCTCTCGATCACCACCTCGAGCGCGCCGCGCGCCAGCAGGTGGTAGTGCACGAAGTCGCCGTAGCCGCGGATGCGGCCGAGGCGCGGGATCAGCTCACCGAGGCGCGCCCAGCGCGCCGAGCGCGCCAGGCTCGTGAGGTTGCCGGTCGAGACGATGGCCCGGCCGAGCTCGGTGACGCCGCTGACCTGCGCCCGCGCGCCGTTGAGGAAGGCGCCGCCGCCGGCTTCCGCCCAGGCGAGCTCGTCGCACAGCGGCGCGCACGACACCCCGAGCACCAGCTGCCCGGCGCGCATGAGCGCGATCTGCGTCGAGAAGTACGGGGTATCGCGCACGAACGACTTGGTGCCGTCGAGCGGGTCGACCAGCCACACGCTCTCCGCTCCCATGGCGTGCCGGCCGCTCTCCTCGCCGTAGAAGCCGTAGCCGGGGAAGTCGCGCGCCAGGCGCGCGCGGATCGCTTCTTCCGCGGCCTCGTCGGCCTGCGTGACCGGGGAGGCATCGGCCTTGAGCCGCACCGCGACGCCCTGGCGGTAAAAACCGCGGATGACAGCGGCGGCGGCCTGCGCCGCCTCGAGCGCCGCGGTGAGTTCTTTTGAGGCCATATCGCTTAGGATAAGGCGATGGGCAACCGCCTGAGCAAGATCTACACGCGCACCGGGGACGACGGCACCACCGGCCTCGGCGACGGCAGCCGGGTGCCCAAGGACACCCTGCGCGTCGAGGCCTACGGCACGGTCGACGAGCTCAACAGCGTCATCGGCATGCTGCTCGCGGTGCCGGACCTGCCGGGCGACATCGGCGCCTGCCTCACCGGGGTGCAGCACGAGCTGTTCGACCTGGGCGGGGAGCTGTGCATCCCCGGCCACCGCGCCATCACCGCCGCGCAGATCGCGCGCCTCGAGTCCACGCTCGACGGCTTCAACGACCCGCTGCCGCCGCTCAAGGAGTTCATCCTGCCGGGCGGGGGCCCGGCCGCCTCCGTGTGCCACCTGGCGCGCACCGTGGCGCGGCGCGCCGAGCGGCGCGTGGTGGCGCTCGCGCGCGCCGAGAGCGTCAGCCCCGAGGTGGCGCAGTACCTGAACCGGCTGTCGGACCTGCTGTTCGTGCTCGCGCGCGTGCTCGCCCGCCACGAGCGCGGCGCCGAGGTGCTCTGGCGCCACGAGCGCGGCCAGTCCTAGGCCGCGCCGCGTCCGCGCGCCTCAGCGCGCACACCGCGCGTTCACCCCCCAAGCAGCGCGCGCAGGCGCGGCCAGTCGAAGGCCGGGCCGGGATCGGTCTTGCGTCCCGGCGCGACGTCGCTGTGGCCGACGATGGCCTGCCCCGACAGCGTCGGGTACGCACCCAGCAGCGCCGTGATCAGCGCGGCGAGCGCTGCGTACTGCGCTCCGGTGTAGGGCGTCTCGTCGGTGCCCTCGAGCTCGATGCCGATCGAGAAGTCGTTGCAGCCGCTGCGCCCCTGGTACTCGGACTTGCCGGCGTGCCAGGCGCGCAGCTGAAACGGCACGTACTGCACGACCTGGCCGTCGCGGCGGATGAGCGCATGCGCGGAGGCGCGCAGGCCCTCGATCTGCCTGAAATACGGGTGCGCGGCGGCGGGCAGCGCGCCGGTGAACAGCCGATCGATCCACGGCCCGCCGAACTCCCCCGGCGGCAGGCTGATGCCGTGCACCACGATGAGCGTCGGCACGCAACCCGGCGGACGCTCGTCGCAGTGCGTGGCCAGCACCTGGCGCACGCCGCGCACCAGTCCGGTGGCGGTATCGACGGTCGGCGGCGGGGAGGTCTGCATCGGTGCGTTCCGGCGCGATTCTGCCACAATCCCCGCCATGCCTTCCGCCAACGAGCCGTACATCGCGCGCGATCTCGCGCACGTCTGGCACCCGTGCACGCAGATGAAGGATCACGAGGCGCTGCCGCCGCTGCCGATTCGCCGCGGCCAGGGCGCCTGGCTCGAGGACTACGACGGCCGGCGCTACCTCGACGCCATCAGCTCCTGGTGGGTGAACCTGTTCGGGCACGCCCACCCGGTGATCAACGCCGCGGTGCGTGCCCAGCTGGAACAGCTCGAGCAGGTGATCCTCGCCGGCTTCACCCACGAGCCGGTGATCGCGCTGTCGGAAGGCCTGACCGCCGTGGCGCCGGCCGGGCTCACGCGCTGCTTCTACGCCGACAACGGCTCATCCGCGGTCGAAGTGGCGGTGAAGATGAGCTTCCACTACTGGCGCAACGTGGGCGTGAGCGCCAAGCGGCGTTTCATCACCCTCGCCAACAGCTACCACGGCGAGACCCTGGGGGCGCTGGCGGTCGGCAACGTGGCGCTCTACAAGGAGATCTACCAGCCGCTGCTCATGGACGTCATCACCGTGCCCTCGCCCGACTGCTACACGCGCGCGCCGGGCGAGAGCTGGGCGCAGTGCTCGCGGCGGCGCTTCGCGGACATGGAGGCGGCACTCGAGCGGCACGCGCACGAGGCCTGCGCCGTGATCGTCGAGCCGCTGGTGCAGTGCGCGGGCGGCATGCGCATGTACGACCCGGTGTACCTCACGCTGCTGCGCGAGGCCTGCGACCGTCACCGCGTGCACCTGATCGCGGACGAGATCGCGGTCGGGTTCGGGCGCACCGGCACGCTGTTCGCCTGCGAGCAGGCCGGCATTCGCCCCGACTTCATGTGCCTGTCCAAGGGCCTGACCGCCGGCTACCTGCCGCTGTCGGCGGTAATGACCACCGCGGACGTGTACGACGCGTTCTACGACGAGTACGTGAAGCTCAGCGCCTTCCTGC
>JANWKR010000006.1 GCA_025451275.1 Steroidobacteraceae bacterium
GGCGCCACGTGTTCAACACCACCTGGTCGACGCCCTGGGACGGGCTCGATCTCAACCTCCGCTGGCGCTATTTCGGTGCCAACAGTTCCGAGTCGGCGACCAGCAACCTGTTCCTGGCCGCGACCCCGTACGCGCCGCTCGCGAACATCCCGGCCTACAACTACATCGACCTGACGGGCACGTTCAATGTCTACAAGAACGTCAGGCTGGAGCTGGGTGTCAACAACATCGCCGACAAGGCTCCGCCGCTGGTGGTCGGGGTGGACTGCTCTACGAGCAGCCCGGGCGGCGCGAACTGCAACGGCAACACCTTCCCGGGTGTCTACGACGCGATGGGGCGCTACCTGTTCGCCACCGTTACGGCGCAGTTCTGACGTTCAGCGCCACGGCTGCGGCGGGCTCCGGCCGCCGCAGCCTGAGCGGCCCACGCGCTCACGCGGCGGCGGTCGGCACGTAGGCGCGCGCGAAGCTCTCCGGCATGCGCGCCGCGCGGCCCGTGTCGAGATTGATGCAGACGTAGTCGATGCGGGCGCGCGCGAGCGTGGCGCCGTCGGCGCTGCGCAGCACCTGGAAGCGCCGCGTGGCGCGCAGCCGCCCGTCCGCGCTCACGATCCAGGTGGCGGCGCGCACCCGGTCGCCGGCGCGCGCCGCGCGCAGGTAGTCGATCTCGATGCGCTGCGCGGCCATGCCGCGCCGCAGCTGCAGGCACTGCGCCAGCGGCACGCCGAGCGCGGCGGAATGTGACCAGGCGGCGCGATCCAGCCAGGTGAGGTAGACGGCGTTGTTGACGTGATCGTACGCGTCGATATCCGCCGGCCCCACCCCCAGCTCGATGACGTGGGCGGCGCCGAAGTCGAGCTCAGTCACCGCCGCGCGGCTCCCGCGCCAGCGCCCGGTGGCCGATGTCATGCCGGTACTGCAGCCCCGGCCAGTGCACGGTGCGTGCGAGCGCGTAGGCCTCGCGCTGCGCCGCAGCCACGTCGATCCCCAGGCCCACCGCGCACAGCACGCGGCCGCCGTTGGTCAGCACGCGGTCGCCGTCGAGCACGGTGCCGGCATGGAACACCTTGCCGGGCAGGCGCGCGGCCTGCGCCAGGCCCTCGATCACGTCGCCCTTGCGCACCTGGTCCGGATAGCCGGCGGCGGCCATGACCACGCCGAGCGCCGCGCGCTCGTCCCACTCGGCGTGGACCGTGTCGAGACGGCCGGCCAGCGCCGCCTCGCACAGCTGCGTCAGATCGGACCGCAGGCGCATCAGCAGCGGCTGCGTCTCCGGGTCGCCGAACCGGCAGTTGTACTCGAGCACGTTGGGCGTGCCGTCAGCGGCGATCATCAGGCCGGCATACAGGAAGCCGGTATACGGCAGCCCGTCGGCCGCGAGCCCGCGTATGGTCGGCTCGATCACCTCGCGCATGATGCGCGCGTGCAGTGCCGGGGTGACCACCGGCGCCGGCGAGTACGCGCCCATGCCGCCGGTGTTCGGGCCCTGGTCGCCGTCGCCCAGGCGCTTGTGATCCTGCGAGGTCGCGAGCGGCAGCACGTGCGCACCGTCGGCCATGACGATGAAGCTCGCCTCTTCGCCCTCGAGGAATTCCTCGACTACCACCTCGCGGCCGGCCGCGCCGAACTGTCCGGCGAACATGGCCTGCGCGCTCGCGAGCGCTTCCTCGACCGAAGCGGCGATGACCACGCCCTTGCCGGCGGCGAGCCCGCTCGCCTTGACCACCAGCGGTGCACGCTGGGCGCGCACCCACGCCGCATCGAAGCTGGCCGCGGTGAACGTGGCCGAGCGCGCGGTCGGGATGGCGTGGCGGCGCAGGAACTCCTTGGCGAACGCCTTCGAGCCCTCGAGCTGCGCGCAGGCGCGCGTCGGCCCGAAGCAGCGCAGCCCCGCTGCGGCGAACGCGTCCACCACGCCCGCCACCAGCGGCGCCTCCGGCCCGATGATGGTGAGGTCGACGTGCTCGGCCGCCGCCAGGCGCACCAGCGCGGCGCTGTCCTCGGCTGCGACGCCGACGTTGCGTACCTTGGGCTCGGTGGCGGTGCCGGCGTTGCCGGGCGCCACCAGCACTTCGGTGACGCGCGCGGCCGCGGCGCACTTCCACGCCAGCGCGTGCTCGCGGCCGCCGGCGCCGACGACCAGGACCTTCATGGCTAGTGGCGGAAGTGGCGCATGGTGGTCAGCACCATGGCCATGTCGTGCTGGTCGGCCGCGGCGATCACCTCGGCGTCGCGGATGCTGCCGCCCGGCTGGATGACGGCGCGGATGCCGAATTCGGCGGCGAGGTCGAGATTGTCGCGGAACGGGAAGAACGCGTCCGAGGCCATGACCGCGCCCTTGATGCTGAGCCCGGCGTCGGCGGCCTTCATGGCGGCGATGCGCGTCGAGTAGACGCGGCTCATCTGCCCGGCGCCCACGCCGAGGGTGGCGCCGTCGCGTGCGTACACGATGGCGTTCGACTTGACGAACTTGGCGATGCGCCAGGCGAAGCGCAGGTCGGCCCATTCCGCCTCGGTCGGCTGCCGGCGCGTGGCGACCTGCAGCGCCCCCTGCGGCAGGTCCTCGAGATCGCGCGCCTGCGCCAGCAGGCCGCCCGTGACGCTGCGCAGCTCGAGCGCCGAGCCCGACTCCGCCGCCAGGCGGCCGAGCTCCAGCACCCGCACGTTGGGCTTGGCCGCGAGGATGGGCAGGGCGGCCGCGGCCACGGCGGGCGCGGCCAGCACCTCGACGAACTGGCGCGCGGTGATGGCCGCGGCGGTGGCGGCATCGAGCTCGCGGTTGAAGGCGATGATGCCGCCGAAGGCCGAGGTCGGATCGGTGCGGTAGGCCGCCTCGTAGGCCGCGAGCGGGCTGGCGCCGAGCGCCGCACCGCACGGGTTGGCATGCTTGACGATGACGCAGGCGCAGCCCTCGAACTGCCGCACGCACTCGATGGCGGTGTCGGCGTCGGCGACGTTGTTGAGTGACAGGTCCTTGCCCTGCAGCACGCGGGCACGGGCGACGCCGCCGCCGTGTGCCGCCGGGTCGCGGTAGAACGCCGCCTGCTGGTGCGGGTTCTCGCCGTAGCGCAGCTGCTGCAGCTTCTCGAACACCAGTGGCAGGATGGCGGGAAAGGGCTCGGCGGCGAGCGTGTGCTGCGAGCTGAGGTAGGCGGCCACCATGGTGTCGTAGGCGGCGGTGTGAGCGAAGGCCTTGGTGGCAAGGCGTGCGCGCAGCTCGAACTCGCTGCCGCCGGCGGCGAGCGCGGCGAGCACCAGCGCGTAGTCGTCAGGGTCGACGACCACCAGCACCGACTCGTGGTTCTTGGCCGCCGCGCGCAGCATGGCAGGGCCGCCGATGTCGATGTTCTCCACCGCCTCGCCGTAACTGCATCCCGGCCGCGCTACCGTGGCCGCGAACGGGTACAGGTTCACCACCACGAGGTCGATGGGCGCGATGCCATGCTCGGCCATCACCGCTTCGTCGGTGCCGCGCCGGCCGAGCAGTCCGCCGTGGATCTTCGGGTGCAGTGTCTTGACGCGCCCGTCCATGATCTCGGGGAAGCCGGTATGGCTCGATACCTCGCGCACCGCGACGCCGGCCGCGGACAGCGCCCGGGCGGTGCCGCCGGTGGACAGCAGCTCCACGCCGGCCGCAGCCAGGCCGCGCGCCAGCTCGATCAGGCCGGTCTTGTCGGAAACGGACAGGAGTGCGCGGCGTACCGGCTGCGGCATGGATGCGGCCTCGGGGACGCCGGCAGCGGCGGCCTCGGGCTCAGCTCCCCGCAAGCCCGAACTGCTTGAGTTTCTTGCGCAGCGTGCCGCGGTTGATGCCGAGGATGCCCGCGGCGCGGCTCTGGTTGCCCTGGGCGTAGTCGAGCACGACGCGGAACAGCGGCTCCTCGACCTCGCGCAGCACCAGGTCGTACAGGTGGGCGGGCCGGTGGCCGTTGAGGCTCGTGAAGTAATCGCTGACTGCGCGCTCGGCGTGGTTACGCAGCGGCAGCTCCCGCCCGTGGGCTCGGGCGGCGGTGGCTTCGCGAGCTCGAGTCTTCTTCTTGGCCGTCATTGTGACCCCCCAGGGAAAAACCATTCATCAGACCGCCACGGCAGCCCCGCTCACCCATGCTTCCAAGTATTTAACCGCGTGCGCGAACTGTGCGGCTGTGTTCTGGGCCCCCATCAGATCCCCGCGTGCCTGTGCCGGGCTCTCCAGCAGCTGCTCGCAGTACCAGCCGAGATGTTTGCGCGCGATCCGGACTCCGGTCTCCTCGCCGTAGAAGACGTACAGGGAATCGAGATGCGCGAGGATGATATCACGCACGTCGCCGCGCAAAAGTGCCGGCGTCGCAATTCTCTCGCTCAGCTGGGCGTTGACAGCACGGAAGATCCATGGCGCGCCGTGGCTCGCGCGGCCGATCATTACTCCGTCTGCGCCGGTGAAAGCAAGTACCTCGCGGGCTTTTTGCGGCGTATCGATGTCGCCGTTGGCGAAGACCGGAATGCGCACGTGCGCCTTAATGTCGCGAATGGTCTCGTACTCGGCGGCACCTGCATAAAAATCCGCGCGCGTGCGGCCATGCACGGCGAGCGCGGCAATGCCGCTCGCGGCGGCGATGCATGCAATGTTCACGCCGTTCCGGTGCGCGCGGTCCCAGCCGGTGCGGATCTTGAGAGTTACCGGCACATCGACCGCATTCACGACCGCTTCGAGGATGCGCGCCACCAGCGCCTCGTCGGTGAGCAGCGCCGAGCCGCACAGCCGGCCGCACACCTTCTTCGCCGGGCAGCCCATGTTCAGGTCGATGATCTGTGCGCCGAGCGCCACGTTGGCACGCGCCGCCTCCGCCAGCACCTGCGGGTCGGCGCCGGCCAGTTGCACCACGCGCGGCTCGGGCTCGCCCGCGTGATCCCTGCGCAGGCGCGACTTGGCGGTGCTCCACAGCCGTGGATCGGCGCTGATCATCTCGGAGGCGGCCAGCCCCGCGCCGAAGCCGCGGCACAGGACGCGGAACGGCCGGTCAGTAACGCCCGCCATGGGAGCGAGCACGACGGTAGAAGGCAGCTCGTACGGACCGATGCGCATGGGACGGCGGGAGCTTCAGCGCGTGGCCGTGTCGTTGGCGCAGGCGATCGCGCCGCCGCCGGCCGGCAGGCAGGCGTCGAGCTCGAAACCCACCGCGCTGGCGCCCGGATCGACGAATCCCATCTGCGCGTCGATGCGCTGACCGGCCGACAGGAACGAGGCGGCCGGAATGGAGCGCGGCAGGTAGGCGCGTGGCTCGACATCGCGCGAGGCGATGCGATTGCCGAAGCGGTCCTGCAGCGTGACGCGCAGCAGCGGCAGAGGCTGGGCCTGCTGCGCTGCGTTCTTGATGCTGGCGCGCACGGTGATGCTGCCGGACGGGCCCACGTCGGCGCCGAGCTGGCGCACGTCGTAGGCACGCAGGTCCCAGTGCGGCACCAAATGCACGCCGAGCGCGGCGTACAGGGCGGTCAGCGGCCGGTTGAAGCGGGTACTGGCGGCGAGCTGGTCGCGGTAGTGATCGACGACCTGTACCACCAACGCCAACGCGGCCACGGCGACTGCGGCCGGCCACGCGAGCTTCTCCAGGCGCAGTCGCGCCGGCAGCTCAGTGGTGCTCTCCTCGTCGTCCGCCTCGGTGGCGGCGCGCGTGAGCCCCGCGCGCAGGTCGGTGGCGCCCTCGGCGTCCGTGGCCGGCGGTGCCGGCGCGGAGGCCGCACCCGGAGTCGCGGCCGGCGGCGCGGCCGCCTCAACCGCGGGGCGGCTGTGGGGCGTGCCATGCCGCGGCATCGCTCGCCTGCGCACGGGGGGCGCAGCGGATGCGGGCGGTGGCACTTCCCGCAATGCGGCAGGTGTTGCGGGTGTGGGTTGCGGGGCCGCTGCGGGCGGCGCCGGCCGAGGCGATGCCGCGGGTGGCGGCGGTGCCGGTGCCGGGGCTGGCGCTGCGGGCACCGGTCTTTGTGCCGCGGCCGCGGCCCCCGGGCGCGGTGCGGCCGGCGGTGCGGCAGGCTGCGGGGCGGTGTCGGGCGCGAGCATCGAGGCGAGGAACGCCGAGTCGATCTCCACCTCCACGTCCTCGTCCTTCTCCGGGCTCGCCGCGACCATGGCCTTGAACGAGCCGGTGGCGGCAGTCCACTGCGGATCCGGAGGGGGCTCGACGAATACCGAGGCGGCGTCGGTGCGCGTCGGATCGAACTCGAGTGAGTCCTCGCCGGGCGGCTCCTCCTCGGCGGCCGGTTCCGCTGCGCTGGGTTCCGCTGCAGCCGGTGCGGGGGCGGGCTCGGCGTCGATGGCCGCATCGCCCTGGTCTTCCTCGGCCACGGCCTCGAGCCCGTCCCCGGCCGCGACCTCGATGTCGTCCTCGGCCACCGACGCTGCGGGGGCATCGCTCGCCGCTGCAGCAGCGGCGGCGCCGGCCGAGCGATCGTCGGCGAGGCGCGCCAGAGCGTTGAAGACGCTCGAGCAGCGTCCGCAGCGCACGTATCCCTGGGCGACGCGCAGGTCCGCGGCGGTCACCACCAGGGTCAGGGCGCATTTCGGACAGACTGTGAACATGGTCAGTGGCGTCGCGCGGCGAGGCAGGTCCAGTCGTCGCTCTCTCCGTACGGCGTCACATCAAAGCACGCGCCGTAAGCGGCTGTCACGTCCGCGGCCTCGTGGCGCATGAGGCCGGCGAGCACCGCCACACCCCCGGGGCGCAGCAGCGCTGCGAAGCGCGGCGCCAGGGCCTGCAGCGGCCCGGCGAGGATGTTGGCGAGCAGCACGTCGGCGGCGGGCGGCAACGTCGCGGCCGCCGCGTGCACCTGCACCCGGGCGGCGACCCCGTTGGCCGCGGCGTTCTCGGCGGTCGCGAGCAGGGCCTGTGCATCGATATCGAAGCAATGCACCGCCTGCGCGCCGAGCTGTGCGGCGGCGAGCGCCAGCACCCCCGAGCCGCAGCCGTAGTCGATGACGTGCGTCCCCGGGACGAGGTGCGCGTCGAGCCACTCCATGCACAGCGCCGTGCTCGGATGGGTGCCCGTGCCGAAGGCCAGCCCCGGGTCGAGCATCACCACGACAGCGTCGCGGGCGCTGACGCGTTCGTGCCGCGGGCACACCCACAGCCGCCGCCCGAAGCGCCGGGCGTGGAAGTCGCGGAGCCATTCGCGCTCCCAGGCGCGCTCGGGCAGCAGCTCGACGCCAATGCGCTGCGGCTCGAGCGTCAGCGAGCGGGCGAGGGCTGCCACCAGCGGCGCGGCCTCCGTGCCCGGGGCAAACAGGCACTGCACGGTGGTCGACGGCCAGAGCCGGAACTCGCCCGGCGCGGGCTCGAGCACCGGATCGTCGCCGGCGTCGCGGAAGGTGACCGCGCTTGCGCCGCAGGCGAGGCAGGCGCCTTCGGCCTGCTCCGGGTCGAGGGCGCCGAGCGCGAAGGACAGGGTGACAAAGGCGTCCGGCAAGAGCCGTCCCGCCCCTAGCGCAGACCCAGGCGCCGTTCGAGGTAGTGGATGTCGGTGCCGCCTTTCTGGAAGGCGGCGTGGTTGCAGATCTCCTGGTGCAGGGCCACGTTGGTCTTGATGCCCTCGATCACCATTTCCGCCAGCGCGTTCTTCATGCGCGCGATGGCGGTCTCGCGCGTGTCGCCGTGGGCGATGATCTTGCCGATCAGCGAATCGTAGTAGGGCGGCACGTTGTAGCCCGAGTACACGTGGCTGTCGACCCGCACGCCGGGGCCGCCCGGGGCGTGCCACAGGCGGATGGGCCCGGGCGAGGGCATGAAGGTCTTGGGATCTTCGGCGTTGATGCGGCACTCCATGGCGTGGCCGCGGAACTGCACGTCGCTCTGGCTGTAGGCGAGCCGCTCGCCGCTGGCGATCAGCAGCTGTGCCTTCACCAGGTCGATGCCGGTGATGAGCTCGGTGACCGGGTGCTCGACCTGGATGCGGGTGTTCATCTCGATGAAGTAGAACTCGCCGTCCTGGTACAGGAACTCCATGGTGCCGGCGCTGCGGTAGCCGACCGCCCTGCAGGCCTCGACGCAGCGCTCGCCCATGAAGCGGCGCTGGCGGATGGTGATGCCGGGTGCCGGGGCTTCCTCGATCACCTTCTGGTGGCGGCGCTGCATGGAGCAGTCACGCTCGCCCAGGTGGATGACGTTGCCGTGCGCGTCCGCCAGCACCTGGAACTCGATGTGGCGCGGCTTCTCCAGGAATTTCTCCATGTACACCTGGTCGTTGCCGAAGGCGGCGCGCGCCTCGGCGCGCGTGATGCCGATGGCGTTCAGGAGCGAGGCCTCGGCGTGCACCACGCGCATGCCGCGCCCGCCGCCGCCGCCGGAGGCCTTGATGATGACCGGGTAGCCGATGCCGCGGGCGATGCGCAGGTTCTCGTCGGCATCCTCGCCCAGCGGGCCGTCCGAGCCCGGCACGCACGGCACGCCGTGCGCCTTCATCACCTTGATGGCCGAGACCTTGTCGCCCATGGTGCGGATGGTCTCGGCCTTGGGACCGACGAACACGAAGCCGCTCTTTTCGACGCGCTCGGCGAAGTCCGCGTTCTCGGACAGGAAGCCGTAGCCGGGATGGATCGCGACCGAGTCAGTGACCTCGGCCGCCGAGATGATCGCCGGCATGTTCAGGTAGCTCTGCGAGGAGGGCGGCGGGCCGATGCATACCGACTCGTCCGCGAGCAGCACGTGCTTGAGGCTGTAATCGGCGGTCGAGTGCACCGCGACAGTCTTGATGCCCAGCTCGCGGCAGGCCCGCAGGATCCGCAGCGCGATCTCGCCGCGGTTGGCGATGACGATCTTCTCGATCATGGCCGCCTATTCGACGACGAACAGCGGCTGGCCGAATTCTACCGGGTCGCCGTTGCGCGCCATGACCGAGGCGATGCGCCCCGCCTTGTCCGCCTCGATCTGGTTCATCATCTTCATGGCCTCGATGATGCACAGGACCTGGCCGACCTTGATCTCGTCGCCGATCTCCACGAACGGCTTGGCCCCCGGGGAGGGCGAGCCATAGAAGGTGCCCACCATGGGCGCGGTGATGACGTGCTCGTTGGGCTTCGGCTTCGCGGCCGCGCCCTCGGCGGCGGCCGCGGACGGTGCGGCGGCGGCGGACGGCGCGGCCGCTGCGGCCGGCATGTGCGGCAGGTGCGCCATGGGCGGCAGCAGGTGCAGCGCTGCATTGCCGGTCGGCATGCGGCTGATGCGCACCGCCTCCTCGCCTTCCTTGATCTCGATCTCGGCGATGCCGGACTCCTCCAGCAGCTCGATCAGTTTCTTGATTTTGCGAATGTCCATGCGGGAAATGCCCCCAAAAGATCGAACCCGGGCCGTGCCGCTCTCAGGCGAGCCGCTGCGCGGCGGCGCGCATCGCCGCCTCGTAGCCATAGGCGCCGAGACCGGCGATCACGCCGACCGCGATGTCGGAGAAGTAGGAATGGCGGCGGAACGCCTCGCGCGCCTGGGTGTTGGAAAGGTGTACCTCGATGAACGGCACCCCGACCGCCAGCACCGCATCGCGCAGCGCGATGCTCGTGTGGGTGAGGGCACCGGGATTCAGGATCATGAACGCGATCCCCTCGGCGCGGGCCCGCTGCACGCGCTCGATGAGCTCGTGCTCGGCGTTGCTCTGGAAGGCGATGAGCTCGTGCCCCGTCTCGCGCGCCACCGCCTCGGTGCGCTTCTGGATGGCCTCCAGGGTGTCGGTACCGTAGAGCGCCGGTTCCCGGGTGCCGAGCAGATTCAGATTCGGGCCGTTCAGTAACAGCACTCGGGCCATGACCTTCGGGTCTTCTTGGATTGCACGCAAAGCGAAGCGGCGGCGAATGTAACCTAATTCGCCGGCATTCGGGTACTACTTGTTGCGATTTTCGAGGATCTGGTCAGGACTGGGTCTAACGACCGGCGTCCGGCGTGGCCCGGGCCCGGGCGGCGTTCAGGCGGGCGATCCCGGCCGAGATCGCCTGCCGGGCGGCCGGGAGGCTCACGCGTCCCCGGCTGACCTCCTGGAGGCGGTCGAGGATGAACTCGGCCTCGTCGCGGTGCAATTCGCCCACCTTGAGGGCGAGCACCCGCCCGCCAGGGTCGGCGAAGACGCTGAAGGGAAGCACGGTGTCCATGCCGAAGGCACTGACGGCGGCGAGTCCCCCCTGCTCGCCGACCAGCACAGGATAGTCGATCGCCCGCGCGGCGGCGTACTTGCGCACCGCCGCCGGGTAGTCGACCGCGATGCCGACCACCTGCAGTCCATCGGCCTCGCGCTCGTGATGCAGCGTCTTGAGAAGCGGGATCTCGCGCCGGCAGGGCTCGCACCAGGTGGCCCAGAAGTTGATGAGGAGCGGCCGTCCCTTCCACTCGGACAGGCGGTGGACGACGCCGTCGGGGCCGGGCAGGGCGAGGTCCGGGACCCGCTCGGGAATGCTGCGCGGCGCCGGCGGCGCCTCGGCTGCCGGTGGCGCGCTCGGCGCTGCGGCCACGGCGGGGGCGGGGTACAGGGTGGGGCGCGGCCGGGTGAAGCGCTGCACCAGGAACCCGCCGGCGGCGCACGCCAGCAGCACGAGGGCGATGGCGAGCGCCGTCGGCGGCACCCCCGGGACGGGTGCGCGGGACCCCGGATCGGTCACGAACTGGCGTTGAGCGCGGCGCGCGTGCGCGCGGCGAACGCGTCGGCCTTCATGTAGCCGACCACGCGATACCGGGCACGCTCCTGACCGTCGACGCCGTAGAAGGCGATGGTCGGCGGCCCGAAGATGCCGAAGCGCTTGAGCAGCGCCTGGTCGTCGGCGTCATTGCGGGTGACGTCCGCGCGCAGCAGCACGGTGCCGGCGAGGGCCGCCTGCACGGTCGGGTCGGTGAAAGTGTAGCGCTCCATTTCCTTGCAGGACGTGCACCAGTCGGCCGAGAAGTCGACCAGCACGCTCCTGCCGCTGGCGTGTGCCGCGGCCACCTCGCGGTCGAGGTCGGCGACCGAGCTGATGCGGCGGAACGGCAGCTCGTGGGTCTTGGCGGCGAGGGCGGGGATGGGGGCGAGCGGGTCCGTGCCGCCGAGGGCGGAGCCGGCGGTGAGCGCGACGCCGTAGAGCGCGGCGAGCATACCCGCCGCGCGCAGCCCCCACTTCGCCCCGGGGACGCTGCGGGTGCCGGTCCACAAGAGCCACGCCAGCAGCAGGGCGGGCACGGCCCACAGCACCAGCGCCACGCGGTCCGGCACGATGCGCGCCAGCATCCAGGCGGCCACCGCCAGCATCATGACCCCGAACAGCTTCTTCACCAGCTCCATCCACGCGCCGGCCTTCGGCAGGAGCTTGCCGGCCGAGGCACCGACGATGAGAAGCGGGGTGCCCATGCCGAGGCTCATGGCAAAGAGCGCAGCGCCGCCGCGCACCAGCTGGCCGGTCTGGCTGATGACGAGGAGCGCGGCGACCAGCGCCGGCCCCACGCAGGTGGTGACGATGAGTGCCGACAGTGCGCCCATGACCGCCACGCCGCCGAAGTTGCCCGCGCTCTGGCGGTTGCTGAGGGCGGCGAGCCGGCTCTGTACGGCGGCCGGCATCTGCACCGTGAACAGGCCCAGCATGGACAGCGCCATCGCCACGAAGATCGCGGCGAACAGGGCGAGCACCCACCACGTCTGGAACAGCGCCTGCACTTCCTTGCCCATCGCCGCTCCGGCCACGCCGGCCGCGGTGTAGGTGACGGACATGCCGAGCACGTAGCTGAGCGACAGCGCGAAGCCGCGCCCGGCGGACACGTTGCCGCCGCCGCCGGCGATGATGCCCGACAGGATCGGCACCATCGGCAGCACGCACGGGGTGAAGGCGAGCAGGAGCCCTGCGACGTAGAAGCCGCCGAGCATGAGGAAGATATTGCCGCTGAAGAGGGCCACGAAGCGCGACTGCTCGGCATCGCCGCCGGCTGGAGTGCCCGGCGCGGCGCTGCCGCCGCCGGCCCCAGCCTTGTCCGCCGAGAGAGTGACGCTCACCGGCTTGGTGATCGGCGGGTAGCACAGCCCGGCGTCCGCGCAGCCCTGGTAAGTGACCTGCAGCGGCAGCTCGAGCGTGCCGGCCGCCGCGCGCGCCACCGGCACGGTGGCGGTGAGTTCGTGGTGGTAGACCTCCTGGCGGCCGAAGTACTCGTCGTTCTTCACCTGCCCGGGCGGAAACTGGGTGGCCCCCAGCTGCGCCTGCTTGCTCGTGGTCGAGACCTTGATGCGCGCACGGTACAGGTAGTAGCCGTCGGCGATCTGCCAGCTCAGGCGCACGCGATCGCTGCCGTCGGCGAGTGCGCCGAAGCGGAACGCCTGGTCGGGAGGCAGGAAGTCGTCGCCCTTCTTCGCCTTGTCGAGGACGGCACCGATGCCTCCCTGGGGGGCCGGCGCAGGCGCAGACGGGGCGAGGAGCGCGGCGCTGACGAACCGCAGCGCGGCAGCTGCAATCTGTCGAAGGACCGTGCGGGTCCAGGCGGAACACAGCGCGGCAGGACCGACCCCTCTTAGAGCTCAGCCCTTGGATA
>JANWKR010000007.1 GCA_025451275.1 Steroidobacteraceae bacterium
GCATGCCTCGGGCGCGTCGCGCTCGAGCAGTCCGGCGCACGCCTCGATGAGCATGCCCGAGGGGTTGCCGTTCAGGTACGTGGGCAGGCGGAACTGCCGCGTCAGGATCACCGTGCGGCGTTCGGGGTCGTAGAGCAGGATCGTGGCGCCGTTGCCGCGGTCGTAGGCTTCCCGGCTCTGCGTGGCCCAGCTGCCTTGCGCGAAGTGACTGAACGCGATCCGGCCATTCAGGGCCGGGACCCGTGGCGCGCGACGAGCGCGCCGCCGGTCTTGAGCGCAGCCCGTTTTTTGCCTGCGCTCGCTGGTCCGCCGGACCCAGCCGCAGTCCCGATGAGCCGCGGAACTGAAGTGCACGGCGTCTAGCTCTGGCAGCGGAATCGCGCGCCCGACTGGATTCGAACCAGCGACCTGCAGCTTCGGAGGCTGCCACTCTATCCAACTGAGCTACGGGCGCGAGGCCGGCAATTATGGCAGACCGGCGTGGCGGGAGCCGGCGCCCACCCGGCTCACTTTCTCACCGGCTTCAGTTCCAGCTCGCAGGTCGTCCACCGCGCCTCCTCGCCGTCGGCCTGTACCTCGTAGCTGCCGCCGTTGACCACGTCGACGCTGGGGAAATCGCAACGAAACCCGGCATCCGCCGCGCCCGCGCCCCAATCGATGGTGCGGTTCGGCTGGGTCATGGTGCAGTCGCCCCCCGTGACGCCGCCCCCGACCCACAGCGGCTGACGCTGGCCGTCGCCCCCGCCGCCACCGCCACCACTCACCTCGCTGGTGCCTTCGCAGCGCCAGGTGACCCGCTGCCGGGCGGACTTCTTGCCGCCCTTGAACGCGCCCTCACCGCGGATCTCGAAGCCGCCGGCCGGCCCCCCGGGCACCAGGTTCACGGTGCCGCTCACCACCCAGTCCTCCTCCTCGTAATCCAGATAGCCGGCGCGGTGCATGTGGTACTTGATGGTGCCGTCGCCGCGGTTGCGGTCCGGCGGCGGCGCGAGGTCGCAGTCGACCAGCTTGCCGGTGTCGGTCACGAGCTGGTTGCCGACGTCCCGCAGCGCCGCGTTGTTCCAGTCCGCGACCTTGTCAGTCACGCCCCGCAGCGCCCCGGGTGCCTCGGTGAGCTGCATGGCCACCGAGGCTTCCTGGTTGACGAAGCCGAGGCCGGCCGCCTGCTGCGCCTCCGAGCGCGCCTGCTGGATGGCCTCGATGGTGCGCTGCTGATAGCCGGGGTCCTGCTGGTAGGCGTTCTGGGTGACGGTCTGCGTCGGGTTGCGCGCGCAGCGCTCCATGGCATCGAATTCCTGCATCCACACCGAATACTGCTCGGAGCTGTCCCAGGCTTTCACGACCTTCTTGTAGTTGCTGTACAGCTTGCCGAGGGTCTTCGGCTTGATGCCCGAGCCGTACTTGCCGAGGTCGTAGCCGGTCTGCAGCCCCGTCCAGGTGTTGAGCGCCTGCGCGTGCGCGGCGCGCACCAGCTCGAGGCCGGCGCTCTGCGCCTTGCCGAGGATGCGCTCCCTGAGTTCGGGCGGGATCGCGCTCGTCGGCACCACGTAGCTGAGCAGCACGCGCTTGCCGTCGGGGGTGTCCGCCTGTGTCAGGCGCACGCCGAACACCTCGCGACCCTGGGCGGCGTGCTCCGCCGCGTTCGGCATGTACGGGACCCCGGGCTGAAAGTTCACGGTCACGCCCGCGACCTGGCCCTCCGGAAGCGTCACGGCGAGCTGCACCGAGGTCGGGGTGTCCTTCACCACCTGCACGCGCGGCGGAATCTCGGCCGCAGGCGGCGTCGCCTGCGCCGGCACCGCCTGTTGCATCTGCTGCAGCATCTGCCGCTGCATGGCCTGCAGCTGTCGGGGGTCCGCAAGGGCGGCGCCCTGCGCCTGCATGAGCTGCTGCAGCTGCCGCAGGTCCGGCTGTGCGCCAGCCAGCGGCGCAGCCGCGGGCGCGTGCCGCAGCCGGCCGAGGCCGAGCGCGAGCAGGCCGGCGAGCAGCAGCACGCCGGCGATGACGAGCACCCTCGCGCGGCGAGCGTCCGGGTTCTGTTGGCTCATACCTGTGCCTCCCACAGGTACGGGCGCAATCCGTGCGCCGACTGGCTCAGCAGCGCGTGCGGGTATTTACGGGTCGGGCGGCCCAGCGGCTATACTGCGCGGCCAAATCGGCGCGCGCAGCGGACGACATCGTGAGCAAGCAGGACACCCATTTCGTCAATGTTTTCAGCATGGTAATCGGCCTCCTGGTGGCGGTCGCGATCATCCTGTTCGCGCTCGCGCGCTACGTGGCGAGCCGCACCCAGGACGTGCAGGTGCTCACCGAAGCGGACTACGCGCGCAACGTCGCCGCACGCCTGCACCCCCCTGCCGAGGAGGCCGTCGCCGGCAAGGACAACTCGGCCATCGCGATCAAGGCCGAGGGCCCGGCGGCGGCCGGTTCGGCCCAGACCGCGGCGCTGCCCAAGAACGGCACCGAGCTCTTCGAGCAGACCTGCAGCGTGTGCCACGGACAGGGCATCGCCGGCGCGCCCAAGGCCGGCGACAAGGCGGCGTGGGCGCCGCGCCTCGCCGAGGGCAAGGCGACGCTCTACGAGCACGCGCTCAAGGGCTTCCAGGGCAAGTCGGGCGTGATGCCGCCGAAGGGCGGGCGCACCGACGTGCCCGATGACCTGGTGAAGCAGGCCGTCGATCACATGGTGCAGATGGCGCAGTAGCGCCGCGTCGGCCTAGGCTGCCGGCGGAGCCCCGCCCTCCATCGCCGCGAGCCGCGCCTCGAGCGCTTCGAGCCGCGCGCGGGTGCGCTCGAGCACGCGCGTCTGCGCATCGAACTCGTCGCGCGTGACCAGGTCGAGCTTCGAGAGGCGTTCGCGCAGGATGGCGCGGAAGCTGGCCTCGAGATCCTGCTGGACGCTGCGCAGCGCCGGCGGCACCTTCTCCAGCAGCCGGCGCGCGATGTCGTCGATGCGCATGGATTCCATGTCTTCGGTCCTCTGCCGTCCCGCCTTGCGGCATGGTACCCCGGCCGCGGGGCGCAGTTCCTCGCCGCTGCAGGCCGCGCGCGCGGGCCCGGCCGGACCGCGCCCGCCGCGGGGTGGCGTGGCGGCCCCTCTTATATGTATGTTGTGACCCACGGCGGGACGGCCTGCCCCGGGTGTGACGGAGTTCAAAGGTGATGGGGGCCGTTGCCGCCATACTGACGGCGCGGAGGCTCGGATCTATGCTGCGACGCGTACCTGTTATCGCCCTGATGCTGGCCGGTTGCACCCTGGCCCAGGCGGACGTATTCCGCTGGGTCGACGATCACGGCGTGCCCCACTACAGCGATCAGTGGGTGCCCGGATCGGAAGTGATCAAGACCGGCAAGGTGCGCCCGGATTCGGCGACCATAAATCCCGGCGCTTCGCGCGCTGCCCAGACCTCCAGGGTGTCCGCGCAGCTCGCCGACGAGAACAACGCCCGCGCCGTGCAGCAGGACGTCGCCAAGACGCGCGAGGCGCAGTGCAAGAAGGCGCAGGCCGCGTACACGGACTCGGTCACGCACCGCCGCGTCTACAAGACCGACGCCACCGGGCAGCGCAATTACATGTCGGATGCCGAGCTCGACGGCTACCGCGAGCAGACGCGTAAGAACGTCCTCGAGCTGTGCGGCAGCGTACCGGTCATCGATCCCAACCAGCCGATCGAGCCGCAGCCGGTTCCCGAGCCCAAGGTCAACCCGGCCGACGCTACCTCGCCGTAAGGCGCTGCTCCCCGCCCCTGCCGTGGCGCCGCTGCGGCCGATTTTCGCGCGCGCGGCGAAAGCCCTATAGTGGGCGCCGCGGCCGCCACGGCCGCGCGAGCGGACCGGAAAGACATGCGCGTAGGCTTCGTGGGACTCGGTGCCATGGGCATGCACATGGCGCGCAATCTGCACCGCGCCGGCCTCCTCGCCGCGGTCTGGAACCGCACCACCGACAAGGCCCGCGCACTCGCCGCCGAACTCAAAGTAGCCGCGCCCGCCACGCTGGCCGAGCTCGCCGCCGCCTGCGAGGCGGTGGTGACGTGCGTGTCCGCGGACGCGGACGTGCTGGAAGTCACCCGCGGCCTCGCCGCCGGCGTGCGCGAAGGAAGCCTCGTCATCGACTGCTCGACCGTGGGCGCCGAGACCGCGCGCCAGGCGGCGCAGCTGCTCGAGCCCAAGGGCGTGGAGTTCCTCGACTGCCCGGTGAGCGGCGGGGTGGAAGGCGCGCGCGACGGCACGCTCGCCATCATGGCCGGCGGCAGCGCCACAGCCTTCGAGCGTGCCCAGCCGATCCTCAGGGCGCTCGGCCGCACCGTTACCCACTTCGGCCCCACCGGCATGGGCCAGGCGGCAAAGGCCACCAACCAGATCATGTGCGCCGGCATCATCGAGGCGTGCGCCGAGGCCATGGCGTTCGCGCACGCCCAGGGCCTGCCGCTCGACAAGCTCATCGACACCCTCGGCAAGGGCGCGGGCTCCTCCTGGTACTTCGTGCACCGCGCCCCGAACATGGCGCGCGGCGCCTACCCGGCCGGCTTCCGCGTGCGGCTGCATGCCAAAGATCTGGGCATCTGCCACGACATGGCGGCGCGCTTCGGCGTGGCACTGCCGGTGGTGGAGCGCATGCTGCACGAATACGCCGAGCTGGTGGCGCGCGGCTTCGGCGACGAGGACATCTCCGCCACCTACCGCCTCAAGGCCGAGCTCTTCGAGCGCACCAACATCATGCGTGCGCCCGGCAACGCATGAGCGACGCGCCCGGCCACGGCCGTGCCTTCTACCTGCCGGACCTCTGCACCTCGCGCACCACGCTCGCCATCGTGCTGATCGCCGAGCTCACCGCGATGGTGCTCACGCTGGCGCGCCAGAACACCGCCGTGGACTTCTGGACCGATCTGGTACGAACCTCGATGTTCCTGCTGTGGATCGGGCTCACCGGGGCGGCGGTCCTGTGCGCGCTGCGCAGCCGCCTGGCGCGGCTCGCCGTGGCGGCCGGCTCGGCCGCGGTGCTGGCGCTGATCACCGCCGTGGTGGCGGCGGTGTCGCTGTGCGTGTACCTGATCGGCCGCACCGCGATGGTGCAGGACTCCGGCGGTGCCGGCCTGTTTCCGCCCGAGCCGGGCAACTTCGCGCTGCGCAACATCGCCATCGGGCTGGTGATCACCGGACTGGCACTGCGCTACTTCTACGTGGCACACGAGTGGCGCCGCAGCGTCGAGCTGCGCGCCGCGGCACGCGTGCACGCGCTGCAGGCGCGCATCCGCCCGCATTTCCTGTTCAACAGCATGAACACCATCGCCGCGCTCACGCGCAGCAATCCGCCGCGCGCCGAGGCCGCGGTGCAGGACCTCGCCGACCTGTTCCGCGCCGCGCTCAGCGACAAGCGCGACACCATCACGCTCGCCGAGGAGCTCGAGGTAGCCCGCACCTACCAGCGCATGGAGCAGCTGCGCCTCGGCCCGCGGCTGCAGGTGGAGTGGAAGACCGACGCGCTGCCGGCGAACGCGCTGGTGCCCGGGCTCATGATCCAGCCGCTGCTCGAGAACGCCATCTACCACGGCATCGAGCCGCGCGCCGAGGGCGGCTTGGTCACCATCACCGGCGAGGTGAGTGGCGGCCTGGTGACCATCGTGGTGCGCAACCCGCTCGACCCGGCGCCCGGGCTGCGCGAGGGCAACCGCCTCGCGCTCGCCAACATCCGCGAGCGCCTGGAGCTCATGTACGGCGGGCGCGCGCTGATGAAGTCCGGACGCTTCGACGCCGAGTACATCGTCACGCTGCGCTTCCCGCTGCTGGAGAAGGTCAGCCCGCTGCCGGCGATCGCGGCCAGCTGAGCATGGGCGAGCCGGTCAAACTCAAGGTGCTCATCGTCGACGACGAGCCGCCCGCGCGCGAGCGGCTGCGGAGCCTGCTGGCCGAGATTGCCGATACGCAGGTGGTCGGCGAGGCCGCCACCGGCCAGGAGGCACTCAAGGAGACCCACGACCGGGCCCCCGACGTGGTGCTGCTCGACGTGCGCATGCCGGGCATGGACGGGCTCGAAGCGGCGCGCCACCTCAATGTGCTGGACGAACCGCCGGCGGTCATTTTCACCACCGCCTTCGACCAGTACGCGGTCGAGGCCTTCGAGGCGCAGGCGGTCGGCTACCTGCTGAAGCCGGTGCGCCGCGAGCAGCTGGCGGCGGCGCTGACCCACGCCGGCCGGCTGACGCGCGCCCAGCTGCAGAAGCTGGCGGCCGGGGCCGAGGCACGCCGCACCCACATCGCCGCGCGCCACCGTGAGGGGCTGAAGCTCATCCCGGTCGAGGAGGTGATGTATTTCCTCGCCGACCAGAAGTACACCACGGTGCGGCATGCCGGCGGCGAGCACCTCATCGACGACTCGCTGCGGCTGCTCGAGAGCGAGTTCGGCGCGGCCTTCGTGCGCATCCACCGCAACGCCCTGGTCGGGGTCAAGTACCTGGAACGCATCGAGCGCGGCGCCGACGGCCAGTACTGCGTGCACCTGCGCGGCTGCGAGGCGCCGCTGCAGGTGAGCCGCCGCATGGCGGGCGAGCTGAAAGAACGCTTTCGAATCTGACAGCGCGCCGGCGCGGATGGCGGATCCGCCGACCGTGACGCCGCAACAGGGGGAGACATGCAACGACGCTACCGGCCGCTCACGCGGCGCGCCTTCATGGGCGGACTCACGGCGCTGCCGGTGCTCGGTACCACGGCCTTCGCGGACGAGAGTCCGCCGCCTTCCGTGCTGTTTCACCGCGACCCGCCACCGCTCACGGCCGCCGACCAGGTGCTCAACGTCATGGATTTCGAACCGCTGGCGCGCCGCGCGCTGCCGCCGGCGCACTATGCCTACATCGCCACCGGCATCGACGACGACCTGACGGTGGTGCGCAATCACGACGCCTTCGGTCACTACCAGATCCGTGCACGGCGCTTCGCCGACCTCACGCACCTGGACATGTCGCGCCTGGTGCTGGGCGAGCACTGGGCAAGCCCGTTGTACCTGTCGGCGGTGTCATCGATGCGCGCCTTCCACCCGCAGGCCGAAGTCGCGGTGGCCGCGGCGGCCAGGGCGCGCGCCACGCGCATGATGCTCTCCAGCGGCTGCTCCGCCTCGCTCGAGGAGGTGAGCGCCGCCGGTGGCCAGCCGCCCTGGCAGCAGCTGTACCCGACCGATGACTGGAACGTGACGCTCGGCATCGTGCGGCACGCCGAGCGCGCCGGCTGCCCAGCCGTCGTCGTGACGCTCGATGGCGTAGCCCGTCCGCGCAACAACGAGACACTGCTGCGCGCGATGCGCGCCGACAACCGCGTCTGCACCAGCTGTCATCAGAGCAACTCCCACGACATGTGGCTGCGCGGCCCGATGTTCGCCGGCCTCGACGTCGCGCACGTCACCGACCTCGTGCCGCCGGACATGTCGGTAGCGTGGTTCGACCGGCTGCGCGCCGCCGTCAAGGTGCGGCTGTTCGCCAAGGGCATCGTGACCGGCGAGGATGCCGCCATCGCGGTCGCGCACGGCGCCGATGCCGTGATCGTCTCCAACCACGGCGGCCGCAACGAGGAGACGCTGCGCGCCAGCATCGACTGCGTGCCGGAAGTGGTGGCGGCGGTGCGCGGCCGCGTGCCGGTGTTCGTCGACGGCGGCTTCCGCCGCGGCACCGACGTCTTCAAGGCGCTCGCGCTCGGAGCCACCGCGGTCGGCATCGGCCGGCCGCAGGCCTGGGGGCTGGCGGCCTTCGGTCAGCCGGGGGTGGAGGCGGTCATCGGCATCCTGAACCGCGAGCTCGAGGCCATCATGCGCCAGGCGGGCACGCCGGCGCTGGCGGCCATCACCCCGGCGCACGTGCTGCGCGCGCCGGGGGCCTGAACTGCAGGATCGCCTCGAACGGCTGCCCGCGAGGCGCCCCTGCCGCCGCCCGGGCGGCAGCGCTGGCCCGCGGGACGCTCACAGGATGTAGCGGCTCAGGTCCTCGTCCTGGACCAGCTGCCCGAGGTGATCGTCGACGTATTTGGCGTCGACGGTCACCTTGGCGGCGCCGTTGGAGCGGCTCTCCGTGGCCTCGTACGACACGGTCTCGAGCAGGCGCTCCATGACGGTATGCAGGCGCCGCGCGCCGATGTTCTCGGTGCGCTCGTTCACGTGGGCGGCGATCTCGGCGATGCGCCGCACGCCGTCCGCCGTGAACGCCACCTCGACCCCCTCGGTGCCCATCAGCGCCCGGTACTGCGCGGTGAGCGAGGCGTCCGGCTCGGTGAGGATGCGCACGAAGTCCTCGACCTTGAGCGAGTCGAGCTCGACGCGGATCGGCAGCCGCCCCTGCAGCTCGGGGATCAGGTCCGAGGGCTTGGACAGGCTGAAGGCACCCGAGGCGATGAACAGCACGTGGTCGGTTTTCACCGGCCCGTACTTGGTCGCCACCGTCGAGCCCTCGACCAGCGGCAGCAGGTCGCGCTGCACGCCCTCGCGTGAGATATCCGCGCCGAGGGTCTCCTGGCGACGCGTGACCTTGTCGATCTCGTCGATGAACACGATGCCGTTCTGCTCGGCGCTGGCGAGCGCCTGGATCTTGAGCTCGTCCTCGTTGATGAGCTTGCCGGCCTCTTCGTCGATGAGGAGCTTGAGCGCCTCGCGCACTTTCACCTTGCGGGTGCGGGTGCGGTTGCCGCCCAGGTTCTGGAACATCGACTGCAGCTGCTGCTGCATCTCCTCCATGCCCGGCGGCGCCATGATCTCGACCCCGGCCGGCATGGCGCGCAGCTCGATCTCGATCTCGCGGTCGTCGAGCTCGTGCTCGCGCAGCATCTTGCGGAACTTCTGCCGCGTCTCGCCGTCGCGCGCCGGCGCCGGCTCGTCGGTCGAGAACCCCATCATGCGCGGCTTGGGCAGCAGCGCATCGAGCACGCGCTCCTCGGCGGCATCCAGGGCACGCTCGCGCACCTTGGCCATTTCCTGCTCGCGCGTCATCTTGACGGCGACGTCGGCCAGCTCCTTGACGATCGAGTCGACGTCGCGGCCGACGTAGCCGACCTCCGTGAACTTGGTGGCCTCGACCTTGACGAACGGCGCGTTGGCGAGCTTGGCCAGGCGCCGCGCGATCTCGGTCTTGCCGACCCCGGTCGGACCGATCATGAGGATGTTCTTGGGGGTGATCTCCTGGCGCAGCGGCTCCTGCACCTGCATGCGGCGCCAGCGGTTGCGCAGCGCGATGGCCACGGCGCGCTTGGCCGCGTCCTGGCCCACGATGTGCTTGTCGAGCTCCTGGACGATCTGCCGGGGGGTGAGTGATGACATGCCGATCAGACCCTCACGCCGCGGCGGGCGCTCAGTTCCTCGATGATGACGTTGCGGTTGGTGTAGATGCAGATGTCGGCGGCGATGTTGAGCGAGCGCTCGACGATCGAACGCGCATCCAGCTCGCAAGCCTCCGCCAGCGCGCGCGCCGCGGCCAGCGCGTACTGGCCGCCCGAGCCGATCGCCGCCACGTCGTGCTCCGGCTCGATGACGTCACCGTTGCCGGAGATCACCAGCAGCCGCTCGGTGTCGCCGACCAGCAGCAGCGCCTCGAGGCGCCGCAGGTAGCGGTCCGAGCGCCAGTCCTTGGCGAGCTCGATGGCGGCACGCGTCAGGTTGCCGTACTTCTCCAGCTTGGCCTCGAAACGCTCGAACAGCGTGAAGGCATCGGCGGTGCCGCCGGCAAAGCCGGCGATCACCCGGTCGTTGGCCAGGCGGCGCACCTTGCGTGCATTACCCTTCATGACCGTGCTGCCGAGGGTGACCTGGCCGTCGCCGCCGATGGCGATGCCGTCCTTGCGGCGCACGCCGAGGATGGTGGTGCCGTGGGGATTGAAGCCGTGCTGCTCGCTCATGGGTATCCCGTAGTTGATTGTGGCGCGCCGCGCCCGCGCTCGGCGCGGCCTTTCTGTCCGTGCCGCGGGGCCTTAAGCCTTGCGGCGCGCCCGCGGGTGCGTTGCGTCGTAAATGCGGGCGAGGTGCTGGAAGTCAAGATGGGTATAAATCTGGGTCGTGGAGATGTCGGCGTGCCCGAGCAGCTCCTGCACCCCGCGCAGCTCGCCGCTCGACTCCAGCAGGTGCGAGGCGAACGAATGCCGGAACAGGTGCGGGTGCACGTGCTGCGTCAGCCCCTGGCGGCGCGCCCACTGCGCCACGCGCGTCTGCACCGCCCGTGCGCCCAGGCGCCGGCCGTTGCGCCCCACGAACAGCGCCGTCTCGCCCGCCCGGGCGAGCGCGCCGCGCGCCTGCAGCCAGGCGCGCAGCGCCGTGGCCGCGGCGCGGCCCACCGGCACGATACGGCTCTTCTTGCCCTTGCCGAGCACCTGCACCACCCGGTCCTTGAGATCGAGGCTGGCGAGCTCGAGCCCGACCAGTTCCGACAGGCGCAGTCCCGAGGAGTACAGCAGTTCCATCAGCGCGCGGTCGCGCGTCGCCAGGCCGTCACCGGCGGGGATCTCCAGCAGCCGCGCCATCTGGTCGGCATCGAGGGTCTGCGGCAGCTGGCGGCGCGCCTTGGGCGCGCGCACGTCCTGGGCGGGATTGAGGGTGATGCGCGCGCTGCGCCGGCCGCGGGTGGCGCGCGCCGCCTCGGCCGGAGCCTCGCGCAGCAGGAACGCGTAGAAGCTGCGCACCGCCGACAGGCGGCGCTGGATGCTGCGCGGGCTCAGGCCGGCGGCATGCGAGTGCGCGGCAAAGGCGCGCACGTGCTGGGTATCGAGCTGGCTCCAGTCGCTGAGGCGGGCGCGCTCGCAGTAGCGGGTGAGCGCCGCCAGGTCGCGTGCATAGGCGTGGTCGGTGTGTGCGGACATGCGCCGCTCGGAGCCGAGGTAGCGCCGGAAGCGCGCCACCCACTCGAGCGCCGCGGGCGACATCGCCGGGCCGTCAGCGCGGCGCGACGCCGAGGCAGTCGCTGATCAGCTCGGCGAGGCGCGCCAGGAACTCGGTGCTCATGCCGGGGTGGAAGCGGTCGCGGTCGGCGCTGCCGAGCGCCAGCAGCCCGAGCGCGCCCTTGTCGCCGAGCGGCACGAGCGCGAGCGAGCCCATCTCCATGCCTTCCGGACCGAACAGGAACTCGCGCTGCGAATCACGCGCCTGACCGCAGCGCGGCTTGCCGCTCGCGAACAGCGACTCGAAGGACATCAGGTGCGGGTCATCCGCCGCCACGGTGCGCACGAAGCGCGGCGCGTCGCTGTCGGGGGCGCTGCCGATCAGTACCAGCGCCGCGTGAAACGCGTCGAAGTCCTCGCGCAACCCGGCCTCGATGCGCGCGATGGCCTGCGCGCGCGAGTCGCAGCCGAGCAGGCGCCGCGTGAAGCGGTGCAGCCGCTCGGCGATGGCGTCGTTGGCGCGCGCCACGCGCACCAGCTCCGCCAGCTTGTTCTCCAGGGTGGCCTGCTTCTCGCGCAGCACCTCGATCTGGCGCTCGACGAGGGAGATGGTCGAGCCGCCGCGCGCGTGCGGCAGTCTGAGCCGCGCCAGCACCGCCTGGTGGCGCTCGAAAAACTCGGGATTGCGCTGCAGGTAACCGGCGACGGATTCCTCCTCGCTCTCCACTGCCGCAAGCCCGCGAGCCTCTCGTGTCGTCATAGTGTTTCAGACCTCAACGTGACCTTCGAAGGATATCCCCGTGGCACCGGTCAGCCAGATATGCTGCCCGCTGCCCGCCCAGTTTACGCGTAACTCGCCGCCGCGCACGCCCACGCGCACATCCTCGTCCAGCAGCCCCCGGCGGCGCGCCACCGCGACCGCCGCGCAGGCGCCGGTGCCGCAGCTGGGTGTCTCGCCGGCGCCACGCTCATGGACACGCAGCCGCACCTCGGCGCGCGCCACGATCTCGAGGAAGCCGGCATTGACGCGCCTCGGGAAGCGCGGGTGGTGCTCGATGGCGGGGCCGAGGGTCGCCACCGGCGCCGCATCCACGGCCGGCACCGTCAGCACTGCGTGCGGGTTGCCGAGCGATACCGCGCCGATCTCGACGGTCCGGCCGGCGACCTCGAGCGCATAGCTGTCGGCCTCGCGCGGCGCCTCGAACGGGAGCGAGCGGGGGTCGAAGTCCGGCACGCCCATGTCCACCGAGACGCGGCCCCGGCCCTCGATGCGGGCCCGCACCGTGCCGGCCGGGCTGTCGAGGGTGAGCTCGCCGTTGCGCGCCAGGCCGCGGCGGTCGAGGAGCGCGGCGATGCAGCGCGCGCCATTGCCGCACTGCTCGACCTCGTCGCCATCGCAGTTGAAGATACGGTAGTACACCGCCGTGTCGGGGCGCCGCGGACGCTCGAGCACCAGTGCCTGGTCGAAGCCCACTCCGGTGCGGCGGTCACCCAGGGCGCGCAGCCGCTCCGGGCGCAGCACCGACTCATCCGCGGGAGCATCGAAGACGACGAAATCGTTGCCGACCCCGTGCATCTTCGTGAAAGCGATGCGCATTGCGCGCAAAGCATAGCCCAGGCGTGTTCAGAAGACGACGTTGCGGATGATGCGCCAGTGTCCGGCCCCGTCCCGCTGCCACACTGTTAGATAAGGACCGCCACCGCGGCTGTGGCTGCCGTCCTTGTGCGCCACTACCAGCGCGGCGTGGCCCCACTCGTAGACCAGCTCCGGCGTGGCGGCCACGCGCCCGTCGCTGACGAGGTCGCCGGCTACCACCCCGGCGATGGCCGCCAGGCGCTGGCGGTACAGCTCGGCGATGGCCGCCCGCCCGCGGATGGTGTCGCCCCGGGCGGTCACGAACAGCGCATCGTCCGCGTACGGCGCGACGATCGCCGCCACGTCACCACGCTTCATGGCCGGCAGCCACTGCGCGTTGGCGTCGCCGATGGCGGCGGCGGCCGCCGCGCTGATGGCCGGCGGGTCCGCGGCGGCGGCCGGCAGGAGCAGCACCGCGGCGAGGCACGCGGTGCCACCGCGGATCACGGCGCGCCAGGTGGCGGCCGCCAGCTCAATGTGCATGCGTCGGCCTCCGTGCCGCCTAGTGGAGCGCCGCGCGCGCCTTGAACAGGCAGCGGTCCATGACCGTGAAGATGCCGGCGGCCACGGCGCGCTCGGCGGCGGCGCGGTCGATGACCCCTTCCTGCAGCCACAGCGCCGGCAGCTTCAGGCGCACGCACTCCGCGGCGAGGGCCGCGACGTGCTCGGAACGCCGGAACACGTCGACGATGTCGACGCGCTCGTCGTGGCCGAGTACCTCGGGGAGCTGCTCCAGCGATGCCACCGCCGCCTCGCCCAGCACCGACTCGAGCGCCGGGTTGACCGGGACGATGCGATAGCCGAACCGCTGCAGGGCGCGCGCCACGCCGTGGCTCGGCCGCGTCGGGTCGCCTGACAGCCCGACCACGGCCACGATGCGGGCGGAACGCAGCAGCTGCGCGATCTCGGTCGCCGACGGGTTCACGAACATGGGCAACTCCTTGGCCTCGATGCTCCCGGGCGTCTAGTCTAGCGCCGCCGCCTTACAGGAACCGTTCAGTGAGCCAGGACGAACACACCGTACGCATCGAGCCGCAGCGCCGCATCCTGCGCGTCGCCGCGACCCAGCCGGTGCTGGAAGCCGCCCTCGCCGCCGGCCTCAACCTGCCGCACAGCTGCAAGTCCGGTCACTGCGGCTCCTGCCGCGCCCGGCTGCGCTCCGGACAGATCAGCTACCCCAACGGGGTGCCGCTCGGCATCACGGCCGAGGAGCAGGCGGCGGGGCACATCCTGCTGTGCCAGGCACGCGCACAGTCCGACCTGGAGGTCGAGGCGCGCTTCATCGCCGGCGTCGGCGAAGTCGAGATCAAGACCCTGCCGGCGCGCATCGCCGGTCTCGCGCCGCTCGCCCCCGACGTCATGCAGGTACTGCTGCGCCTGCCCACGGTCGAGCCGCTGCGCTTCCGCGCCGGGCAGTACCTGGACGTGCTGCTGCCCGACGGCCGGCGGCGCAGCTTCTCCATCGCCAGCCCGCCCCACGACAACGAGCTGATCGAGCTGCACGTGCGGCGCGTCGCCGGCGGTGGCTTCAGCGAGCGGCTGTTCGGGCCGGCGGCCGCGGCTGCGCCCGCGGACGGGCTTAGCCTGGGATCCCTGCTGCGCATCGAGGGCCCGGTCGGACAGTTCGTGTATCGCGACGGCACGGGAGCGGCGCTCATGGTGGCCGGCGGCACCGGGTTCGCGCCGCTGAAGTCGATGCTGCGGCACGTGCTCGAGAACGGCGTGCCACGCGACATCCACCTGTACTGGGGCGCGCGCCACACCCAGGACCTGTACGAGGAGGCGCGCGTGCTCGAATGGGTGCGCCAGCACCCGCGGCTGCGCTTCACGGCGGTGCTGTCGGAGGCCACCGTGGCCGAGGCCGCGCACCACCGCGTCGGCTTCGTGCACGATGCGCTGCTCGCCGACTACCCGGACCTCAGCGCGTTCGAGGTGTACGCCGCCGGCCCGCCGGCCATGATCGAGGCGCTGCGCGCCACCGGCCCGCGCCATGGCCTGCCGGCCGGGCGGCTGTACTTCGACTCGTTCGACTACGCGCCCGACTCAGGGCGCCGCTGACACGTACGGATAGATCTCGTCGGCGATCCAGTAGCTGGCCAGCAGCGCGGCGAACAGCATCCCGGCGAGCCACAGCGCGAAGCGGCGTCGCCGCCACGCGGCGCGGAACGAGGAGTACTGCAGCGGCAGGTCGACCAGGTAGGCGGCGCAGTAGCAGACATTGGCGAGCACGGCGAGCACGAACAGCAGCGCCAGCGCCTGCAGGCCGAGCGCCGGCCGGAAGTGCGGCCAGGTGAGGGCCACCCAGCCGAGCACCACGGCGGCGAGCCCCAGGTTGTAGAGGATGCGGCGCGGCTCCCAGTAACGCAGCGCATCGTCGAGCAGCGCCCGCAGCCCGGGGCCGTTGCCCACCGGCTGCGATCCGGATGCATCCATGGTCGTGCCTCCTCAGCCGCCGCGGCTGAACTTCTCGGCGTAGTCCTCGATCGAGGCCAGGATCACCGCGGCGGCCTGCGCATAGCCGTAGCGGCCGGTCACGGCGATCTTCGGCGGCTCGTCGGGCACCAGCTTGTACGTGGAAAAGTAGTGCTCGATGCGCTCCAGGAGCGCGGGGGGCAGATCCCCGATCTCATGAGCGTCGCCCCACACGTAGTCGCCCTCGAGCACCGCGATGATCTTGTCGTCGGCCTCGCCGCGATCGATGATCTTCAGTCCCCCGACCACGCAGGCGCGCAGCAGCACCTCGGAGTGGTTGATCGGGCGCTCGCTGATCACGCAGATATCGAGCGGGTCGCCATCGCCCCGCTCGCACCCCGGAGTCAGGCGGCGCACGCGTTCCCCGCAGTAGGTCTGCGGGATGAAACCGTACAGCGACGGCGGCTGCGAGGAGGTGCGCTGCGGGCGGTCGACGCGCAGGTAGCCGCTCGCCTTGTCGACCTCGTATTTCATGAGGTCGAAGGGCGTGATCTCGATGTAGGCGTTGACGATGCGCGGGGCGTCGGGACCGGGCTCCAGCCCGTGCCAGGGATGCGGACGCCAGCGCGAATAGGAGGAGTCGGGCACGCGCTGATTGTAGCGGCAGCCTGCTATCCTTACGAAGCGGTCGGGGCGCTTTCTGGGGGGTGGCGGTGACCTACGCGGCAATCACCGGCTGGGGCAAGTGCCTGCCGCCCGCGGTGCTGACCAATCACGACCTGTCCGGCATGCTGGACACCAGCGACGAGTGGATCGTCAGCCGCACCGGCATCAGCGAGCGGCGCATCTCGCACGTGGGACTCGAGGAACTCGCCTACGTCGCCGCGGCGCGCGCGCTGGCGGCCGCCGGCCTCGCCGGCAGCAGCGTCGAGCTGATCGTGTTCGGCACCTGCAGCCATGACGACCAGGTTCCCAACATGGCCTCGGGCATCCAGCGGCGCATCGGCGCCCAGCCGGCCGCCGCCTACGACATCAACACTGCCTGCACCAGCTTCCTCTACGGGCTGTCGACCGCCACAGCGCTCATCCGCACCGGCGTGGTGCGCAATGCACTGGTGATCGGCGCCGAGCTCATCTCGCCGTTCATGGACTGGTCGGACCGCAACGTCGCGGTGCTGTTCGGCGACGGCGCCGCCGCGGTGGTGCTGGAAGCGAGCGCGCGCGAGGAGGGGCTGCTCGCCGAGAAGCTCGGCTGCTACGGCGAGGCGCGCGAGATCCTGCGCGTGCAGGGCATGGGCGGGACCTACGCCAACCGCGGGGTGCTGTACGGCATCACGCGCTGGCAGTTCGAGGGGCAGGAGATCTTCAAGCGCGCGGTGGCCGGCATGAGCGGCGCCTGCGAGGAGGCGCTCGCGCGAGTGCACAAGACCGCCGCGGAGGTGGACCTGGTGGTGCCGCACCAGGCGAATCTGCGCATCATCGAGGCGGTCGCCAAGCGCGCCGGCCTGCCCATGGAACGGGTGTTCGTCAACATCCAGCGCTACGGCAACATGTCCTCGGCGACCGTGCCGGTCGCGCTGTGCGAGGCGCTGGAGGCGAGACGGGTGCGCGCCGGGGCGCTGCTGCTGCTGCCGGGCTTCGGCGGCGGACTGTCGTTCTGCGCGCACGCGGTGCGCTGGGGTGCGCGTGTCACGCCGCTCGGCACGACGGACGTGGAGCTGCCGCCGAATGAATTGCCCGCGGCGGAAATCCTGCGCCGCTGCCTGGAGCGCAAGACTCACCCCGCGCCCGGGGCCGCCTCGGCGCATCCCTTCGGCTAGCAGCGCACGATGGCGGGCGCCCGTGCGGGCGCCCGCAGCAATCAGCCGTGCTTCGCGGCCTTGGCCGCCTTCTTGCGGCGCTTGGCCGGATCCTTGGGGCGCGACTTGCCGAAGGACCCCTGGTAGATCTTGCCGCGCCGCGTTCTGTGGTCGCCCTTACCCATGAGAAACAACTCCGATCGTGCATCACATAATGAAAAGGGCCGGCCGCCGGTGCCACGCAGGCACTGACGGCCGGCCCTCAGGCAGCTAGGAAGCTTACCAGCGCTTCGGGGCGCCGCCGCCGCGGTTGCCGCCGCCGCCGCCGCCGGTGCGCTCCTGGGCCTCGTTGACCCGCAGCGGACGTCCGCCGAGGTCCTTGCCGTTGAGGTTCTGGATGGCGCGCGACGCATCGGCGCGCGACATCTCCACGAAGCCGAAGCCGCGCGGCCGGCCGGTGTCACGGTCGGTGATGATGCTCACGGACTCGACGGTGCCGTGCTGTGCGAACAGCTCGCGGACTTCGGCGTCAGTGGCGGAAAACGGCAGGTTGCCAACATAGATCTTCGTCATGCAGAAAGACTCCTGAATCAAACACTCTCAGCAGGAGCGCATACCGAAGATTGAAAGGGTCGTCGGTGCACGCACTGCCACCTGGTCGGGAACGATTCGGCTTTTCAGACTCGGAAGCCAACTCGCAATCGCAGCGGGCGGCAGGCGGCAGGAAAGGGAAAGGTCACGAACCGGCGCGGACGATAACTCAACCCCCATGACAGGCACAAGCCGGACTGTTCCAACTGCGACAGGGGGCGGGTCGCGTGCAGGCTGTGGGTCGTCGGAACCCGCGCCCAGGTATGCCATGAGCAGTGCTACACCCAGTCCGGCGGCCACCGCCCCCAGCGGTCGCTCGAAGATGAACATGCTCGCACCCTCCGTGTCGGGGATGCCGGCGCGCCGCCGGCAGGGAGCAATGTAGGACTGCCGGTCGCTCACAAAAACAGGCTAATCACGAATTTATTGTCCTGAAATGCCATACAATCCAGGACGGCATGGATCAGCTGGTGTGCATGCGCAGCTTCGCGCGGGTCGCGGACCTGCGCTCCTTCACCCGCGCGGCGGATGCGCTGGGCGTGTCACGCGCGGTGGTCAGCACGCACGTGGCGGAGCTCGAGCAGCATCTCAAGTGCCAGCTGTTCCACCGCACCACGCGGCGGGTAGGCCTGACCAGCGACGGCGCGGAGTACCTGGGGCGCTGCCAGCGCATCCTGGCGGAGCTCGAGGCGGCCGACGAGGCGCTGCGGCGCACGCGCCTGTCACCCGAGGGCCGCCTGCGCGTCGACGTGCCGGTGGTGTTCGGCCGCTCGCTGCTGATCCCGGCGCTGCCGCAGTTCACCGCACGTTATCCGCAGCTGCAGCTGGAAGTGCAGTTCAACGACCGCGTCATCGATCTCATCGCGGAGGAAGTCGATCTCGCGGTGCGCGTCGGCAGCGTGCGCGCGCCGCATCTGGTGGCGCGCCGCGTCGTGACGACACGCACCCTGACCTGCGCCTCGCCCGAGTACCTGCGCGAGCACGGCGCGCCGCAGGAGCCGGAGGAGCTGCGCCGCCACCGGCTGGTGGGTCATATCGGCAGCGGCGATCGCCGTCCGCGCCGCTGGCGGTTTCAGAAGGGCGCCGTGCGCCGGCAGCTCGCCCTGCCCTTCAGCGTCGCCTTCAACTCCGTGGAGGCGCAGATCATGGCCGCGATCCGCGGCGCCGGCATCGTGCACGCCATGGACCTGGTGGTGGCCGAGGCGCTGGCGGTGGGCAAGCTCGAGGTGGTGCTGCCGGAGTGGTCGGCGCCGGGTGCGCCGATATCCGTCGTGTGTCGCGCAGCGCTGCGCGACTCTCCCAAGATCCGTGTGTTCGCCGACTTCGCCGCCGGGCTGCTGCTGCAGTACCGCCAGCGCGTGGACGCGCTGTTCGAATTCGCCCCACCGGGGTGAGCTAAGAGCCGCCGATGCGTCGCTCAGTGCTGGTCCTGGTCCTGGTCCTGCCGGCATCCGGCGCCCCGTGCAGCGTCTGCGTCGCGGGCGCACCCCGGATCACGCTGGAGATCGCGGCGACCGATCCGCCATCGCCCGCGGTTTTGCACGCCGATGACGAGGTGTACGTGCGTGTGCGCTACCAATCGGACGCGCCGCTGCGCATCTGGGTACGTCCCTACCTGCATGACGCGCCGGCCGCGGCGATGAGCGGCGGTTCGCCGGTGTACCCGGCCGGCGCAGGTGAGGCCTTCGGCTGGTTCTCCTTCGGCGGCCGCGGCACGGTGGACGCCATCCATGTGCAGGCCGCGGCCGCGAACTCGGGCCATCCGACGACGGATGTAGCGGCCAACGCCGAGTTCAGCTGGGACGACAGTGTGGGCGCGCGCCATGAGCGAGCCGCCTGGGTCGCGCCTATGGTGCACCGCCAGAAAGAGGCGCAGAAGCAGGAGTACCGCGCGTACGCCAACCGGCCGCTCGGGATTTCCGGCACGCTGGCGCTCGGCGTCTTCGCCATCGGCGTGCTCGCGTCGCTGGCGGGGTGCTTTGCGTGGCCGATATGGGGAGTACTGCGCTGGCGCGGCCTCTGGCGGGCGCTCGCCGCGGTGCCGCTGGCGATGATGCTCCTGTGGTGCCTGAAGGACTGCGCCGACCTCAGCCGCGATCCAACTTCGCACAACCTGCTGCCGTTCGAGTTGATAGAGGCGGCGGTTCTGGCCACACCCTACATGCTGGCGGTATGGCTCCTGCGGCGGGCGAGCCTGCGCCGCAGCGCCAGCGGCTGAGCGCCCGGAGCGTCAGCGCCGCGAGCGGCCGCCGAGCTGCTCGAGCGCCTTGATCTGCAGCAGGGTCGAGTCCGAGGCGGGCAGCAGCTGGTTCGCCTGGCGCACGAAAGCGGGAATGTCCGCGGCCGCGAGCGGCATGCTGATCAGGAAGCCCTGCGCAAAATCGCAGCCGAGCCGGCGCAGCAGGTTCCAGGCGCTGACTTCCTCGACCCCCTCGGCGACCACCTTCAGACCCATGCGGTGGCCGAGCTCGATGGTGGAGGCAACGATGGTGACCGCGCCGTTCGCCGCCTGGGCGATGAACGAGCGGTCGATCTTCAGCTCGTCGACCGGCAGCACTGCAAGCTGCGACAGCGTCGAGTGCCCGGTGCCGAAGTCGTCGATGGCGAAGCGCAGCCCGGCGAGGCGCAGCAGCTGCATGTTACGTACCGCCACCTGCGGATCGCGCATCACCGCGCTCTCGGTGATCTCCAGCATGAGTGCCGACGGCTCGACGCGCTCGGCGCGCAGCAGCCGCAGCAGCGCATCGCCCAGCTCGGGATCGAGGATGTCCGCCGCGGACAGGTTCACCGCCAGCTCCAGCGCGAGCCCCTGGCGGCGCCACTCGCCGAGCTGGCGCACGGCCGCGCCCAGCACCCAGCTGGTGAGCCGCCGCGAGCCGCCGGTACTCTCGGCCAGCGGCACGAACTCCGCCGGCGATACCGCGCCGAGCTGCGGATGCTGCCAGCGCACCAGCGCCTCGAGACTCGACACCGAGCGGTCCGCCATCGTCACCTTCGGCTGGTACACGAGCGTCAGGTGGTTCTCATCGATGGCGGCGCGCAGATCGGTGATCAGGGCGAGGCGGCGGCGGTGCTCCTCGTCCTGGCCGAGGCGATACATGGCGATGCGGGTGCGCACTTCTTCGGCATCGTCGAGCGCCACCTGGGCGCGCTGCAGCAGCTCGTTGGCGCTGCGCCCGTGGCTGGGGAACAGACACACGCCGCAGGCCACGCGCAGATCGAGGCTGACGCCGGCCAGGTGGAAGCCGGTGCGGATCACCGCGGCGAGCTGCTCGGCGTACAGCAGGGCGCGCTCGGCCGAGCAGCCCGGGGCGATGACCAGGAACTGCGTTTCACCGAGCCGCGCCAGCGTGTCGACGGCGGCCACGTTCTGCTGCAGCCGGCGTGCCGCCTCGCGCAGCACGTCATCGCCCACCCGGTGGCCGAGCGAGGCGTTGATGTCGCGCAGGTTGCGCAGCTCGACGAGCACCAGCGCCGTGCTGGCCTCGCGCGCCACGCCGCTCACCAGGCTCTCGAGCCCACGCATCACCAGCGCGCGGTTCGGCAGCTGGGTGAGCGGATCGTGGTAGGCCTGGTAGGTGATGTCCGCCTCGCGCGCCGCGATGTTGCTCTGCATGGCGTTGAAGGTCGCCGCCAGGCGCCGGAACTCGTCGCCGCCGGCGACGCTCACCGCGGTCTCGTACTGGCCCTGCTCGATGCGACGCGCGGCGCGCATCAGCTCGCCGAGCGGGCGCGTCGCGCTGCGGCCGAGCAGCGCGCCGACCACCGCGGCGAGCAGCAGCGCGATGCCGTCGATGAGCAGCATGGCGTCGCGCAGCTCGCGATAGGGAGCGAGCACGTCCGCCAGCGGTCGCAGCAGGATCAGATCCACGGCATCGCCGCCGGCGCCCAGGCGGCGCGCGAAGCTCAGGTAGTCGCCGTCGCCGAGGTGCGCGCTGCGGGCGCCGCCCGGGGCGACCGGGAAGTCCGCCGGGGCGAAGCTGCCGGCCGCGAGCGTGGAGGCGACGCGCACCCCGTCGTGGCCGTGGGTGACGATCGCCACCTGCGAGTCCACCAGGTCGCGGATCTTCTGCGCCAGCGCGTCGTCGGCCGCGAAGCCCATCGCCACCCAGGCGATGGTTTCGGGTGCACGCACCGGCGCCAGGAAGAACTGGTAGGACTGCGCGCCGAACACCCGGAAGTTCGGCTCGTCGCGCTCGGTGCCGGCATCCGCGAGCAGCCCGGCGAGCGAGCTGTCGGCGCCGAAGGCGCCACCCGCGGAGGAGGCGAGCACGCGCCCGTGCGTGTCCAGCACCAGCACCATGTCCGCGCCGATGCGCAGCGCGTTGTTGCGTGCCGCGGACAGAATGGTGGGCACGTGGCCGCTCGCCACCGCCTCACGGAAGCCGAAGTCGCCGGCCAGCACGGCCACGCCATTGGCGAGCTGCCCGGCGCGGAAGCGCACCAGGTGCTCGGCGAGCGCCGCGCCCGAGCGCAGCTGCTCGGCGGCGCGCGCCTCGACCGTGCGCCGGGTGCTGAGGAGCACTGCGGCGAGCGTCACAGTTTGCGTGACGACGCTCAGGCCGATGATCAGCGCGAGAACCCGTTTGCGGAAACTGCTCATGAAGCTGCCTGAATATGCCCGCCCCATCCTATGAGTCCCGCGGCCGTTCCCGCGAGGATCTGAGCGCGGGAATGAGACCTCCGGCACGAGTGCGTCGCATCCAGGCCCTCATCCGGCTCGCCGCCGTAGTGCTGGCCGTGCTCGGGGCCGGCGCGCTCGCCGTTCCCGCCGGCGCCGCCACGCTGGTGATCAACGTGCGCGCCGCCGACGGCCGCCCACTGCCGGGCGCTGTGGTCACGATCCGCCCGCTCGACGGCGCGCCGCGCAAGGTCGCGCCGGTGCACGCGGTCATGGATCAGGTCAACCGTGCCTTCGCGCCCGACCTGCTCGTGATCCCGGTCGGCTCGACCGTGGAGTTCCCCAACAGCGACGTGGTCAGTCACCAGATCTACTCGTTCTCGCCGGCGAAGCGCTTTCAGCTGCCGCTGTACCGGGGCACGCCCTACCCGCCCGTGCACTTCGACCAGACGGGCGTCGTGACCCTGGGCTGCAACATCCACGACGAGATGCTCGCGTACCTGGTGGTCACGGATGCCGCCTACTTCGGCCGCACCGACCACGACGGCGCCTTCACCGCGGAGGTGCCGCGCGGGCGCTACACCGTCGGCATCTGGCATCCGCGCCTGCGGGATGCCGAGGCCGACCTGGAGCGCGAGCTGTCGGTGGGCGAGACCGACCGCGCCGATCTCACGCTGCGGCTCGGAAAATCCCTCGAGCCGGCGCCGCTCATCGACCGGCCGCACTCCTGGGACTACTAGGGCGCCCCGCCATGCCCACATCCCGCAGCAGCCCGCCCGGCTTCTGGCCCTCGCGCCGCCAGCGCACGCGCCGCGCCACCCACATCACCCTCACGCTGCTCGCGCTCTGCGCGCTGCTCGCCATCAGCGCCGGCAGCCGCGCCGCCGAATGGCAGGCAAGCCTGGACACGCGGCTGGTGAGCTCGGATGCCGGGCATTCGCTGATGGACGGCGGCCTCGGCACCGTGCGCTTCGGCAGCAACGACGAGGGCCTGCAGCTGGGGCGGCTGCGCATCGCGCTCACGCAGCACTTGCTCGAGCTGTGGAGCGTGCACCTCGATGTCTCCGCCTGGGACGACAAGGGGAGCAACCCGGCGGGCGTGACTGAGGCCTACCTGCAGTTCCGCCCCTACCCGCGCGACGGCCTGCGCTTCCGCCTCAAGGCCGGCGCCTTCTATCCCACGCTGTCGCTGGAGAACCGCGCGACGGGCTGGGAGTCGCCCTACACGCTGTCGTTCTCGGCGATCGACAGCTGGCTGGCGGTGGAGCTGCGCACCATCGGCATCGAGGGCCAGCTCGACTGGCTCGGCACGCGGGTGGGTCACGACTTCGACCTGGCGGCCACCGGCGGGGTGTTCGGCTGGAACGAGGCCGCGGGCGCGGAACTCGCCAATGCCGGCTTCACCTTCACCGACCGGCAGACGCCGCTGTTCGACCGCATCGGCAGGCCGGGCGTGCCCCCGGTGTACGGCGAGCGGCCATTCGTCGAGTACGACGGCCATGCCGGCGTGTATGCGGGGCTGGAAGCACGCTACCTGGACCGCGTGGTGCTGCGCGTGCTGCGCTACGACAACCGCGCCGATCCGACGGTCCAGGACATCGTCTCCAACACCATCGCCTGGGAAACGCGTTTCAACAGCGCCGGCGTGCGCGTCGAGCTCGATGACGGCTGGACCGCTGTCGCGCAGTGGCTCGGCGGCGAGACCACCATCGCCCCGCCGGGCCTGCGGCTCGACTGGCCGTTCCGCGCCGATTTCGCGTTGCTGTCAAAGCGCTTCGGGCGCCACGCGCTCAGCGCCCGCTACGACCGCTTCAGCGTGCGCACCAACAACGAGGAAATCGCCGGTGGCTGGCAGGACGGCCACGCCTGGACCGCTGCCTACGTCTTCAACGCCAGCGAGCACTGGCGCTTCACGCTCGAGTGGCTGCGCGTGACCAGCAGCTCCTACGACCGCGCCGAGGCGGGCGGGCCGCCGCTGCGCAGCGAGACGCAGGTGCAGCTCGCGATCCGCTATGCCATCGGCTCGACGCTCCGCTGACGCGGGGCTTCAGCGGTAGCGCGCCAGCGCCTTCTCCAGACCCTGCGATCCGGGTGAGAGCGCCTCATAGGGAATGCTGTTGAGCGGCTCGTCGGGGGTATTGTTGACGAAGTGGAAGGCGCCCTTCTGCGGCTCGACGTCGAGGTACAAAAGCCCGGTGAGGTATTCGCCCGCCTTCATGCGCTCCTGGATCTGCGCCGCGGCCGTGGTGCGGTTGGTCGGGTCGTAGCCCGCATCGAGCTTGCGCAGCACGATGCGGCTGCCGTCGTGCATGACCACCGGCACGGTCTCGCCTTCCTTGTAATCGACGCTGATCTCGCGCTCCAGCGGCACGAAGTCGGCGTGCACGGCCGGCTCGTAGTGCTCGCGCGTGTAGGCGTAGCTCTTGGTCGAGCCCTCGTGATCGTTGAAGGTCACGCACGGGGACAGCACGTCGATGAGCGCGAAGCCCTGGTGCTTGAGTCCCGCCTGGATCAGCGGCACCAGCTGCTGCTTGTCGCCCGAGAAGCTGCGCGCCACGAACGTGGCTCCCAGAGTCATCGCCAGCAGCACCGGATCGATGGGTGGCTGGAAGTTGGTCTCGCCCTTCTTCGCCTTGGTACCGACGTCGGCCGAGGCCGAGAACTGCCCCTTGGTGAGCCCGTACACGCCGTTGTTCTCGATGATGTACAGCATGTTGAGGTTGCGGCGGATGGCATGGCAGAACTGGCCGAGCCCGATCGACAGCGTATCGCCGTCGCCCGAAACCCCGATGTAGGACAGCTGGCGGTTGGCGGCGTTGGCACCCATCGCGATCGAGGGCATGCGGCCGTGCACCGAGTTGAAGCCATGGCCGCCCGAGACGAAATAGGCGGTGGTCTTGGACGAGCAGCCGATGCCCGACAGCTTCACCATGTTCTGCGGCTCGATGTCGAGCCCCCAGCTCGCTTCCACGATGGCGGCCGTGATGGAGTCGTGACCGCAGCCGGCGCACAGGGTCGAGAGCGCGCCCTCGTAGTCGCGGCGCGTGAAGCCGCGGGCGTTCTTCGGCAGCGACGGATGCGCCACCTTCGGTTTGGCGATGAAAGTCATGTCGCGTCTCTCCGGCGCGCCGCAATGCGCGCCCTGTCGGATCGGCAGCTAGCCATGCGCGGCCCCGCTCGGCTGCGCGCGGGCGCCGGGGGCGAGCTCGGCCAGCACCCCCTCGACGATGAACGAGGAGGAAATGGACAAGCCGCTGTAGTGCAGCAGCGAGCGCAGCTTGGACTTGTCGACCGCGGTCTCCAGGGTGAGGAGCGAACGCAGCTGCGCGTCGCGGTTCTGCTCGACCACGAACAGCAGCTCGTGCGCGGCCAGGAACTTCTCGACGTCCTCGGTGAAGGGGAAGGAGCGGATGCGCATGTAGTCGAGCGCCACGCCGCGCTCCTTGAGCACGTCCATCGCCTCGCGGATCGCGCCATCGCCGCTGCCCACCGACACGATGCCGACCTTGCTGCCGGCGGTTGCGTCGATCACGGCGCGCGGCAGGTAGCGCCTGGCGCTGGCCCACTTCTTCATGAGGCGATCGAGCACCGCCTGGTAGTCGGCCGAGTCCTCGGTGTAGGCGCCGTACTGGTTATGGCCCGAGCCGCGCGTGAAGTACGCGGCCTTGGGATGCACCCCGGGTAACGTGCGGTAGGTGATGCCGTCGCCGTCCTTGTCGATGAAGCGATAGAACTTCTCGAGCTTCAGCACCTCCTCCTTGCCGAGCACCTTGCCGCGGTCGGGGCGATAGCTGTCGTCCCACTTGAGATCGCGGCACATCCAGTCATTCATGCCGATGTCGAGATCGGACAGCACCATCACCGGGGTCTGCAGGCGTTCGGCGAGGTCGAAGGCCTGCACCGCCATGTAGAAGCATTCCTCGGGGTCGGACGGGTACAGGCACACGTGGCGCGTGTCCCCGTGCGAGGCATAGGCGCACAGCATGATGTCGCCCTGCTGGGTGCGTGTCGGCATGCCGGTGGAGGGTCCGACACGCTGGATGTCGAAGATCACCGCCGGCACCTCGGCATAGTAGGCGAGCCCGAGGAACTCGTTCATGAGCGAGATGCCGGGGCCGGACGTGGCGGTGAAGGCGCGCGCGCCGTTCCACATGGCGCCGATCACCATGCCGACCGCCGCCAGCTCGTCCTCGGCCTGGATGAAGGCGAAGTTCTTGCGTCCGGTCTGCTTGTCGACACGCATGCGGTCGGCAAACATCTTGAATGCGTCCATGAGCGAGGTGGACGGGGTGATCGGGTACCAGGCCGCCACGGTGGCGCCGGCGAAGATGCAGCCGAGCGCGGCGGCGGTGTTGCCGTCGATCATGATGTGGCCGGCGGTGCGGTCCATCTTCTCCACGCGCAGCGGCAGCGGGCACGGGAAGTGCGTGCGCGCGTAGTCGTAGCCGAGCTGGATGGCCTTCATGTTGCTCTCGACCAGCTGCGGCTTCTTGGCGTAGGTCTCGGCCAGCAGCGTGCGGATGTGCCCGAGGTCCAGCTCGAGCAGCGCCGCCAGCACCCCGGCGTAGCAGATGTTCTTCATCAGGATGCGGGTGCGCACCCCGCTGAAGTTCTCGTTGCACAGCTGCGCCAGCGGCACGCCGAGCACGGTGATGTCCTCGCGCTTCAGCAGCGCCGGCCGCGGCCAGGTGGAGTCGTACACCAGGTAGCCGCCCGGCTCGACCTCCTTGACGTCGCGGGCATAGGTCTCCGGGTTCATGGCGACCATGAGGTCGATCTTGCCCGAGCGCGCCACGTGCCCGTCCTTGGTGACGCGGATCTCGTACCAGGTGGGCAGGCCCTGGATGTTGGAGGGGAAGTAGTTCTTGCCCATCACGGGGATGCCGCTGCGGAAGATCGACTTCATCAGCAGCGTGTTGGCGCTCGCCGAGCCGGTGCCGTTGACCGTGGCGATCTTGATGGAGAAGTCGTTGACGCGTGCAGGACTGACTGGGGGCATAGGCTTCAAGCGATCTTGGGTTTGCGCGCATCGAGCGCGCCGGCTTCGTCGCTGGCGTGCGGCCAGTGCAGCTCGGACTTCTGCATGTCCCAGGCGGCGGTCGGGCAGCGCTCGGCGCACAACCCGCAGTGCACGCACAGGTCCTCGTCCTTGACCATGACGCGCCCGGTCTGCGGCAGGCCGGCGGACACGTACAGCGGCTGGGTCAGGTTCTGCGCCGGTGCCTTGAGGCGCGTACGCAGCTCCGACTCGGCGCCGTTGTGGGTGATGGTGAGGCAGTCGACCGGGCAGATGTCGAGGCAGGCGTCGCACTCGATGCACAGCTTGGCACTGAACACCGTCTGCACGTCGCAGTTGAGGCAGCGCTGCACTTCCTGCGCCACCTGCTCGGCGGTGAAGCCCAGCTCGACCTCGATGTTGAGCTTCTTGAAGCGCTCCTTGAGCGAGACGTGCGGCATCAGCCGCCGCTCCACCGCGGTGTAGTCGTTGGCGTAGCTCCACTCGTGCATGCCCATCTTGCGGCTCTGCAGGTTGATGCCTGGCGCCAGCCGCTCGCTCACCGTCTCGCCCTGGCAGTGACGGTGGATGGAAATGGCGGCCTGGTGGCCGTGCTCGACCGCCCAGATGATGTTCTTCGGCCCGAAGGCCGCATCGCCACCGAAGAACACCCCGGGCCGCGTCGCCTGGAACGTGAGCTTGTCGATGACCGGCACGTCCCACTTGTCGAACTCGATCCCGAGGTCGCGCTCCACCCAGGGGAAGGCGTTCTCCTGGCCGATGGCGAGGATGACGTCGTCGGCCGGCAGGAACTCCTCGCCCGTGATGCGCTCGGCGGTGATGCGGCCGGTGGCGTCGAGGTCGTACTCCACGACGTCGAACGTCATGCCGGTCAGGCGGCCATTTTCGGTGACGAAGGCCTTGGGCGAGCGGTTGATGACGATCTGGACGCTCTCTTCCTCCGCGTCCTCGAGCTCCCACACCGAGGCCTTGAAGAAGCCGCGCGGCTTGCGTGCCATCACCTTGACGCTCTCGGCCCCGAGCCGGAGGCTGGTGCGGCAGCAGTCCATGGCGGTGTTGCCGACACCGATGATGAGCACGCGCTTGCCGATCTTGTCGATGTGGCCGAAGGCCACCGATTCGAGCCAGGCGATGCCGATGTGCACGTTGGCGGCAGCCGTCTCGCGCCCGGGGAGCTTCAGCTCCTTGCCCTTCGGCGCGCCGGAGCCGACGAACACGGCGTCGAACCCCTGCGCCAGCAGCGCGCGCATGCTGCGCACCGGCGAGTTGAGGCGCAAATCCACGCCCATGTCGGTGATCATTGCGATCTCCTCGTTCAGCACCGTGTGCGGCAGGCGGAACGAGGGGATGTTGGTGCGCATCAGGCCGCCGGGCTCGCCGTACTGCTCGAAGATGGTCACCTGGTAGCCGAGCGGCATGAGGTCGTTGGCCACCGTCAGCGAGGCGCAACCGGCGCCGATGCACGCGATGCGCTTGCCGTTCTTGGCCCTGGGGATCTTCGGCAGCCTGGCGGTGACGTCGTCGCGGTGATCGGCCGCCACGCGCTTCAGGCGGCAGATGGCGACCGGCTTCTGCTCGATACGGCCGCGGCGGCAGGCGGGTTCGCACGGCCGGTCGCAGACGCGGCCGAGGATTCCCGGAAACACGTTGGACTCCCGGTTCACCAGGTAGGCGTCGGTGAAGCGGCCCTGCGCGATCAGTCGGATGTATTCGGGGACATCGGTGTGGGCCGGGCAGGCCCACTGGCAATCCACAACTCGATGGTAGTAGTCCGGATTTGCGGTATCAGTGGGTTCCATTCATTGCTGGGGCTTCACCGCCCCGGCCCTCGTGGCGTAGGAGGACGTGCAGTATAGAGGCGCGCGACGGATTGTCATCGTGGCGGGCGGGCGGCCTGTGCACCCGTCCGCAGGACGACATATTGCATCGCAGCAATCCGGGCGTCCAGCGGGCCCCGTTGCCTATACTTGGCTGATGCCCGCGCCCACCCCGATCGAGATCCGCCTGCGCCGCGCCTCGCGGCTGCTCGAGGTCAGCTTCGACGACGGCAGCTGCTTCGAGCTGCCGTTCGAGTACCTGCGTGTGCATTCCCCGTCCGCCGAGGTGAAGGGCCACGGGCCCGGACAGGAAGTGCTGGTGACCGGCAAGGAGCAGGTCGGCATCCGCGCGGTCGAACCGGTCGGCCAGTACGCGGTGAAGCTCGTGTTCGATGATGGCCACGATACCGGCCTGTACACCTGGAAGTACCTGCACGAGCTCGGGCGCGACCGGGCCACGCGCTGGGCGCGCTACCTCGAGCGCTGCGCGGCGGCGCGCGCGCACCCGGCCGCGGACGAGGCGCACAAATGAAACGGGCCGGGCATCTCTGCCCGGCCCGCCTCGTGCGCAAGACCCCCCTTAACGGCGGCGATTCTGCGCACCCCCACCGCCAAAAAGCAACCCAGAAAACCATGAACGTGAGCGCGCGCGGCGCGCGCGGCACGATCGACTAGAATGCGTCCACATGGCGGCCGGCCCTTCCACCGACTTCGGCTATCAGCGCGTGTCGCCCGAAGACAAGACGCGCCGCGTGCGCGGCGTCTTCGATTCCGTGGCCGACCGCTACGACCTCATGAACGATCTGATGTCCGCCGGCGCGCATCGCCTGTGGAAGCGCGTCGCGCTGGCGTACGCCAACCTGCGCCCCGGCCAGCGCGCCCTGGACGTCGCCGGCGGCAGCGGCGACCTGGCGGCGGGACTTGCGCGCCAGGTCGGCAGCGGCGGCCTCGTGGTGCTGAGCGATATCAACGCCGCCATGCTCGCGCGCGGCCGCGACCGGCTCATCGATGCGGGCCTGGCCGCGAGCGTCGCCTGCGTGCAGGCCAATGCCGAGCGGCTGCCGTTTCCCGACGGCTCCTTCGACTGCATCACCATCGGCTTCGGCCTGCGCAACGTCACCGACAAGGCGGCCGCGCTCAGGTCCATGCACCGGGCGCTGCGCCCCGGCGGCCAGCTGCTGGTGCTGGAGTTCTCGCACCCGACGCTGCCGGCGCTCAAGCCGCTCTACGACACCTACTCGTTCCGCGTGCTGCCGCTGCTGGGGCGGCTGGTGGCGGGGGACGAGGCGAGCTACCGCTACCTCGCCGAGTCGATCCGCATGCATCCGGACCAGGAGACGCTGCTGGCCATGATGCGCGACGCCGGGCTCGAGGGCTGCCGCTACCACAACCTATCCGGCGGCATCGTCGCCCTCCACCGCGGTTACAAGTACTAAGGGCTGCGATGCTGAGCGCAACCCTGGAGAGGCTCCTGAACCGTGCCCTGCCGCGCTCGATGCGCGCACGAGAACTGTGTGCGCAGCTCGCCGGCCGCAGCCTGGCGCTCGAGATCCGCGACTTCGCGCGGCTGCGCCTCACCTGTGACGGCACGACGATCGCGGTGGCGCCGGGCGATGCACCCGCCGACGCGACCCTGTCCGGCGGCCCGCTGGCACTGCTGGGCCTCGCCGGCCCTGCTCCGGAGGCGTTGCTGCAGCGGGGTGCGGTGGCCATCAGCGGCGATGCCGAGCTGGCGCAGCAGTTCCGCGAGCTGCTCGGCCTGCTGCGGCCCGACCCCGAAGAGGACCTCGCGGGCCTGCTCGGCGACGTGCCCGCGCACCAGCTGGCGCGCCTGGTGCGCGCCGGCGCCGGCTGGAGCGCGCAGGCCGCCGGCACCACGCTGCGCAACCTCGCCGAGTACCTCGCTCATGAGCGCGTGCACCTGGTGCCGCGCCACGAGGGCGAGCAGTTCCTGCGCGGCGTCGATCAGGTGCGCGAGGGCGTGGACCGCGCGGCGGCGCGCCTCGAGCTGCTGGCGCGGCGGCGCGGCGCGCCGTGAGGCGGTCATGAAGCTGCGCGTCGTCGTGCGGCTCATCGAGATCCAGCGCGTGCTGCTCAGGCACGGGCTCGACGACTACGTGCGCGCGACGCACCTGTACCGGCCGCTGCGCTTCCTGTTCTTTCTCTCTCCCGGGGTATGGTTCGAGCGCCGCCGCCGCGCCAGCCGCGCCGAGCGGCTGCGGCTCGCGCTCGAGGAGCTCGGACCGATCTTCGTCAAGTTCGGCCAGGCGCTGTCGACGCGGCGTGACCTGCTGCCCGGCGACATCGCCGACGAGCTGGCGAAGCTGCAGGACCGCGTGCCGCCGTTCGACGGCCGTCTCGCCCGCGAGCTCATCGAGCGCTCCCTGGGGCAGAGCGTGGGCGAGCTGTTCCAGAGCTTCGACGAGGCGCCGCTGGCGGCGGCCTCGATCGCCCAGGTGCACCCGGCGCGGCTGCGCTCGGGCGCCGAGGTAGTGGTCAAGGTGCTGCGGCCCGGCATGCACGCGCAGATCGAGCGCGACCTCGAGGTGCTGCACGCCCTGGCGGGGCTCGCGGCGCGCTACTGGAGCGAGGGGCGGCGCCTGCGGCCGCGCGAGCTGGTCGACGAGTACCAGAAGACGATCCTCGATGAGCTGGATCTCATGCGCGAGGCGGCCAACGCCTCGCAACTGAAGCGCAACTTCGCCGGCTCCGGGCTGCTCTACGTGCCGGAGGTGCACTGGGACCTGTGCCGCACCGACGTCATGGTCATGGAGCGCATCCACGGCGTGCCGATCAGCGACCGGGCGCGCCTCAAGGCCGCCGGCACCGATATCGCGCAGCTGGCCGAGAACGGCGTGCGCATCTTCTTCACGCAGGTGTTCCGCCACAACTTCTTCCACGCCGACATGCATCCCGGCAACATCTTCGTGCTGGTCGACGATCCGCGGCGGCCGCGCTACGCGGCGGTGGACTTCGGCATCGTCGGCACGCTCGACCCGCGCGACCAGCATTACCTGGCGGAGAACTTCCTGGCGGTGTTCGACCGCGACTACCGGCGCGTCGCGCAGCTGCACCTGGAGTCGGGCTGGGTGCCCGCCGGCACGCGCATCGACGAGATGGAGTCGGCGGTGCGCACCGTGTGCGAGCCGATCCTCGACAAGCCGCTCAAGGACATCTCCTTCGGGCGCATCCTGCTGCGCCTGTTCGAGATCTCGCGGCGCTTCGACATGCAGATCCAGCCGCAGCTGCTGCTGCTGCAGAAGACCCTGCTCAACGTCGAGGGGCTGGGGCGCGACCTGTATCCGGATCTCGACATCTGGAACACCGCCAGCCCGATCCTGCGCGAGTGGATGCGCGAGCGCACCAGCGTGCGCAGCCTGGTGCGCGAGCTGCGCGCGCGCGCGCCGGAGCTCATCGAGGCGGCCCGCGCCCTGCCGGCGGCCCTGCAGCAGCTGGCGCGGCGCGCCAGCCTGCCGCCGCCGCCGCCGCCGGCGACCGTGGCCGAGCTCGAGGCGCGGCGCCAGGAGCTGCGCGCCGCGCGCCGGCGCCGCGATGCGGTCACGCTCGGCGCGGCGCTGCTGCTCGGCGGCCTGGTGTGGCTCGCCGCCGGCCGCGCGCCGGTCTGGCTCGCCTGGGTGCTGCTCGCCGCCGGGGCGCTCAAGCTCGGCTACGGCCTGCGGCGCTGAGCGCCGCAGCCTTCGCAACAATTCTGGACGGCGCGCGGTCACGCTGCTAGCGTGCCGCCCCCTCAAGCTATGCAACGTTCCCTCACCGAAGGCTCGATCCGCGTCGGGCTGTTCCGCTTCGCGCTGCCGATCCTGTTCGCGAACATCCTGCAGTCGCTCAACGCCTCGGTGAACTCCATCTGGGTCGGGCGTTTCCTGGGCGAGGCGGCGCTCACCGCCACGTCCAACGCGAATACCGTGATGTTCCTGCTGATCGGTGCCGCGTTCGGCATAGCGCTCGCCGCCACCATCCTCATCGGCCAGTCGATCGGCGCCAACGACATCGCCGCGACCAAGCGCGTGGTCGGCACCAGCGCCACGTTCTTCGCCATCATCTCGGTGGCGATGGCGGTCGCGGGACTGCTGCTGTGCCGGCCGCTGCTGATCGCCATGAGCACGCCGCCCGGCTCGCTCGAGCTGGCCGTCGCCTACATGCGCGTGATCTTCCTCGGGCTGCCGTGCCTTTACATGTATGCCTTCATCATGGCCGTGCTGCGCGGCGCCGGCGATTCCAAGACGCCGTTCTATTTCATGCTGCTGTCGGTGGCGATCGACATCGCGCTCAACCCGGTGCTGATCTTCGGCGTCGGCCCGATTCCGCGGCTCGGTATCGCCGGCTCGGCGCTCGCCACCTTCATCGCCCAGGCGGTCAGTCTCACTGCGCTCATCCGCCACCTGTACCGTCGCCGCCACATCCTGTGCCTGCACCGAGAGGAGCTGCGGCTGCTGCGGGTCGACTGGTCGGTGGTCGGCACGCTGGTGAAGAAGGGCATCCCGATGAGCGCGCAGATGCTGGTGGTGTCGTTGAGCGCGGTGCTCATGATCACCCTCGTCAACCGCTTCGGCGTCGACACTACGGCCGCCTTCGGCGCAGGGCTGCAGATCTGGAACTACATCCAGATGCCGGCATTCGCGGTCAGCATGGCGGTCTCGGCCATGACCGCGCAGAACGTCGGCGCCCACAAGTGGGAGCGCGTGCCGCGCATCGCCTGGGTCGGGGTTGCCTACAGCGTGCTGCTCACCGGCTCGGTGGTGCTCGCCATCGAGCTGCTCAACACCAGGGTGTTCGGGCTGTTCCTGCCGGCCGGCTCCGCCGCGCTCAGCATCGCCACGCAGATGAACCGCGTGGTCACCGGCTCGTTCATCTTCTTCGGTGTGTCGGTGGCGCTGTTCGGCGTGGTGCGCGCCACCGGCGCGGTGATCGCGCCGCTGATCATCCTCACCATCTCGCTGCTGGTGGTGCGCTTCCCGCTGGCCGAGCTGTTCCTCGACCGCTACCGCGTGGCGGCGGTGTGGTGGAGTTTCCCGGTTTCTTCCGTGCTGTCGTGCCTGCTGGCGCTGCTCTACTACAAGTTCGGCGGCTGGCGCAGCGCCCACATGTTGGGCGGCACTGCGGCCGCCGCGGACGCGCCCTCCCCCTAAGTGAGTATTCGTCGCCGGCCGCGGCCGGGCGCAGAATGAACGCGGGCAGCACAGGAGCAACGGAATGCAGAACCGCAAGCTGGGCCGGAACGGCCCGAGCGTCTCCGCGCTCGGTCTCGGCTGCATGGGCATGAGCGAGTTCTACGGCGCGCGCTCGGATGATGAGTCACTCGCCACGCTGCACCGCGC
>JANWKR010000008.1 GCA_025451275.1 Steroidobacteraceae bacterium
GCCGCCGCGATGGCCTCGATGATCTGCGCCGCCCAGTCGCTGCCGGGCTCGACGTCGCGCGGCGCCACCCAGCAGTCGATAGCGTGCGCCTCCAGGTGCGTGACGAGGCCGAGTGCGGGCGCGCGGTCCGGCTGCGAGTAGCTGACGAACACGGCCCGTCCCACGTCGTCAGCCCTCGAGCAGCTTCAGGGCCTTGTCGAGGCTCTTGCGCATGCGGTTGAAGGAGCGCCCGAGGGTGCGGATCTCGGTGCCGCCGCGCTCCGGGAACTCCGGCGCGCCGCCATCGCCGACCGAGATGCGATCGGCGATCTGCGCCATGCGCCGCACCGGGCGCACCACCAGCACGTACAGCACGGCGTTGACCACCAGCAGCAGCGCCACGAATACCGCCACCAGCGAGGTGAGGAACGCCTGGAAAGCGCTGCCGGCGCGCCGCTCCGCGCTCGCGATCGGCACCGACACCACCTGCGCGCCGATCACATCGCCCACCTGCCAGCCAAAGCCGTTGGCGCTGCCGTAGCGAGCCAGCACGGTCGGCGGGGCGCTGGCGGCCGTGCCGTGACACGACAGGCACTCGGCGCTGGCACGGATCGGCTTGGCGAGGTACAGCGAGCGCCCGAGCGGGGTGTCGCGCAGGCCCGAGAACTCGTGCATGGCGGCGTCGCTGCGGAAGCGCTCGATGATGTCCGTCTGCCAGTCGGTGGCGCGGTCGCGCGGGTTGGTGGGATTGAGGGTCGCCTCCTGGTAGGAGTAATCGGGACGGGCGGCGTGCAGGCGCAGGAAATGCTCGGTGGCGGCGTAGAACGGCACGCTCTGCGGCAGGAACTGGCTCTGCATCTGCGCGTGCAGGAGCGGGGCGATCTCGCTGGCGGTGTAGTCGCGCGCCGCCAGCGCGCTGTCCATCATGAGCTCAGCGTCGTCGCGGATCTCGCGCTCGGCGTTGGCCTGGAGCAGCGAGCGGCACGCCAGCCCGGTGATCAGCGCCCCTAATGCAAACACCACCACCAGCGCGGCATTGACCCGAAGCAGCAGGCTCATCCGGTCCTCACGGCCGGCAACGTAGTGGATGGCGGCCCTCCGACGCAACTGCCGTCGCTGCGCCCCCATTGTCGCCGGACCGCCGGCGCCCTCACAATGCGCAGCATTCTCGCAGACCGCCTATGGATGCCGACCACACCCGCGCCGTTGCCAATTCGCCGTTCACGGTCGGGGTGTCCGGGCACCGCGATCTGGACGGCGCCGACCTGCCGCGCCTGCGCGAGGCGGTCACCGACTTCGTCCGCCAGCTGAAGGAGCACCTGCCGGACACCGACGTGCGGCTGATCGTCGGTATGGCCGCCGGCGCCGATCTGCTGGTGGCCGAGACCGCCGCCGATCTCGGCGTCAGCGTGGAAGCGGTGCTGCCGATGCCGCTCGCGCACTACGCCGAGGATTTCGACGCGGACACCTTCGCCTGCCTGCAGCAGCTGCTGCGCCATCCGCACGTACGCTGCGTCGAGCTGTCGACGGGCGGCGCGGCTGCCGGGCCGCACACGGCCGCCGAGCGCGACCGCATGTACGCCAACCTGACCGCGAGCCTGATCCGCCGCAGCAGCCTGCTGCTCGCGCTGTGGGACGGCAAGGTGTCACGCCTGCCGGGCGGCACCGCCGACACCGTGCTGCGCTACCTGGGCGTACGCAGCGACGAGGACTCGGGGAGCGATGAGCTCGAGTTCGTCGCCAGCGGCGAGGAGGCCGACATCACCGAGCGGCTGGTGTACTGGACACCGGCGCTGCGCAGCGGCAGCACGGCGGCCTCGGTACCCGGCACGCCTTGTTACCTGTGGAGCGGCGGCGAGCGCACCCTGCACGTGCAGCAGGCCATGCCGGCGCATTTCCGGCGCCTGCTCACCGAGCTCAACGCTTACAACCTCGAGCAGCGCCACCTCGAGGGCGGCGCGGCGCGCAGCTCGCTGATGGATGCCCTACCCGCCTCGGTGTCCGCGGCCGACCGGCAGCGGCTGCAGGACATCGACGACCAGTACGGCAAGGCCGACGCGCTCGCGGTCCACTATCAGCACCGCTCCGACCGGCTGTTCGACCTGTTCGGCATCATGGCCTTCGCCATGGCGCTCGCCTACCTCGTCTACGAGAAGCTCACCGAGTCGCGGATGCTGCTGCTGGCGTACGTCACCACGCTCCTCACCAGCCTGCTGGTCTACTACGTGCTGCAGGGCAAGCGCTGGTTCGGCAAGCACCTCACCTACCGCGCGCTCGCCGAGACGCTGCGGGCGCGCTTCTACCTGCGCCTGGCGGGCGCCGACCAGCGCGTCGACGCCGCCGAGGTGCTGGCGCTGTCCGGCATCGACCGCTTCCGCGGCTTCGGCTGGATCGTGCTGGTGCTGAAGGGCATCGAGCCGCCCGACGTGCGCGACGAGCCGTTCCGGGTGCTGGGCGAGGCCGCGGCGCGCAGCGTCGAGCAGGCCTGGATCGACAACCAGTACGCCTACTTCACGCGCAAGGTGCAGCGCCTCGAGCGCAGCAGCCGCCGCGTGGCGCGCCTGCGGCGCACGCTGCTCGTCGCCATCCTGCTGGTGATCTCGGTGCTGTTCCTGTTCGGCAACGCTCTGCACCACATCGACATGGGACTCGGCGTCCCGCTGCGCAACATCCTCACCTTCAGCATGGGCCTGCTGGCGGTGCTGCTCGGCGCCTGGGAGCTGCACCAGGACAAGATGGCGACCCGCGAGCTGCTGTGGCAGTACCGCAATCAGCTGACGCACTTCGCACGTGCGCGCAGCCAGCTGGCGCACACCACCACGCCGCGGCGGCGCCACGCGGTGCTGGCCGAGCTCGGCAAGGACTCGCTCATGGAGAGCTACCTGTGGGCCATCCATCGCTATCACCGCGAGCACGAGCCGCCGGCATCCTAGGGGTGCGCCGGAGTAGAATCGAGCCGATCACCCCGCGGAGAACCTGATGCTCTATTTCCTGGCGCTGATCCCGGCGACCGCGCTCACCCTGGCCGGTTACGTGGTGCTGGTGCTGTCGGCGCGCACCGAGGGGGCGCTGCGCAGCTTCGGCCGCTACCTCGGCTTCTGGGCCTTCACCCTCGCAGCGCTCGTGATCCTGGGCGCGATCCTCGCCGCCGCGCGCGGCGGGCATCACGGCTTCGGCCCGCACGGCATGCACTGCCCGTGGCGCGAGGGGCCGCGCTGGCACCCGGGCGAGGCGCCGCGCGAGGGAGGCTCCGCAGCGCCCGCGGAGCCGGCACCGGCGCCGCCGCGCTGAGCCGCACCGCCATGCCCGAAGCCTCCGCTCCGCCCCGCCGCCGCGACCGCGGCCGCGCGCCGCGCTCCACGGGGCCCTCGCTCGCGCCGCTGCCGCGCCTCGAGAACCACTGGCCGCCCCTCGAGATGCTCAGCGCCGAGCAGGTCGAGCGGATCCTGCTCGCCGCCTTCCGCATCCTCGAAGAAGCCGGTCTCGAGATCCGCAGCGCCGCGGCGCGCGCGGTGTATCGCAGCGCCGGGGCGCTGGTCGATGACGAGACGCAGCTGGTGCGCCTCGGGCGCGAGCTGGTGACGGCACAGCTGGCGCACGCGCCGGAGCGCTTCGTGCTGCACGCCCGCAACCCGGCCCGCCACCTGCACGTCGGTGGCAACGTGGTGAACTTCGGGCCGGTGACCGGTGCGCCCAACATCCGCGACCAGGAGGGCGGACGTCGCTACGGTGACCTCGAGGCATTCCGCAACATCCTCAAGCTGACGCAGGCTCTCGGGGTGCTGCACTGGCAGGGCGGCATCGTGGTCGAGCCGGTCGACGTCGAGGTGGCGGTGCGCCACCTCTACACCTACCAGGCACACATCGAGTGCTCGGACATCGTCTGGGCGGCACGCGGCATCGGCGGCGTGCAGGCCGAGGATGCCATCGCCATGTCGGCGATCGAGCATGGCTGCTCGGTCGAGGATCTGGCGGCGCGCCCGACGCTCATGACCGTGACCAATGTCAACTCGCCGCGGCGCGTGGACGAGGAGATCCTCGACAACATCATCACCATGGCGCGGCACGGGCAGTGTGTCGTCATCACGCCCTTTACCCTCATGGGCGCCATGGCGCCGGTGACGCTCGCCGGAGCGCTGGTGCAGCAGACCGCCGAGGCGCTCGGCGTCGTGGTGCTGTGCCAGCTGGTACGCCCCGGCGCCCCGTGCGTCATGGGCGGCTTCACCTCCAACGTCGACATGCGCACCGGGTCGCCGGCCTTCGGCACGCCCGAGTACGTGCACGCCGTGATCGCCGGCGCCCAGATCGGCCGGCGCCTCAAGCTGCCGGTGCGCACCAGCGCGGTGAACGCCTCGCCCATGGTCGACGCGCAGTCGACCTATGAGACGGCGTTCTCGCTGCAGGCGGCCATCTTGAGTCACAGCCACCTCATCAATCACGCCGCCGGCTGGCTGGAGGGCGGCCTGTCCGCCTCGCTCGAGAAGATCGTCGTGGACGCGGAGCTGCTGCGCAACTGGGCCGAAATCCTCAAGCCGGTCAACTTCAGCGACGACGACCTGGCGGTGGATGCCATCAAGGATATCGCCGCCGGTGGGCATTTCTTCGGCTCGGCCCACACCCTCGCGCGCTACGAGTCGGCGTTCTACCGGCCGCTGCTGTCGGACTGGTCGAACTTCGAGAACTGGACGGATGCCGGCGCGCGCAACGCCACCGAGCGCGCCACCGTCATCTGGAAGAAGCTGCTCGCGGAGTTCTCCCCGCCGCCGCTCGATGCGGCGGTGCGCGAGGCCATTTCCGAGTACGTGGCGCGCCGGACGCGCGAGCTTGCCGCCGCCGGCTGAAGCCAGCGCTGCGCCCGGCGCCTGGATCGCCAACGCGCGCATGTACGCGGTCACGCCGCCGGTCGAGGCCGCCTGGCGTGAGCTGCTCGCCGCGGTCGCGCGTGATGCGCAGGTACCCCTCACCTACCTGCCGTATCCGGCGCCGCAGCCGCTCGAGGTTCTGTGGTCGCGGCCCGACCTGGGCGCGGCGTTCATGTGCGGCTACCCGATCGCGCTCGGGCTCGCGCCGGTGGTACCGCTCGCCGCCCCGATACCCGAAGCCGACTGGGCCGGCGGCCGCGCCCTCTACCGCACCGATCTCATCGTGCGCCACGATGCGCCCTATCGCACGCTCGAGGACACCTTCGGCGGAGTCGCCGGCTGGACGGTCGCGCACTCGCAGTCGGGCTTCAACGCCTTCCGCCACGAGCTGCTCGCCTTCCGCCGCGCACACCGCGCGGCGCTCTATGCCCGCGTGCACGGCAACCTCGTGACGGCGCGCAACGTGCTCGACGGCGTGCGCGCCGGAAGCCTCGACGTCGGGCCGCTGGATGCCTACTGGCACCTGCTGATCGCCCGCCACGCGCCGGAACTGACCGCGGGCATCCGTGTGCTGAGCTCCACCCCGGCGACCCCCATGCCCTGCTTCGTCGCCGCCGCCGGCGCGCCTCCGGACATGGTCGAGCGGCTGCGGGCCGCGTTCGGCGCGGCCGCGCGCCGGCCCTGGTTCGAGGCGCTCGCCGCGCCGCTCCTCATCCGCGGCTTTGCGGCCGCGAGCCTCGCCTCCTACGGCGTGCTGCTCGAGTGGGATCGCGAGGCGCGTGCGGCCGGCTACGCGGAGCCGGCCTGAGGATCAGGCGGCGGATGCGGGCACGCGGTCGGTCGGGTGCTCGATCTCATCGTGGGCGCGGAACAGGTAGCGCCACGCCACTTCGAAGTAGGTCCGATACACCAGGCCGCCATTGTCGGCGAGCAGCCGCTCGCGCTCGAGCCGGTAGCGCCGCGGCAGGCTATACCAGGGAATCGCCGGACTCTCGTGATGCAGGGAATGCAGATTGTTGAACAGGAACAGGGGGCCGAGGAACCACGAGTCTTCGACTGTCGCGACACGCTCGCGCACCGCCGGGCGGGCCCGATGCTCGGCAAACGAGCGGATCAGCAGGATGCCGTTCGCCGGGATCACCGTGGCGACGAAGTAGATCCACAGCGGCATGCCGCACACGAGCTTCAGCCACAGCACCACCGGCACGCACCAGACGAGATGCTCGAGCCACACGCGGCGCACGTCCTGCTTGTTACGGATCAGCGGGCGCTTCTCAGTGTGCCGCAGCGCGAGCAGCTCGTCGCGCAGGAACATCGCGATGCGCCAGAAGGAACCGATGAGGACCCGCCCGGCGAGCGTCTGCTGCAGCTGCTGCGCCCGGCGTGCCACCGGCCCGAGCCGCGCCCAGTCCTCCGGCCTCCAGTAGAAGGACTCGGGATCGTCGAGCGGGTCGGTGAGGCGCGCGTCGATGTGGTGGACGTGGTGCGTGTGCCGGTAGCGCTCGTAGGGCAGCCACAGCGTCAGCGGCACCACGGCGAACAGGCGGTTCAGTGCCCGCCAGCGCGTCGGGTGACCGTGCACGATCTCGTGCTGGATCGAGCTGTGCAGGGTGAGGACCAGGGCGATCAGGGGGGCCAGCACGTACAGCGGCCAGCGTCCGTAGGCGAGCGTCAGTGCGCACCACGCCCCATAGGTGGCGAGGATCAGCAGCAGCGTGGGGATTTCGACAGCAGGCCGCCGCGGGTCGCCGGCGGCGGCTTTCTGGGTCGTTGCAGTAGGCTCGAACGGCGTCATGCGCCAATACCCCTCTTTCCGCCGGCACGGAGATCGGGGAGCGGCTTATCCACCTATACCGGGCGTCGGAACTGTCAGGCCCCTGATTCTAGCGAATCCTGGGTCGCCGCGCCGGCCACGGCGGCGCTTTTCGGGAAATCCGTCTCAGTCGATGCGCACGGTGCGGCACAAACGCCGCTCGAGCCCCGCCAGCGCGTCATAAAGGAGCACCGCCATGAGCGCGGTCACCAGGCCCCCCTGCAGGACGAAGGCGTTATTGTTCGACAGGAGCCCGGCAATGATGACCTCGCCCAGCCCCTTGGCGGCCACCGTCGAGCCAATGGTCGCGGTGCCGACGTTGATGACGAGCGACAGGCGTATGCCCTCCAGGATCAGGGGCAGCGCCAGCGGCAGTTCCACCGCCCGGAGGCGCTGGCGCGCGCTCATGCCCACCCCGCTGGCCGCTTCCAGCACCGCCGCCGGCACGGTCCTCAGGCCCACGATGGTGTTCTCGAAGATCGGCAGCAGCCCGTAGGCGAACAGCGCGATCAGCGTCGGCTTCTCGCCGAAGCCGACCAGTGGCACCGCCACCGCCAGCACCGCCACCGGCGGGAAGGTCTGGCCGATGTTCACGAGCGTGCGCGACAGGGGCAGAAACTGTGCGCCGCTCGGGCGCGTCACCAGAATGCCCAGCCCGACCGCCACCACCGTGCTGGCCGCCGCCGCCAGGCACACGGTGCCGAGGTGCGCGAGCGCGAGGCTCAAGAGATTGCCCTGATCGTAGATCGGCGGTGCGCCGTACTGGGTGAGCGGGGCGAACACGGGCGCGAATGCCTGCGGGGCGACGAGGAAAGCCACGAGCAGCGCCAGGGCGGCGATGCGCAGCAGCGCGGCGAAGTGCCGCCCGCTCACGGGCGGCCGCGCGCCAGGATGAGGTCCAGCGTGAGGCGTCCGCGCGGGCGGCCCTCGGCATCGAGTACCGCTACGGACTCGGCGCCGCACCACAGGAGCTCCGACAGCGCCTCGCGCAATGTCGCCGAGGCCGGTACCGCTGGCCCCGTGGAGCTGCCCGGCACCGCCGCCTCGCCCGCGGTGGTCAGCGACAGCAGGCGCATGGCGCGCTCCGCCTGGCCCGTCAGGCGTGCCACGAACGGGTCGGCCGGCCGCGTCAGCAGCGCCGCCGGCGGATCGTACTGCAGCAACCGGCCCTCGCTCATGACCGCGACGCGGTCCCCGAGGCGGAAGGCCTCGTCCATGTCGTGGGTCACCAGCACGATGGTGGTGCCGAAGCGGCACTGGATGTCGAGCAGATCGTCCTGCGCCTTGGCGCGGATGATCGGGTCGAGCGCGCCGAAGGGCTCGTCCATGAGCAGCAGCGCCGGCTCGGCCGCGAGCGCACGGGCCACGCCGACGCGCTGCTGCTGGCCGCCGGACAGCTGGTGCGGGAAGGCCTCGGCATAGGTGGCCGGCTCGAGCTGGAACACCTGCAGCAGCTCCTCGACCCGGGCGCGGATGCGGGCCGCGTCCCAGTCGAGCAGGCGCGGCACGGTGGCGATGTTCTCCGCCACCGTGCGGTGCGGAAACAGTCCGTGGCCCTGGATCACATAGCCGATGCGCCGACGCAGCAGGTGCGCCGGCTCGGCGCGCGTGTCCTTGCCGTCGATGAGCACGCGCCCGCCACTCGGCTCGACCAGGCGGTTGATCATGCGCAGCAGCGTCGACTTGCCCGAGCCCGAGGTGCCGACCACGACCGTGATCGAGTTGCGCTCGATCTGCATCGACACGTCATCGACGACGGTGGCCGCGCCGTACTGCTTGCTCAAGTTCTCGACCGTGATCATGCCTTGGTCCGCTCCAGTACCTCCACCAGCGCATCGAGCAGCACCGCCGCCGTGAAGGCCAGCGCGACGATGGGAATCGCCCCGAGTAGCACCAGGTCCATCGCCGTCTGGCCGATGCCCTGGAACACGAAGGTACCGAGGCCGCCGCCGCCGATGAGCGCCGCCACCGTCACCATGCCGATGTTCTGCACCAGCACCACGCGGATGCCGGTGAGGATCACCGGCAGCGCCAGGGTGAGCTCGACCGCGCTCAGCACCTGCCAGCGGGTCATGCCCATGCCGTGCGCCGCCTCGACCGCGGCGCGCGACACGCGGCCCAGGCCGGCGGCGGTGTTGGCCACCACCGGCAGCAGCGAGTACAGGAACAGCGCCACGGCGGCCGGCGCCGCCCCGATGCCGTGCACGCCGAGCGCCGCGGCCCACGGCCAGGCGGTGGCGAGCGCGGCCAGCGGTGCCATGAGGATGCCGAACAGCGCGATCGAGGGCACGGTCTGGATGACGTTGAGCGTGCCTAGTACCCCGGGTCGCAAGCGCGGCACGCGGTGGCACAGGATGCCGAGCGGCAGCGCCACCAGCACCGCGGCGCCGAGTGAGCCGAGCGCCAGCCACACGTGCCGCAGCAGCTCGCGCCAGAAGCGCTCGCTGTTCACCGCGTACTCGCGCATGACCGACAGGTGATCGAAGGTGCCGTGCGCGAGGCTCAGGCCCATGACCACGAAGAACCCCGCCAGCAGCAGCACCCGCGTCAGGGGGCCGGGGCGCAGGCGCGTGATGGCATCGGTCGCGAGCAGCCCGAGGCACAGCAGCAGCACCCAGAACGCGCCGCCGGGGGCGACGCGTACCACGTTGTTGCCGGGCGGTGTCAGGATATCGCCCGACGCGGCGACGGCCAGTGCCAGCGCCACGAGCCCCGCGAGCGCGCCGCCGAGCCGCAACCGCGCATCGCGCGCCAGCACCGCCACGAGTGCCGCGAGCAGCAGCGCCGCGCCGCAGCCCCAGGCCCCGGCCGCCGGCAGCACCGCCAGCAGCGAGCGCGGCTCGCCGGGCAGGATACGGTTGGCCTTGAACAGCACGAACGGCAGGCCGAAAAGCGCCAGCACACCGACGGCGGTGAGCAGCACCCCGAGCGCGTCCGGGCGCAGGCGCGACGCGGCGGCCGGGACGTACGGAGCTGCCACCGGTGCGCTCATCGTGGGCCGGGCAGCAGGCGCTGCTTCCTCAGGTAGTCCTCGGCGACCGCCTGCTCGGACTCGCCGTCGATCTGCACGCGCGCATTCAGCTGCTGCAGGCTCTCGCGCGTGAAGGATTCCATGAGCGGCTTCACGATGGTGGCGATCTGCGGGTACTGCCGCAGCACCGCCTCGCGGATCATCGGCACCGGCGCGTAGATCGGCTGGTCGTGCCGGTCATCCTCGAGCAGCTGCAGGTCGGCAGCCGCAATGCCGCCGTCCGTGCCGTACACCATGGCGGTATTGGTGCCGTTGGTGCGCGCCGCCGCCGCGCCGATGGTGGCGGAGGTTTCCCCGCCCGCCAGTACGATCATCTGGTCCGAGCGCAGCGTGAAGCCGTAGGTGCGCTCGAGCGAGCGCAGCGTGCCGGCGTTGGCGAACTCCGCCGAACAGGCGAGCATCACCTGCCCGCCGCCCGCCACCCAGCGGCCGAAGTCGCTCAGGGTCACCAGCTGATGGGCGCGCGCCACGTCGCGCCGTACGGCGAGCGCCCAGGCGTTGCTGGCGCGCGCCGGGGTGAGCCAGACGATGTGATTGGCGGCGTAGTCGAGCCGCGCACCGAGCACGTAACCCTGCTGCAGGTCCTTCCAGGCCGGGTCGGCGGTGCGGTTGAAGAAAAACCCGGCATTGCCGGTGTACTCGACGTACAGGTCGACCTCCCCCGCCAGCAGCGCCTTGCGCGCCACCGGGGTGGCGCCGATCTTGGTGCGGTCGACGGTGGCGATGCCGTGCGCATTGAGCAGCAGCCGGATCATCTGGCCGAGCATCGCCGACTCGCTCGAGAGCTTCGAGGAGACCACTACCGCGGCATCGAGCGGCGTGGCGAACGCGCCCGCCAGCATCGCCGCCACCAACCACAGCCTGAGGATGCGCGTCAACCGGACCCCTCTTCCGCGCTGACACGTTGTCGGTTGTTGCCCGGCGCGTCAAGCGCACGCGCCCTGTGCGGACTGCCGCCGCCCCGTTCTATCATGCTGAGCACGCATGGCCGACACTTCCCCGCCCCAGCCCGCACCCGCCCGGCGCGCCGCGAGCGGCCGCTATTCCGCGTGGCGCCTGCTGCGCGAGGGCCTTACCGGACAGCGCGGCTGGACACGTGCCTGGGCCAAGGCCGCCCCGCGGCCGCACTACCGCATCGTCATCGTGGGCGGCGGCGGCCACGGGCTCGCGACCGCCTACTACCTGGCCAGTGAGCACGGCATCACGGACGTGGCGGTCCTCGAGCGCGGCCCGATCGGGCTCGGTAACGTCGGGCGCAACACCACCATCATCCGCTCCAACTACTTCCACCCCGACAACATCCGCTTCTACGAGTTTTCGCTCAAGCTGTGGGAGGGCCTCGAGCAGCGCCTGAACTTCAACTCCATGGTGAGCCAGCGCGGCACCCTGAACCTGTTCCACACCGAGGCGCAGCGCGACCTGTTCACCCGCCGCGCCAACCAGATGCGCCTGCTCGGGGTGGATGCCGAGGCCCTGGACCGCGCGCAGGTGAGGCGCCTGGTGCCGCTGGCGGACCTCGACAACGGCCGCTACCCGGTGCTCGGCGGCTTCCTGCAGCCGCGCGGCGGCACGGTGCGCCACGATGCGGTGGCCTGGGGCTACGCCCGCGCCGCCTCGGCAGCCGGCGCCGACATCGTCGAGCACTGCGAGGTCACCGGGATCACCCAGGCGGGCGGGCGCGTGACCGGCGTGCAGACCAGCCGCGGCGCGATCGGCGCCGACCTCGTGTGCCTGGCGGTCGCCGGCCACTCCTCGCGCCTCGCCGCGCTCGCGGGGCTGACGCTGCCCATCGAAACGCACGTGCTGCAGGCGTTCGTGAGCGAGGCGGTGAAGCCGCTGCTGGACGTGGTGCTGACCTACGGCGCCGGCCACTTCTACGTCAGCCAGTCGGACAAGGGCGGCCTGGTGTTCGGCGGCGCCATCGACGGCTATAACACCTACGCTCAGCGCGGCACGCTGCCGATGGCGGAGGAAGTGGCGGCCTCGGCCATGACGCTGCTGCCGGGGCTGGCGCGCCTGAAGATCCTGCGCCAGTGGGGCGGGGTCATGGACATGACCATGGACGGCTCGCCGCTCATCACCCTGACGCCGCTCACCGGCCTCATCCTCAACGGCGGCTGGTGCTACGGCGGTTTCAAGGCGATCCCGGCGGGCGGGTTCACCACCGCGCACCTCATCGCCTGCGGTACGCCGCACCCCCTTGCCGCTCACCTGGGACTCACGCGCTTCGCCTCCGGACACACCGTGGACGAGCGCGGCGCCGGTCCCTTCCCCTACGCGCACTGACGACACGCCGTCATGCTGCAAATCCCCTGCCCCTGGTGCGGCGTGCGCGATGAGACCGAGTTCCGCTATCGCGGCGACGCCAGCCGCAGCCGGCCGGCAGCCGATGCCGGCGCCGCCGCTTTCCACGCCTACGTGTACCAGCGCGCCAACGAGTTCGGCTGGCACGTGGAATGGTGGCTGCACTTCGCTGGCTGCCGCCGGCTGCTCAAGGTTGTGCGCCACACCGAGAGCCACGAGATCCGTGCGGTGACCGGCCCGCAGGACGAGCCGCCCGCGGGGCCGCCATGACGGCCGGTCCGGCACGCATCGCGCGCGGCTGTCTCACCGACGCGGCCCGCCCGCTCGGTTTCCGCTTCGACGGGCAGCCGCTGACCGGGCTCGC
>JANWKR010000009.1 GCA_025451275.1 Steroidobacteraceae bacterium
GGGGCGTGTTCTGGGACTGGGGGCCGCCCGTGGGGGTGCGGGTGGGGGGCGGGGGGGGCTACTGGGGCCGGGCCCGCCCGCCCGCGGCCGCCGGGGTGCGCCGATGAGGGCCTCGCCGCAGCGCCGCCGCCGCATGCTCGTCGCGGTACTCGCGGTTGCGCTGGTGCTGGTTGCGGGCCTGTTCACGTGGCGCGCCTGGCGCGCGGGTGCGCGCTACGAGCCGAGCGAATTGCTCGCCGGCGGCAACGAGCCACCGGCGCCGCGTGTCAGCCCGGACAGCGAGGCGCTTGAGCGCAGCGCCCTCGAGGCGGCCTCGTCCTACGCCGGCGAGCACGGCTCGCAGGCCCTGATCGTCAGCCGCCACGATCACATCGTGTTCGAGCACTACTGGCGCGGCACGAACTTCGACACCGTGGCGGATGCGCAGGCCTTCACCCGCCTGCTGCCCGCGCTCGCCACCGGCGTGGCGGCCTCGCACCGGCTCATCGGCTGGCCGGACGAGCCGGTCGGCACCTTCATCTCCGAGTGGCAGGGCGATGCGCGCGGCGCCATCACGGTGCGCAATCTGCTGCAGTCCGCCAGCGGGCTCGCCGGGCCAGCCGCGCTGCCGCCCGATACGCCGCTCGTCCCCGCGCTGCTCGGGCTGCGCCTGAGCGCACCGCCCGGCACCCGGCGCTCGGATCAGCCCGCGGACCCGCAGCTGCTCGCGCTGCTGCTCGAGCGCGCCTCGAAGGAGCGCTTCGCCGCGTACGCCTCGCGGGTGCTCTGGCGTCGCATCGGCGCCGCCGATGCCTGGCTGTGGCTCGACCAGCCCGGAGGCAGCGCCCGCGCCGACTGCTGCCTGCGGGCGCACCAGGGGGACTGGATCCGCGTCGCGGAGCTGCTGCTTCGCGACGGCAACTACCGCGGCTCGGAGCTCATGCGGCCGGGCTGGGTGACGCTGATGCGCTCGCCGAGCAAGGCTGACCCGGACTTCGGCGCGTTCCTGCGCGTCGCTACCAGCTCCGCGGGCAGAGCGGCGGCCTACGCGCTGCCCGACGTGTTCCTGGTCGCGGGCGCGGGGGGCAACCGCATGTGGCTCGTGCCTTCGCTGCAGATCGCGATCCTGTGCACCGGCGATCCGCGTGGCCGCGATGCGCAGTGGGACGACACCCGCGTCCCGAATCTCATCATCCGCGGCGCGCGCGATTTCCTGCCGCCGGCGGCGCGTCCCGGCGGCGACGTGTCGGCGATCGTTCCCGGGCACTGACGAGCTACCGTTGCGGCGCCAGCTCGCAGCGCTGTTCCTGTTCTGCGTCATCGACACGCTCGGGTTCGGCCTGCTGATCCCGCTGGTGCCGTACATGGCCGACCGCTTCGGTACACCGCCGCAGCTCATCACCCCACTGCTCGGCAGTTATTCGCTGTGCCAGCTGCTCGCGGCCCCGGCGTGGGGACGGCTGAGCGACCGCTACGGCCGCAGGCCCGTTCTCATCAGCAGCCTGGGCGGGGCGTGCCTGTCATATCTGCTGCTCGGCGCCGCGCACAGCGTCTGGTGGCTGCTCGCCTCGCGCATGCTGGCCGGCGCCATGGCCGGCAACATCGCCGCCGCCTTCGCCTACGCCTCTGACGTCAGCGCGCCGGACAAGCGCGCCGCCACGCTCGGCCTGATCGGGGCGGCCATCGGCATCGGCTTCACCCTCGGACCACCGCTCGGCGGGTTGCTGGCGGGGGCGGACCTGCACGGCGCCAACTTCGTGCGCCCGGCGCTGGTGTCGGCGGCGCTGAGTCTGCTGGGCATCCTGATCGTGGTCATGGTGCTGCCGGAGAGTCACGATGCGGCGCTCCGCGCCGGGAACCCGGATCGGTCGCGGCGCGGTGCCTGGCGACTGCTGCGCGAACGTCCGGTCCTCGCCCACCTCGCCGCCGCAACGCTCCTGGTGACCTACTCGCAGTCCATCCTGGAGTCGATCTTCGCCATCTTCGCGCTGCACCGCTTCGGCTTCGGGCCCCGGCCGGTGGGTTTCCTGCTGTTCGCGGTCGCGCTGCCGGCGCTGGTGATGCAGGGGGGTGTGGTGCGCGTGCTGGTGCCGCGGCTCGGTGAAGCACGCGTGGCCAGCGCCGGGGCGCTCGTGTACGTGGGCGGCTTGGTGATGCTCGGGCTCGCGCCGGATCTCGCGCTCACGACCAGCGGACTGCTGCTGTGCGGGCTGGGCCTCGGCGCCTATAACCCGAGCGCCTTTGCGCTTGCCTCGAAGCAGTCGCGCGGCCACGACCGCGGCGCGGTCATGGGCGCTTACGTTGCCAGCGCCAGCCTGGCACGCGTGCTGGGGCCATTCAGCTCCGGATCCGTGTACGCCGCGCTCGGCCCGGCGGCGCCGTTTCTGATCGGTGCCTGTGTCACGCTGCCGGCCGCCTGGCTGATCCGGCGCGCGGCCGCGCTCAGGCCGGCCTGACGTCGAGCGCCACCTCGACCGTCCCATCGACGATGCGCACCGCGTGCGTTGGCATCGGCACGACGGCTGGCGGCCCGAGGACGCGTCCGTCGCGGATGTCGAACGAGGCGCCGTGCAACGGGCACACCAGACGCGTGGCACGCAGCCGCCCCTCGCACAGGCGTGCGTGTGCGTGCGTGCAGATGTTGTCGAGCGCGAACACTCCCTCGCGGGTGTGACACACCACGATCTCGCGCCCGTCGATGACGCAGCTGCGCATGCTTCCCGGCGGAAGCTCGGCGAGCTTCAGCGCCGCCTGGAATTCCGCCATGGAGCTCCTAGCAGGTAATTTCGGTCTGGAAGATCGACACCGCCTGGCCGCAGATCCATACCCCGGCCAGTTCGCCGTCCTTGAACTCGAGTTCGACCTCGACCCGGCCAGGACGGTGCAGCGAGTGCCCCTGTACCCCGGTGAAGCGCGCCCGATCGCCGCTGCGCGCCAGCAGCCCGAGCTGCGCGAGGTAGGCACCGAGCAGTCCGTGGGCGTTGCCGCTGACCGGATCCTCGGCGATGCCGAGCGCCGGACAGAACATGCGTGATTCGGTCAGGTGGTCGGCGGCATTGCTCTTCACCGTGAACACGAAGTAGCCGGCGGCACCGATCTGCGCCGACAGGGTAGTGAGCCGCGCCAGGTCCGGCTTCAAATGCTTCAGCGGCTCCGGGCCGCGCACGCCGATCAGCAGCCGCGCGCCAGCCGAGCCGACGATGCGCAGCGGCAGGCGCGGATCGAGGCTCTCCGAGGCGAGCGCCAACGCATCGAGCACCGCCAGTCGCTCGCGATCGTTGATCTCCCGGCCGATGGCCGGCGGGCTGCGGCGGATGGCGATGCGGCGGTCCTCGTCGTTGCCGCGCACCTCGATGTCGACGATGCCCGCCTTGGATTTCTGGCGTTGCCAGCGCGGCGCCTCGTGCCGCCGCGACAGCACGTACTGTGCCGCCACCGTCGCGTGGCCGACGAAGCCCGCCTCGCTGCGCGGGGTGAAGAAGCGGGCGCGGATGGTGTGGTCGTCGGCGTCGGGTGCCAGGATGAAGGCGGTCTCGGCGTTGTTGAGCTCACGCGCGATGGCCAGCATCTGTGCCTCGGACAGCGCGTCGGCGTTCAGTACCACGCCCGTCGGGTTGCCGGTGAAGGGCTCGCGGGTAAATGCGTCAACCTGATGAACCTGGATCTTCCGCGTCATCGTGTCATCCGCCGTTGGGGCCCGGGGCGGCCAATTCTAGTCCTGGGAGCGATCATAGCCTCAGCCGCTTGCGGTGCGCGTGCAATACTGACGCACACTGGTCCGGAGGCGACACACATGGACATCGGGGTCGAGATCAGCCTGTATCCGCTGCAACGCGAGTTCGCACCCCTGATTCGCGAGTTCCTGGCGCGCCTGAACGCCGATACCGGCCTGCGGGTGGTCACGAACAGCATGAGCACGCAGGTGTTCGGAACCTACGAGGCGGTGATGGAGGCGCTGCGCCGGGAACTGCGTCCGACCCTGGCCGCGCTCGCGGCGGCTGGCGACAAGGCCGTGTTCGTGATGAAGGTGCTCGGGCCGCTCACCGGCGCCTGAGAGCGAGCCAGCCGGGCTCTGGCGGCATGCCGGGCGACGCGGCAAACTAGCAAGTTCACGGCACTGTCGCCTACAACAAATCCCTATAAGGTCACGAGGAACCGGCATGGCGCTTTTGCGGGTCGTCGATCGCGACGGGGTCGAGCACGACGTCGACGCCAAGACGGGCTTGAAGATCATGGAGAACCTGCGTGAGCTCGACTACGGCGTCGCGGCCATCTGCGGCGGCATGTGCTCGTGCGCCACCTGCCACGTGTACGTCGACCCGGAATGGCAGGCGCGGCTGCCCGCCATGATGTCCGACGAGCGCGAGTTGCTGGCGGAGCTGTCGCACTACCAGGACAACTCGCGCCTGTCGTGCCAGCTCGAGTTCACGCCGGAGCTGGCCGGCCTGCGCGTGACAATCGCGCCCGACGAGTAGGCCGTGGCTGCTCCGAGCGTCCAAGTCGAGACCCGCGGCGCGGTCGCGCTGGTGACCCTGAACCGCCCCGACAGCGCCAACACCCTCAACCTGCAGATGGCGATGGACCTACTGGCCGCGGCCATGACCTGCGCACGCAGCTCCGCGGTGCGCGCCGCGGTGCTGACCGGCGCCGGGCGCCACTTCTCCTTCGGCGGCGACCTGCGCGCCATGGCGAACCGCGAGACCAGCGGCGGCGACTACGTGCGCGAACTCACCACCTACCTGCACGCCGCCATCTCGCAGTTCGTGCGCATGGACGCGCCGCTGATCGCAGCCGTCAACGGCACCGCCGCGGGCGCCGGGGTGGGACTTGCGGCGATGGCGGACCTGGCGCTGTGCGGACGCAGTTCCAAATTCAACCTCGCCTACACCAGGGCGGGCCTGACGCCCGACGCCGGCACCTCGTTCCTGCTGCCGCGCACCGTGGGCGTGAAACGCGCCATGGAGCTGCTGCTGCTCAACCGCACCCTCAGCGCCGCCGAGGCGCACGACTGGGGTCTGGTGAACGAGGTGGTGGCCGACGAGCAGCTGCTGCAGCGCGCGCTCGAGCTAGCCGAGCAGCTCGCCCAGGGGGCGAGCGGCGCCTTTGGCGCCACCAAGCGCCTGGTGGCGCAGTCGCTCGGGGCCTTCGAGTCGCAGATGGTGCTCGAGAGCGAGATGATCGCCGCGCAGGCGATGAGCGCGGAGGGCGCCGAGGGCATCGGTGCGTTCCTCGAGAAACGCACGCCGCAGTTCCCCGACAAGGGTCCGCGCTGAGGCGCGTGGCAGGGCAAGTTCGTGGCGTTGTACGTCGTGCTGCTGGTCGGGGCCCTGGGACTCGTGGTGCTGCGCATTTACCTCAAGCTGCGCGCCGCGGACAAGTCGCGCGGCGAGTCGTGGGACGAACAGATGATCGCGCGCCTGCGCTCGCAGGGCTACGCGCCCTTTAACGACTACACGGTGGATTTCTTCCTGGCCCTGCCAGACGAGGCCGCGGTGCAGGCGGTGCGGGCGCGCCTCGAACCCGAGTTTGCGGTCGACGCGCGCCTGCTCGCGTCTGACAGCGAGCTCGCCTTCAGCCTGCACGCCAGCAAGTCCATGCGCCTGGTCGTGCCCGATATGCAGGCGATCGGCCGCCGCCTGACCGAGCTTGCGACCGAGCAGCGCGGACGCTACGACGGCTGGGCCGCGGGCCGGGCGCCGGCGAGCGCCGCCGCACCGATCGCGGTCGTGCTCAAGCGCTTCGAGACCCCGGACGAGACGCGCGAGCTCGAGCACGGCAAGTTCGAGCTCGTGCAGCTCGGCGGCCTCACCATCGGTCGTGCCACCTACCAACCCGGGTGGAAGTGGTCGACGCACGTCGGGCCGGCTCTGGGGCTCAGCCGCTGCTCAGTGGAGCACGTCGGGCTGGTGCTCTCGGGCGCGGCCACCGCGGCCTTCGAGGATGGCACGGTGATCGAGCTGCGCGCCGGGCAGCTGTTCTATATCCCGCCGGTACCGCACGACAGCTGGGTAATAGGTGACGTGCCGTACGTGTCGCTGCACTTCGCCGGCGCTGAGCACTACGCCAAGGGTTGAGACGGCCGTGGAAGCGACGCAGACGCGGGAGCTCGAGCGCTATCTGCATGAGCACATTCCGCTGTCGCGCGCCATGGCGGTGACGGTGGTGGCGGCAACCGCGCAGGAAGTGTGCCTGGCCGCACCGCTCGGACCCAACATCAATCACCGCGACACGGTGTTCGGCGGCAGTGCCGCCGCACTCGCCATGCTGGCCGCCTGGTCGCTGCTGCATCTGCGCCTTAAGGCCGACGGGCGCACGGCGCGCCTGGTGATCCAGCGCAACACCATGGAGTACGAGCGGCCGATCCCGGGCGACTTCATCGCACGCGCGACGCTGGCGGAGCCGCAGCGCTGGGCGCAGTTCGCCACCCTGCTCGCGCGGCGCGGCAAGGCACGCATCGCCGTGGCGGCGGTGCTGGAACACGCAGGCCAGGTGGCCGGCCGGCTCCGCGGCGAGTTCGTGGCGCTCGCCGGCCCGGACGGCTGAGCGCTCAGCGCTTCTCGGTCTGGCGCCGCACCGCTTCAGCGGCGGCGGCGATGGCGGCCGGGTCGCCCAGGTAGCGGCTGGCGCGCGGCTTGAGCTCCGCATCCAGCTCGTACAGCAACGGCACGCCGGTGGGAATGTTGAGCTCGGTGATGTCACTCTCGCTGACGTTGTCGAGCATCTTCACCATGGCGCGCAGGCTGTTGCCGTGCGCCACCACCATCACGTTGCGCGCCGCGCGCAGCTCCGGGGCGATGCGCGCATGCCAGAACGGCAGCACCCGGGCCAGGGTGTCCTTGAGCGACTCGGTGGCCGGCAGCAGTTGCGCGTCCACGCCGGCGTAGCGCACATCGGCGCGCGGGTGACGCGGATCCGCGGCATCCAGAGGTGGCGGCGGCACGTCGTAGCTGCGCCGCCAGATCTTCACCTGGGCGTCGCCGTGCCGCGCCACCGTCTGCGCCTTGTTCAGGCCTTGCAGCGCACCGTAGTGACGCTCGTTCAGCCGCCAGCTGCGCTCGACCGGCAGCCACATGCGGTCCATTTCATCGAGCATGATCCACAGCGTGCGGATGGCGCGCTTCAGCACCGACGTGAAGGCGATGTCTGCGCCCAGCTGCTCCTTGAGCAGCTCGCGCCCCGCCTGGGCCGCTTCGGCGCGGCCCTGCTCCGACAGGTCGACGTCGGTCCAGCCGGTGAACAGGTTCTCGACGTTCCACGTGCTCTGGCCGTGGCGCACCAGGATCAGCTTGCCGACCATGTTCAGTTGGCCAGCTTGCGGACCGACTCGACGCCCACGGTGAGCGTGGCGAAGTCGCCGGCGCCTGCGGAGCGCATGTCCGCCAGCGTGCGCTGCCAGTGCGCCAGGTCCTTGCCGGCCGACTCCACCCAGGCGGTGACGCGCGCCTGGGCGCTGCCACGGTCCTTGCGTGCCAGCACCCGCTCGGTGAGGCGGCGTTGCACACGCAGCGCGGCGTCGCGCAGGCCGGTGCGCGCGATCGCCTGCCATGGCCCGTCTACGGTGAGCTTCTCGATACGCGCCCGCAGCCAGTCGAAGCCGACTCGCGTGCCGACCTCGAAGTACACGCGCGCGGTCTCGCTGACCCCCACCTTGTGGCCGCGCGCGATCTCCACGATGTCGAGCGCGGCATTGAGCGACTCGAGGCTGGCGATGCGCGCCGCCAGCGCCGGCGGCAGCCCGGCCTCCAGGTAGTGCTTGCGGCCCTCCTCGAAGCGCGTGAGCTCGGCGCCGGTGAGCAGCGTTGGCACGTCCGCCTCCAGGCGGCGCACGCCGTCGCGGAACTCCGTGACCGCGGCGTCCACCTGCAGCTTGGCGCGCGCGCTCAGCAGCCAGTAGGTCGCATGGCGCAGCAGGCGGCTGGTCTGGAAGGCCGCTTCGTACTGGAGCTTCGCGGGCACTTTGTTGTCCAGTGCCTCGACCTGCTCCCACACTTCGCGCATGGCGAAGATCTCGCGCGCCGCGGTGTAGGCGCGCGCGATCTGCGCCGGCTCGGCGCCGCTGTCTTCCTGGGCGCGGGGCACGAACGTGGGTCCCATACGGTTCACGAGACTGTTCGTGGTCGCCGTGGCGATGATCTCGCGGCGCAGCCGGTGCCGGGCGATGGCGCGCGCGAAGCGCTCCTGCACCGCCGTCGGGAAGTAGCGCACCAGTTCGGCCGACAGGTACGGGTCCTCCGGCACGTCAGAGGCGAGCAGGTGGTTGTTGAGCCAGATCTTGCTGTAGGCGAGCAGGATGGCGAGCTCCGGGCGCGTCAGCCCCATGCCGCTCTTGCGCCGCTCGGTGAGCTCGTCGTCGGTGGGCAGGAACTCGAGCGCGCGGTTCAGGTCGCCGGAACGCTCGAGCGCGCGGATCAGGTGCAGGAACTCCGGCAGGCGCGCCGCGGCCTGCAGCTCGAGCGTACTCAGCGCCTGACTCTGCAGGTAGTTGTTGCGCAGTACCAGGGCGGCCACTTCCGCGGTCTGGCGCGCCAGCAGGCGGTTGCGGTCCCCGCGCGTCAGGCGCCCTTCCGCCACCAGCGGGTTGAGCACGATCTTGATGTTCACCTCGAGGTCCGAGGTGTTGACGCCGGCCGAGTTGTCGATGAAGTCGGTGTTGAGGCGGCCGCGGGCGAGGGCGTATTCGATGCGCCCGCGCTGCGTCAGTCCCAGGTTGCCGCCTTCGCCGACCACCTTGGCCTTGAGTTCCCGGCCGTTGATGCGCAGTCCGTCGTTGGTGCGGTCACCGACTTCGGCGTTGCGCTCATCGCTCGCCTTGACGTAGGTGCCGATGCCGCCGTTCCACATCAGGTCCACCGGCATGCGCAGGATGGCGCGGATCACGTCGTTGGGGGCGGGGCTGCCCGACTCGATCCCGAGCAGCGTGCGCGCTTCCGCCGACAGGGCGATCGACTTGGCCGAGCGCGGGAACACGCCACCGCCGCGCGACAGCTTCTTGCGGTCGTAGTCGTCCCAGCTCGAGCGCGGCAGCGCGAACAGGCGGGCACGCTCGGCAAAGCTGACCGCCGGATCAGGGTCGGGGTCGAGGAAGATGTGCCGGTGGTCGAAGGCGGCCTGCAGCCGCGTATGGCGCGACAGCAGCATGCCGTTGCCGAACACGTCGCCGGACATGTCGCCGATGCCGGCGGCGGTAAAGTCGGTCTTCTGGATGTCGATGCCGATCTCGCGGAAGTGCCGCTTGACGCACTCCCAGCCGCCGCGCGCCGTGATGCCCATCTTCTTGTGGTCGTAACCGGCCGAGCCGCCGGAAGCAAAGGCGTCGCCGAGCCAGAAGCCGTACTCGGCCGAGATGGCGTTGGCGATGTCGGAGAAGGTGGCAGTGCCCTTGTCGGCCGCCACCACCAGGTAGGCGTCGTCGCCGTCGCGGCGCAGCACCTGCGTCGGCGGGGCGATGCGCCCGCCGACGATGTTGTCGGTGAGGTCAAGCAGGCCGCGGATGAAGGTCTGATAGCAGGCCACCACTTCGGCCTGCACCTCCTCGCGCGTGCCGCCGGCCGGCAGCCGCTTGGGCACGAAGCCGCCTTTGGCGCCCACCGGCACGATTACGGTGTTCTTGACGTTCTGCGCCTTCATCAGGCCCAGGACCTCGGTGCGGAAGTCCTCGCGACGGTCGGACCAGCGAATGCCACCGCGCGCCACGTAGCCCATGCGCAGGTGCACGGCCTCGACGCGCGGGCTGTAGACGAAGATCTCGAACTTCGGCTTGGGCAGCGGCAGATCCGGGATCTTCGCCGGGTCGAGCTTGAAGGACAGATAGCTCTTGGGGTGGCCGTCGGCGCCGTTCTGGAAGAAGTTGGTGCGCAGCGTGGCCTGCACCAGCGTGAGATAGGCGCGCAGGATGCGGTCGTCGTCGAGACTGGTGACTGCGTCGAAGGCGCTGCGGATCTGCGCCACGATCTTGTCGGCGTTGCGCGCCGCCTCGCGCGCGGCGCGGGCGCCGGACGGGTCGAAGCGCGCCTGGAACAGTGCTACCAGATTGCGGGCGATAGCGGGGTGCGCTGCCAGCGTGCGCTCCATGTACGCCTGGCTGAACGGCACGCCGGTCTGCAGCAGGTAGCGGCAGTAGGCACGCACTACCACGATCTGCCGCGCGCTCAGGCCGGCGCCGAACAGCAGGCGGTTGAAGCCGTCGTTCTCGAGCGCCCCGGTCCAGGCGGCGGCGAAGGCTTCGCGGAAGTCGCCCTCCGCGCGCGCGATGTCGACGCCGGCGCCGTCGCGGTATTCGAGCTCGAAGTCCTGGATCCAGGCGGCACCGCCGTCCGGCCAGGCGAGCTGGTAGGGGCGCTCGGAGATGACGCGCAGGCCGAAATTCTCCAGCATGGGCAGCACGTCCGAGATCGGTACCGGGTCGCCGAGCTTGACGATCTTCAGATGCACGCGCTCGCTGCGCTGGCCGGCGGGGCGGTGCAGGTGCAGCTGCAGCGCCTGCGGGTGCGCGCGCAGGCCTTCGAGATCGCCAAGATCGCCGAGCACTTCCTCAGGCGGGACGTCGTCCTGGTAGGCGAGCGGAAAGGCGCGCCGGTAACGGGCCGCGAGCGCCAGGCCCGCTGCCTCGCCGCGGCGCTCGATGAGCACGTCGCGCAGCCGGTCGGTCCAGGTCAGCGCGGCTTCGGCGATGCTCTGCTCGATGCGCGCGAAGTCGGGCTTGTGGCGCGCGGCGGGGTCGGTACGCACCACCACGTGCACACGCGCGTGGCTCGAGCCGGAGATCTGCGCGTGACTCTCCACGCTGGTGCCGGCGAAGCCCTCGAGCGCCAGCTGCTCGATGCGCTGGCGTACCTCGGTGTTGTAGCGGTCGCGCGGCACGTACACCAGGCACGAGTAGAAGCGGTGATACGGGTCGCGACGTACCAGCAGGCGCACCGTGCGCCGCTCGTAGAGGTTGACCACGCCGCGCACGATGCGGATCAGGTCCTGGGCGCCGGCCTGGAACAGCTCATCGCGCGGGTAGGTCTCGAGTACGTTGATCACCGCCTTGCCGTCGTGGCCGGCCGGATCCAGCCCGAAGTGCTCGATGACGCGCTCGACCTTGCGGCGCAGCACCGGGATGTCGCCCGGGCTGCTGTTGTATGCGGTCGAGGTCCAGAGTCCCAGGAAGCGGTGCTCGCCATCGACACGGCCGCGTGCATCGAAGGTCTTGACGCCGACGTAATCGAGCAGCTCGCCGCGGTGCACGGTGGAGGGGGAGTTGGCCTTGGTGATGACCAGCAGCTCCAGCTCGCGCGCGCGGCTGCGCACGTCGCCGCGCAGCACGGTGGCGCGCGCCTGGCGCGCGTGGCGGCGCGTGGTGCTCAGTACGCCCAGACCCGAGCGCGCATCCGCCACCAGGCGGTCCTCGGTGCGGCCGCGCTCCAGGCGGTAGTGGCGGTAACCGAGGAATACGAAATGCCGGCCCTCCATCCAGTCGAGCAGGTGTCGCGCCTCGCTCACTTCGGCCGCCGGCAGGGGCGGCGGGTCGCTCTCCAGGCGCGTGATGATCTCGCGCACCCGCTCGCGCATCGCCCGCCAGTCATGCACCGCGAGGCGTACGTCGGCGAGGATGACCCCGAGATCGTGCTGCAGCTTGGCGAGCTGTGACTCGTCCGTGAGGCGGTCGATCTCGTACAGCTGCCACGATTCCGGGTGCGCCGCCTGCGCGCCGTTGCTGCCGATATCGAGCAGCTGGCCGCGGCGGTCGCGTCGCACCTGCAGCACCGGGTGCACGATGAGGTGCACCGCGAGCTCGGCGCGCGCGAACGCCATCCCCAGCGAGTCGACCAGAAACGGCATGTCGTCGGTGACGGTGAGAACCAGCGTGTGGGCACTGTGGAAGCCGTCCTCGCCCTCCGTGGGATTGAAGACCCGCACCAGCGTACGGCCCGGCGGGCGCCGCGTCCCGAAGTCGAGGTGCGCAAGCGCAGCCTTGGCGAGCTGCTGCGGTGCGCGCTCTGCCAGGTCCTCTTCGGCCACGCCGTGGAAGTAGCCGCGCAGGAAGCGCTGCCGCAGGTCATCGCGCGTCCCGCCGCCCGCCCGGGCGATTCGCTCGATCAGCGCGACGCGTGCGGCCGGGATACCTCGAAGCAGGTGGCTCTCATCAACTGACGCGTGCATGCGCAATCATCCTGCGGGGAAAACCAGCCGTGTCGGGGGCGCGTGGCGCATATTCTGCAGCAATCGGCGCGGCGCCGACTGCGGGACGCGATTATACATGCCGCCATCGGCGCACCGCCTGCGCTGGCGCCGCGGGCCGCTATAATGGCCACCCGCACCGTAGGCGCTGTCACGGACCTGAAAAGTGACCCCATGAGCGACCTGTACGACAACCCCATGGGCACGGATGGATTCGAGTTCGTCGAATACACCGCACCCGACCCGCAGCTGCTGCGCTCGCTGTTCGAGCGGCTCGGTTTCCCCGCGGTCGCGCAACACCGCTCCAAGAACGTCACGCTGCACCGCCAGGGCGAGATCAACTTCGTCATCAACGCCGAGCCCGCATCCTTCGCGCAGGGGTTCGCGCGCGCCCACGGCCCCTCGGCCTGCGCCATGGCGTTTCGCGTGCGCGACGCCTCGGCAGCCTACCGGCGCGCCCTGAGCCTCGGTGCCAAGCCCGGCCCGCTGAGCGCCGGCCCCATGGAACTCAACATCCCGAGCATCGAGGGCATCGGTGGCTCGCTCATCTACCTGGTGGATCTGTACGGCGAGCGCTCGATCTACGACGTGGACTTCCGTCCCACCGGCGCGAGCCCCGCGGGCGCCGGGGCCGGGCTGACCCTGATCGACCATCTGACCCACAACGTCGGCCGCGGCCGCATGGACGTGTGGGCCGGCTTCTACGAGAAGCTGTTCAACTTCCGCGAGATCCGCTACTTCGATATCGAGGGCAAGCTCACCGGGCTGCTGTCGCGCGCCATGACCAGTCCGTGCGGCAAGATCCGCATCCCGATCAACGAATCGCAGGACGACAAGAGTCAGATCGAGGAGTACCTGCGCGAGTACCAGGGCGAGGGCATCCAGCACATCGCACTCGCCGCCGCCGACATCTACCAGACGGTGGACGTGCTGCGCGCCCAAGGCGTCGCCTTTCAGGACAGCCCCGACACCTACTACGACGGTGTGGCGGCGCGCGTGCCGGGGCATCGCGAGTCGCTCGAGGAGCTGCGCAAGCGCCGCATCCTCATCGACGGCAACCCGCAGAAGGGCGAGGGCGTGCTGCTGCAGATCTTCACGCGAAACGTCATCGGCCCGATCTTCTTCGAGATCATCCAGCGCAAGGGCAACGAGGGTTTCGGCGAGGGCAACTTCCGCGCCCTGTTCGAGTCGATCGAGCAGGACCAGATCCGGCGCGGCGTGATCTGAACGCGCGTCCCGGCGGCGCCGCTACGGGCGGTGCTCGCGGGCCAGGTACTCGGTGCTCTGCATCTCGGTCAGGCGGCTGGCGGTGCGCACGAACAGCGCGCCGAGCCGCTCGCCGCGGTACAGCGCCGCGGGCGCGGCGGCCGCGGACACGATCAGGTTGACGTTGCGGTCGTAGAGCTCGTCGACGAGCGCGATGAAGCGCCGCGCCTCGTCCTCGTGCTGGGCGTCGAGCAGCGGCACGTCGGACAGCAGCAGCGACTGGTACTCGCGCGCCAGCTCGATGTAGTCCTCCTGGCTGCGCGCCCCGGCGCACAGCGCGCCGAAATCGAACCAAGCGACGTTGGCGCTGGCGCGGATGACCGGGATCGGCCGTCCCTCGATTTCCAGCGTGCCGCCAGTCTGGACGTCATCATCGGCGAGGCTCGCGAACAGCGCCTGCAGGCGCTCGGCCGTCCCCGGGGCAGCGGCGGGGAGGTAGATCCCGGCCTGCGTCAGCTGCCGCAGGCGGGAGTCGGTGTTGCCCGTCAGGCGCAGCACCTCGAGGTCAGTCTCGAGCAGCGCGATGGCGGGCAGGAAGCGCTCGCGCTGCAGCCCGTCCTTGTAGAGCTCGGCGGGCGGCACGTTCGAGGTCGCCACCAGCGTCACGCCGCGCGCGAACAGGCCGGCGAACAACGTACCGAGGATCATGGCGTCGGCGATGTCGGCGACGTACAGCTCGTCGAAACACAGCACCCGGACCTCGCGCGCGATGCGCGCCGCGATGCGCTCGAGTGGCGAACGCTCGTGCTTGAGGCGCGCCAGCTCCGCATGCACCTCGTGCATGAAGCGGTGGAAGTGGCGGCGCCGGCGCGGCGCAAACGGCAGGCTGGCGTAGAAAAGGTCCATGAGCCAGGTCTTGCCGCGGCCCACGCCACCCCACAGGTACAGCCCGCGCACCGGCGGCGCCGGGCGGCGCAGGACCCGCAGCCAATGGCCGAGTCCGCGCGGGGCGGAGGCGGCCAGCACTCGGGCGCGCAGGTCCTCGAGCCGTGCCAGCGTCGCCAGCTGTGCCGGGTCGGACTCGAAGCCGCGTTGCGCCAGCGCCTGCTGATAGCGCGCGCGCAGCGCGTCGGCCGGCGCCACGGCCACGCCGGGCGAGGCGCCGCTCACGCGGGCGCGCTCAGGAGCGCAGCTCCTCGAGATCGCGGAAGTGCTCGAGTGCGGCCGGGTTGGCGAGCGCGTCCACGTTCTTCACCGGCAGGCCGTGGATCACGTTGCGCACCGCCAGCTCGGTGATCTTGCCGGACAGGGTACGCGGGATATCCGGCACCACGATGATCTTGGCGGGCACGTGGCGCGCGGTGGTGTGGGTGCGGATGGTGTTGCGGATGTCCGTGCGGAGTGCCTCGTCAAGAGTCACGCCGGGCTGCAGCCGCACGAACAGCACGACGCGCACATCGCCATTCCAGTCCTGGCCGACTGCCAGCGCCTCGGCGACCTGCGGCAGCGTCTCGACCGCGGAATAGATCTCGGCGGTTCCAATCCGTACGCCCCCGGGGTTGAGGACCGCGTCCGAGCGCCCGTAAATCACGAGGCCATCGTGGGCGGTCAGCGCGGCGTAGTCGCCGTGATGCCAGACGCCGGGGAAGCGCTCGAAGTAGGCGGCGCGATACTTGGCGCCACTCGGATCGTTCCAGAAACCCACCGGCATGGACGGAAACGGTGCAGTGCACACCAGCTCACCACGCTCGCCGCGCAGCGGCCGGCCGTCATCACCGAAGATCTCGACCGCCATGCCGAGGCCCCGGCACTGGATCTCGCCCCGGTACACCGGCCGCGTCGGGCAGCCGAGTGCGAAACACGACACGATGTCGGTGCCGCCTGAGATCGAGGCCAGCTGCAGGTCGGCCTTAACCGCCTGGTACACGTAGTCGAAGCTCTCGGGCAGCAGCGGCGAGCCGGTGGACAGCAGCGCGCGCAGCGCGGTGAGGTCGACGGACGTTGCCGGTACGAAGTCGCTCTTCTGCAGCGCGCCGATGTACTTGGCGCTGGTGCCGAAGATGGTGAGCCGCTCCTCTTCGGCCATGCGCCACAGCGCGCCCGGGTTCGGATGGAACGGGCTGCCGTCGTACAGCACCAGGGTCGCCCCGGTGGCGAGCGCACTCATCAGCCAGTTCCACATCATCCAGCCGCAGGTGGTGAAGTAGAAGAGGCAGTCGGTGCGCTGCACGTCGGTATGCAGCAGGTGCTCCTTCTGATGCTGCAGCAGCGTGCCGCCGGCGCCGTGCACGATGCACTTCGGTACGCCCGTGGTGCCGGAGGAATAGAGGATGTAGAGCGGGTGATTGAACGGCAGCGGCACGCAGCTGAGCTGCGCGCCGCGCGTGCCGAACTCCTGCCACAGCGTCGCGCGCGCAGCTGCGGCACCGAGGTGTGTGAGCTGCGGCTGCGGGTGCAGGTACGGGACCACCACCAGGCGCTCGACCGAGCTCAGCCCGGCCAGCACCGCCGCCATCGGCTCGAGCGAATCGATATCCTTGCCGGCGTAGAAGTAGCCGTCGGCGGTGAACAGTACCTTCGGTGCGATCTGCCCGAAGCGGTCGAGCACCCCGTGCACGCCGAAATCCGGCGAGCACGAGGACCAGATGGCCCCGAGGCTGGCCGTCGCCAGCATCGCGACCGCGGCCTCGGGCAGATTCGGCAGGTAGCCCGCGACCCGGTCGCCGGGTATTACCCCTGCGGCCCGCAGCCCGGCGGCGACACGCGCTACCTCGGCGCGCAGCTCGCGGTATGAGAGCGTACGGCGCGCGCCGCGCTCGCTGCGGAATACCAACGCCGGCTGGTCGTCGGCGAAGCGCAGCAGGTTCTCGGCGAAATTCAGCTGCGCGGCGGGAAAGAAGCGCGCCCCCGGCATGGCGCGCGGGTTCTCCAGTGCCGGGCCGCTGCCCCAGTCGATGCGCACGTCGGCGAAGCGCGCCAGCTCGCGCCAGAACTCCTCAGGCGAGGCGAGCGACCAGGCGTACAGCGCGTCGTAGTCTTCAATACGCGTGCCGCGACGCGCGTTCAGGCACTTGATGAAGCGCGTGAGATTGGCATCCGCGACGCGCGCGGGGGAGGGGCGCCACAGTTCAGTCATGAGCCGGCCTTGCGGGCCATCCTACAACGACTGGTAGTTCGGTCCCGAGCCGCCCTCGGGCGTCGTCCAGGTGATGATCCCGTAGGGATCCTTGATGTCGCAGGCTTTGCAGTGCACGCAGTTGGCGTCATTGATCTGCAGACGGCGGCCGCCCGCGCCGTCGTCCACCATCTCGTAGACGCCGGCGGGGCAGAAGCGCTCGCACGGGTTGCCGAATTCCTTGCCGCAGCGGCTGGCGCAGATGCTGGTGTCGGCCACTTTCAAATGCACCGGCTGGCTCTCCTCGTGCGAGTTGCCGGCGAAGAACACGAACGACACCCGGTCGCGCGGCGGCAGGGTGCGCTCGCCCCAATGCCGGTCGGGCGAGGTGAACTCATCGAGCTTCTTCAGGCGCGCGAAGTCGGCGCTGTTCTTCAACGTCCACGGCGACTTGCCGCCGGTGAGGGTCTCCCACGCGGAGTTGAAGAGCCCCCACCACATGCCGCGCTTGAAGGCCGGCTTGAAGTTGCGGACGCGCTTGAGCTCCTGGCCCCCCGGGGAGGCACGCCACCGGGCGTCGAAGCCGGTGCCCGCGCCGGTGGCGGCAATGTGCTCACCGGCCAGTGCGCCTGAGCGGATCGCCTGGTGCACGCCCTTTATCTTGGCGAAGTTGAGCGTGCCCCCGGCATCACCGATGAGGATGGCGCCCGGCATCTCCAGGGTCGGCGTCGACTGCCAGCCGCCGGCGGCGATGGCGCGGGCGCCGGCCGAGACGATCTCGCCCCTCTCGAGCAGAGGCTTGACGCTCGGATGATTCTTGTACTGCTGGAAGGCCTCGAAGGGCGCGAGCCGTGGATCCTCGTAGTCGAGGCCGACGATGTAGCCGACGTACACCCGGTCGTTGTCGAGGTGGTAGAGGAAGCTGCCGGCGTAAGTGTGCGTGTCGGCCGGCCAGCCGAGCGCGTGCTCGATGCGCCCGGGCTGCACGCGCCCGGGCGGCAGCTGCCACAGCTCCTTGTAGCCGAGCGCGAAGGTCTGCGGGCAGTGGCCCGCGGCGAGGTCGTATTTGGCGATCAGGGTCTTGGAGACCGAGCCACGGCAGCCTTCCGCGAGCACCGTCAGCTTGGCGTGGATTTCCACGCCCGCAGTGAAGTTCGGCCCGGGCCGCCCGTCGCGGTCGAGGCCCATGTCGCCGATGCGCACGCCCTTGACCGCGCCCTGCTCGTCGAACACCGCGGCCGCGGCGGCGAAGCCGGCGAAGACCTCCACGCCGAGGCTCTCCGCCTTCTGTGCCAGCCACGGCGTCAGCTGCCCGAGCGAGACGATGTAGTTGCCGTGGTTGTTGAAGGGCGTGGAGTAGGTCATCGAGCGGGGCAGGAGCTTCACCGCGAAATCGGGTACCGGCTTGTAGGACCCGGTGGGCGTCAGCACGCGGAAGTCATCGGACGTCGCCGGCACCTTCATGCCGGGGTAGTCGGTCTGCCATTCCGGTAACAGGGCTTCCAGCGGACCGGGCTCGAGCACCGCACCGGACAGCGAGTGCGCGCCGACCGCGCTGGCCTTCTCCAGCACGCATACGCTCGACTGGGGCTTGAGCTGCTTCAGGCGGATGGCGCACGCCAGTCCCGCCGGGCCTGCCCCGACGATGACGACGTCGTACTCCATGACGTCGCGCTCGATCGCCTCGGTGGTGTCCCCCTGCGCCACAGTGGCCTCGCCTGCTACTTGGGTTGCATGCGGATCGCCCCATCCAGACGGATGGTCGTTCCGTTCAGCATCGGGATCTCGAAGACGCTCGCGACCAGCTGCGCGAACTCCTCTGGCTTGCCGAGTCGCGAGGGGAAGGGCACCTGCGCGCCGAGCGAGGCCTGCACCTCGGGCGGCATGCCGTCCATCATCGGGGTGTGGAAGATGCCGGGCGCGATCGAGACGCAGCGGATGCCGAAGCGCGCCAGCTCGCGCGCGATCGGCAGCGTCATTCCGGCCACCGCCGCCTTGGTCGCGGAGTAGGCCGCCTGGCCGATCTGCCCTTCGAAGGCGGCCACCGAGGAAGTATGGATCAGCAGTCCGCGCTCGCCGTCCGCTCCGGGCGGGTTGTTCTGCATGAGCGCGGCGGCCGCCTTGTCGCACAGGAAGGTGCCGATCAGGTTGATGTGGATGACCTTGGTGAAGAACTCCCCCGCCATCGGCCCGTTCTTGCCCAGCACGCGCCCCGCGCCGATGACGCCGGCGCAGTTCACCAGCAGGTTCAGCCCCTTGAGCTCGGCGTGCGCGGCGTTCATGGCCGCGTCGACCTCGGCCTCCGAGGTGACGTCGCAGCGCACGAAGCTCGCGTTGGCGCCGAGCGCGGCGGCCGCAGCCCGCCCGGGGCCGTCCTGCACGTCGAGCATCACCACCTTGCCGCCGCGCTCGGCGATGTACCGGGCGACCGCGTGGCCGAGTCCCGAGGCGCCGCCGGTGACGACGGCGCGTGCTTCCTGGATCTTCATGCAGCCTTCTCCGACCTGGCCTAGATGACCTCGACGGCGAGCGCCACCGCCTCGCCACCGCCGATGCACAGCGCGGCCACGCCGCGCTTGCCGCCGCGCCGGCGCAACGCGTGCACCAGGGTCGTGAGAATGCGCGCGCCGGTGGCGCCGATCGGATGGCCGAGGGCGCAGGCGCCGCCCAGGACGTTGACGCGCGCATGATCGATGTCGATGTCGCGCATCGCCGCCATGGTGACTACCGCAAAGGCCTCGTTGATCTCGTACAGGTCGGCGTCGTGGGGCTTCCAGCCGAGCTGACTGAGTACCTTGCGGATCGCGCCCACCGGCGCGGTGGTGAACCACTCCGGCTCCTGGGCATGGCTGGCGTAGGCCACCACCCGCGCCAGCGGCTGCAGTCCGCGCGCGGCGGCGGTCTTGGCATTCATGAGCACCAGCGCGGCGGCTCCGTCAGAGATCGAGGAGGAGCTCGCGGCCGTCACGGTGCCGTCCTTGTTGAAGGCGGGTTTCATGGTGGTGATCTTGCTCACGTCACAGGTGCCCGGGGTCTCGTCGCGTGCGATGACCGTCTCGCCCTTGCGTCCCTTCACGGTCACCGGCGTGACCTCGCCGTCGAACTCGCCGCCTTCGAGTGCCGCCATGGCGCGCCGCACCGACTCGGTGGCGAAGGCATCCTGCTGGGCACGGCTGAAGCTGTACTTGCTGGCCGTCGAATCGGCGAAGCAGCCCATCGACTTGCCGTCGAACGGGCTCTGCAGGCCGTCGCGCATCATGTGATCGATGATTTCCCCCGTGCCCATGCGGTAGCCGGTGCGTGCCTTCGGCAGCAGGTAGGGTGCGTTGCTCATCGATTCGAGGCCTCCGGCCACGATGATCTCTGCGCCACCCGCGCGGATCTGGTCCGCCGCCAGCATCACGGCCTTCAGGCCCGAGCCACACATCTTGTTCACCGTGGTGGCGGGGGTGGCGATCGGCATGCCCGCACCCAGAGCCGCCTGGCGCGCCGGTGCCTGACCGAGGTTGGCCGACAGCACGCAGCCCATGATGACTTCCTGCACGTCGGCGCCGCTGATGCCGCCAGACTCGAGCGCGGCCTTGAGGGCAGCACTGCCCAGCTGCACCGCGGTAAGGGGCGACAGAACGCCCAGGAACGCCCCGATCGGAGTGCGTTTGGCCGATACGATGACGACGTCTGTAAAGGACATGTGCAGCCTCGCTTCTTTGAGTCAGCGCGCCAGGGAAGCCCGCGCCCGCCGCAAGCGCGGCCGGGCACTCGGGCGGGCGGGGCCACGGCGCGGGCGCAGCCCCCCCTCAAATATGGCGACGAACGCCTCGGCAATCTGGGCGCCCGTCAGCGACTGATCCTCACGATACCAGTGCGCGATCCAGTTGAGCGCACCGGCGAGGGCGAAAGCGGTCATTTTCGCATCGCAGGGTTCGATGGAGCCGTCCTGGATGCCCTCGCGGATCAGGCGACGGATACCGTGGTCGATCTCGGACTTGAGCTGCTTGATATGGCGGCTCATGGCCGGCGACAGGTCCTGATCCTCGGCGCGCACCATGCACCAGCCGAACTCGGACGCCACCGCCTCCCCGTAGTGGCGCAGCACCGCGCTCAGCCGTGCGCGCGCCGGCACCGGCAGGCCCGTGACCTCGCGAAAGGCGGCCCGGATCTGCTCTACCCCGGCCACGAAGCACTCGAACAGCAGCTGCTCCTTGCTGGTGACGTAGTAGTAGACCGTCGGCTTGGTGACCTCGAGGCGCGCGGCGATGTCATCGAGGGAGGTATTGTGGTAGCCCTTGCGGTTGAATTCGCGCGCCGCCGTGCGGATCACGGCTTCGCGCTTCACCTCGCGGTCGCGCAGGCGCTCGCGGCTGGCGCGCCAGGGGGAGGCGGGGGCAGGGCGCCCGGCGGCGGGCGGGGTGGAACGGCGGCTGGCCATGGTTAATTATAGCGGCCCGGCGGCGGGCCCAGGCGCGGGCCATCGAGCGTTGACCGCCCGCCGCAGGCTCAATCATACTACAGGGTAGGTATCCTACTCACGGGTAAAGAGACGGGACAGCCCGTCCGCACGCAGGCCCGACCGCGGGAAGGCAGGTCAGATTGAACGCCGGTCTCAAGGGTAGTGCGCCCGCACCCGTCAGCGAGCAGGCGCCGGCGCGCGCGCCATGGCGTTTCGTGTCCGCCGCCTCGCTGTTCGACGGCCACGACGCCGCCATCAACATGATCCGGCGCCTGCTGCAGGCGCGCGGCGCGGAAGTGGTCCATCTCGGGCACAACCGCAGCGTCGCCGACATCGTGCGCGCCGCCATCGACGAGGACGCCGACGCGATCGCCGTCAGCTCCTACCAGGGTGGCCACAACGAATATTTCACCTACATGATCGACATGCTGCGCGAGCGCGGCTACGGCCACGTGCGCGTGGTCGTGGGCGGCGGCGGCACGATCTCCCCGGACGAGATCGCGGCACTGGAGCGCTACGGCGTGGAGAAGATCTACACGCCGGAGGATGGTCGGCGCCTCGGGCTGGCCGGCATGATCGACGACGTATTCGCGCGCATCGCCACGGCGCGCAAGCCGCCCTACGAGTTCCGGCCGCTGAACGCGCGCGATCACGGCCTGATCGCCCGCACCATCACGGTGCTCGAGGGCGCCGCGGCGGCCGAGACGGGCGCGGCCACCGAACAGATCCGCCGCGCGCTGGGACGCAGCCAGCGCAAGGTGCCGGTCATCGGCATCACCGGCACCGGCGGCGCGGGCAAGTCGAGCCTCACGGACGAGCTGCTGTCACGCCTGGTGCGCGAATTCCCGGAAGCGCAGATTGCGGTCGTCGCCATGGATCCGACGCGCCGCCGCAGCGGCGGCGCGCTGCTCGGCGATCGCATCCGCATGAACAGCCTCGCGGCCGAAAACGTCTACATGCGCTCACTCGCCACGCGGCGCGCGCACGCCGCGACCGCGGCAGTGCTCAGGGAAGTGATCGAGCTGTACAAGGCCGCTGGCTTCGACCTGGTGATCGTCGAGACCGCCGGCATCGGCCAGTCCGACAGCGAGATCGTCGACCTGGTGGATCTGTCGCTGTACGTCATGACCGGTGAGTACGGCGCCGCCAGCCAGCTCGAGAAGATCGACATGCTCGACTACGCCGACTTCGTCGTGCTCAACAAGAGCGAGAAGCGTGGCGCGGCCGACAGCTTGCGCGACGTGCGCAAGCAATGGCGTCGCAATCATCCCGAGTGCGCCCGTGTGCCGGACGAGGAGCTGCCGGTCTATCCGACCATCGCCAGCCGCTTCAACGACCCGGGCGTCAATCGGCTGTTCGCGGCGGTGTGCGCCACGCTGGCGGCCAAGAAGCTCGGCCCGGCGCCGTGGACGGTGAGCGATCCGGGGCCGACCGAGCTGAAGGCACGCGCCCCGCTCATTCCCAGTGACCGCACACGCTACCTGGCCGAGATCGCGCAGGGTGGCCGGGCCGCCCGCACGCGGATCGAGGAGCAGGTGGAGGCGGCGCGGCGCGCCTTCGGGCTGTACGAGTCGCTGAAGGCGCTGCACGATGCCGCGCTGCCGGCGCCGCTGCAGCGCTACTCCGGGGAGCAGCTGACAGACCCGGCCGCGGACGCCACGCGGCGCGCGCTGCGCGCGGCCTACCACGACGCGCTCGATACCATGGGCGCCGAGGCGGTGGGCGAGCTCAAGGCCTGGCCGGCGCGGCAGCGCTCGGCCACCGAGCCGACTCACTCGTACAAGGTACGTGACAAGCTGGTGCAGGGCGAGAACTACACCGAGAGCCTGTCACGCTCGCAGGTGCCGAAGCTGGCCATGCCGCGCCTGCGCGACTGGGGCGAGCTGCTGAACTTCATCCTCAACGAGAACCTGCCCGGCGCCTACCCCTATACCGGCGGGGTCTACCCGTACCGGCGCGAGGAAGAGGATCCGACGCGCATGTTCGCCGGCGAGGGGGGACCTGAGCGCACCAACCGGCGTTTCCACTACCTCGCGCATGGCCACGGTCCGCGCCTGTCCACCGCCTTCGATTCGACCACCCTGTATGGCGAGGACCCCGACACCCGCCCGGACGTCTACGGACGGACCGGCAACTCCGGCGTGTCCATCGCGACGATCGATGACATGAAGAAGCTCTACTCGGGCTTCGACCTGTGCGATGCGGCCACCTCGGTTTCCATGACCATCAACGGTCCGGCGCCGATGCTGCTGGCGATGTTCATGAATACCGCCATCGACCAGCAGGTCGAGCGTCACCTCAGGGCGGAAGGACGCTGGAGCGAGGCGCAGCAGAAAATCGCCGCGCTGCACGCCGCCAGCGCCGCGAGCGGCGTCGCGCCTCCGGCCTACAAGGGCGCGCTGCCGCCCGACCATGACGGCTCGGGTCTCGCTCTGCTCGGCGTGAGCGGCGATCAGCTGCTCGAGCGCGAGGTGTATGAGCGCATCCGTGCCGGCGCATTGCAGGCGGTGCGCGGCACGGTGCAGGCCGACATCCTCAAGGAGGACCAGGCACAGAACACGTGCATCTTCTCCACTGAATTTGCGCTGCGCATGATGGGCGACGTGCAGCAGTATTTCATCGACGAGCGCGTGCGCAATTTTTATTCGGTCTCGATCTCCGGCTATCACATCGCCGAAGCCGGCGCCAACCCGATCTCGCAGCTCGCCTTCACGCTCGCCAACGGCTTCACCATCGCCGAGTACTACCTGGCACGCGGCATGAAGATCGACGACTTCGCCCCCAACCTGTCGTTCTTCTTCTCCAACGGCATGGACCCGGAATACGTGGTGATCGGCCGCGTGGCGCGGCGCATCTGGGCACGCGCCATGCGCGAACGCTACCAGGCCAGTCCGCGCAGCCAGATGCTCAAGTACCACGTGCAGACCTCCGGACGCAGCCTGCACGCGCGCGAGATCTCCTTCAACGACATCCGCACCACGCTGCAGGCGCTGTACGCGCTGTTCGACAACTGCAACAGCCTGCATACCAACGCCTACGACGAGGCGCTCACGACGCCGACCGAGGCGAGCGTGCGGCGCGCCGTGGCGATCCAGCTGATCATCAATCGCGAGCTCGGCCTCAACAAGATCCAGAACCCGTGGCAGGGCTCGTTCGCGATCGACTACCTCACTGACATGGTCGAGGAGGCGGTGTACCGCGAGTTCGAGGCGCTGTCGGAGCGCGGTGGCGTGCTGGGGGCCATGGAGACCATGTACCAGCGCGGCAAGATCCAGGAAGAGTCGCTTTTCTACGAGACCAAGAAGCACGATGGCTCGCGGCCGATCGTGGGCGTCAACACCTTCCTCTCCTCGGCCGACGCCGAGGCGGAGCACAAGGGGACGCACCTCATCCGCTCCACGGACGAGGAGAAGCAGGATCAGGTCGCGGCGGTGCGCGCCTTCCAGCAGCGCAACGCGGCGGCCGCGCCCGCGACACTGGCGCGCCTGCAGCGCGGCGCCGCCGGTGGTGGCAACGTGTTCGCCGAGCTGATGGAGAGCGTCAAGGTCTGCTCGCTCGGGCAGATCTCGCGGGCGCTGTATCAGGTGGGCGGGCAGTATCGTCGGAATATGTGAGGTCCGGCTCGCCGAGCGCGGTCAGGATCGCAGTCCGGGCCCGCTCGCGCAGCAGCACAGCCGCCGCCGCTTGGTCCCCGTCCGTGTCAGGCGGCGGCAGCGCCGGCAGGATCTGCAATTCGATCGCGCCGGGGCGCGGCAGCCCGCCGCTGGGCGGCAGCGCACGCCGCGTTCCGGACACTGCCGCGGGCACCAGCGGGCAGCCGGCCCGCACCGCGGTGGCGAAGGCGCCGGTGTGGAACTTCAGCAGCCCCGGGGTGCGCGGGAACGTCCCCTCCGGAAAGAACACCAGCGAGTGTCCCTGATCGGCATTGCGCAGCACGCGCCGCGCATCCGCCGCGCCGCGGTGCCGGTTGAAGCGTTCCACGAACTCCGACCCCAGCCGCTTGAGCGCCGCACCGGCCAGTGGCACCGACGCCATCTCGCGCTTGATGACAAAGCCGAAGCGTGGCGGCAGCGCCGCGGTCAGGACGAGGCCATCCAGGTAGCTGGCGTGATTGCAGACCACGACGCACTGGCCCGCGGGCAGATGCTCGGCGCCACGTACCGTGAGTGGCAGGCCGGCGAGCCGCAGGAATGCGCGTGCCGATCCGCGCGCGGCGAAGCGGCGCGCCCGCTGACCCGGGAGCAGCGCCAACAGCAGCAGCGCACTCAGCCCGACGGCCAGGAACGCCAGCAGCGCCCACAGCGCATAGAGGAACCGGGCCGGCGCCAGCGTCTTCAGGGCCTTAGGCAGCTTCACGACGACCTAGGGTATGTGAACTGGTTCTCTTTATGTTAATGCCGGAAGGTAGATGTGAAGGTCATCACGTCGATGGCGGGCGCCCGCTCACCATACTGCGGGCACCACCTTTCCGGGAAGCCGGGGCTCATACGGCGCGTGCTCAGAGCGCTTCGTGTCACCTTAACTTGCAGTGAGACCAGGACTTGTCCAACCCCGCGATCTCCATGACCGGTAACGATTCCGCAGATCCTGCGGTGTCGCGTTTTCTGGACGCGGTGTGGATGGAGCGTGGCCTGTCGCCCAACACGCTCGCCGCCTACCGGGCTGATCTCACGGCGCTGGCTCGCTGGCTGGCCGAGCGCAACGTGCCCATCATGCGTACCTCCCGCGCTGACCTGCAGGACTTCATCGCCTGGCGCGTGCGCGCCGGCGCGCGGCCGCGCTCCACGGCGCGGCAGCTGTCGAGCTTCCGCCGCTTCTTCCGCTACTTCATGCGCGAGGCCGTGATCCGCGAGGACCCGACCGCGCAGATCGCCATGCCGAAGATCGGTCGCTCGCTGCCGCGCTCGCTCACCGAGGAGGAGGTCGAGTCACTGCTGTCGGCGCCGGTGCTCACCGACCCGCTCGGCAACCGCGACCGCACCATGCTCGAGGTGCTGTACGCCACCGGCCTGCGGGTCTCCGAGCTGGTCAACCTGCGCCAGGCCCAGGTCAACCTCAACCAGGGGGTGATCCGCATCCTCGGCAAGGGCGATCGCGAGCGGCTCATCCCGCTGGGCGAGGAGGCCATGCGCGCACTCAAGGAGTTCTCGCGCAGCGCGCGCGGGGAGATCCTGCTCGAGCGGCAGACCGACTACCTGTTTCCCACCCGGCGCGGCGACCGCATGACGCGCCAGGCCTTCTGGCACATCATCAAGCGCTACGCGCGCAAGGCCGGCATCGCCAAGGAACTGTCGCCGCACACGCTGCGGCACGCGTTCGCGACGCACCTGCTCAACCACGGCGCTGACCTGCGGGTGGTGCAGATGCTTCTCGGCCACAGCGATCTGTCGACCACGCAGATCTACACGCACGTGGCACGCGAGCGTCTGAAGGAACTGCACGCGCAGCATCATCCGCGCGGCTGACGGCCCGTTCCCGCTGGGCTCTGACGCCCCGTGCTAGACTGCGCGCCGGCCGCGGGGCGGAAACCTTCGCGGCCTGCGGCGGTCCAACCTTCCTCACTCAAGCGGCAGGCGTCCCGATGAATGGCAAGAAGTTGGTGTTGCTGGTCGCCCTGTGCACCCTGGCCACCTGGGGCATGCTGACCGCGCAACCGACCGCCTCACCTCCGGCAGCCACCGCCGCGCAGCCGCAGCCCGCGCCACCGGGCACCGCCGCGCCGGCCCAGGCCGACCCACGCGCCGAGATCGCCAGCCATATTCCCGGCACGCGACCTGATGACCTGCGGCCCTCGCCGATCCCCGGCGTCTACGAGCTGACGCGCGGCATGGATATCGCCTACGTCACCGCCGACGGCAAGTTCGCCCTGACCGGTGACCTGTACGACATCGCCAAGGACGAGAATCTCACCGATCACCGCCGCCGCGAGCTGCGCGTCAAGGCCATCGCCGCCGTTCCTGAGAGCGAGATGGTGGTGTTCGGGCCGAGCGACCCGAAGTACACCATCACCGTGTTCACCGATGTCGATTGCCCGTTCTGCCGCAAGCTGCACAGCCAGATTGCCGACTACAACCGCCTGGGGATGCGCGTGCGCTACCTGTTCTATCCGCGCTCCGGACCCAACACCCCCTCCTGGACCAAGGCCGAGCAGGTGTGGTGCTCCGCCGACCGCAAGGAGGCGCTGACGCGCGCCAAGCTCGGCCAGGACCTGAAGACCAAGCCGTGCACCAACAACCCGGTAGCGCGCAGCTATGCGCTCGGCAAGGATTTTGCGATTGAGGGTACGCCGGCGATCGTGACCGGCGACGGCGAACTGCTGGACGGCTACATTCCCCCGGACGTACTGCTCAAGCACCTGCAGGGCGACAAGTAGCCCCGCAGGAGCTGGGCGCGCTCAGCGCTCCAGCAGCTTGAGTTTGTCGGGCTTGCCTTCCCATTCCTTGGCGTCGGCGGGCGCGTCCTTCTTCTCCGTGATCACCGGCCAGTTCTTGGCGAGTTCGGCGTTCAGCTGCTTGAAGTGCTCCTGGCCGTTCGGCAATTCCTCTTCGGAGAAAATCGCCTCCACCGGGCATTCCGGCTCGCACAGCGTGCAGTCGATGCACTCCTCCGGGTCGATGGCGAGGAAGTTCGGTCCCTCGTGGAAGCAGTCGACCGGGCACACCTCCACGCAATCCATGTACTTGCACTTGATGCAGTTTTCGGTGACGACAAAGGTCATGTTTTTCCAGCCGCGACGGCAACGGGGCATTGTGCCACGGGGCGACGCGCAGCGCGTCAATTAGCCCTGCGGGGCGCGCGCCAGACGCCGGTCGATCGTCGTGAAGTGGTGTTCCTCGCGTCCGGCGGCCCGATCCTCGAGGTAGCGGCGCAGCGTGAAATCGGTGCTGGGAAACGCGATGTCTGCCCAGGGAATGTCGGCCGCCTCGACCAGCTCGACCTCGAGGCTCTCCGGGCCGATGCCAAAGCTCGCCTGCGGCAGCTCGGCGCGGAAGAAGACGTGCACCTGTTCGGCGTGCAGCACGTGCACCACGGACAGCAGCGAGCCGATCCTGACTTCGGCGAGCGCCTCTTCCTGGGATTCGCGTGCGGCGCACTCCTGCAGCGTCTCGCCGTTCTCCATGAATCCCGCCGGCACGGTCCAGTAACCGCGCCGCGGTTCGATCGCGCGCCGACACAGCAGGATGCGCCCGCCGTGCTCGGGCACGCAGCCGACCACCAGCTTCGGGTTCTGATAGTGGATCGTGCCGCAGGCTGGGCATACGTAGCGCGGCCGCTGATCGCCTTCGGGTACCCGCAGCTGCAGCGGCGCGGCGCATTGCGAACAGAATTTCATCACGTGTGCACCGAGGATACGGACGGGACCGGGCCTTGTCGACGCCGCAAGAATCGGAATGCACGCCCCGGGTACCGCGCTCACACTGTCCGCCTTCGGGGCAGCAACGTGGGACGGAGTGTCATGAGCTTCCAGATCAGCGGGCTTAAGGTGACCGAGTTTGCAGCGCTCAAGGGACTGAGCGACGCGGAACTCGCAGAACGCGGTGCGCGGCGTGTGACTGCTGACCACTACCCCGGGTTCCCGTGCCGCGTCAGCCTCGTCGACGCCCAGCCCGGCGAGCGGCTGCTGCTGGTCAACTACGAGCACCTGGCGGTCGGCACTCCGTACCGCTCGCGCTACGCCATCTACGTCCGTGAAGAGGCGCACGAGGCGCGCCCGGCAGTTGATGAAATTCCGCAGGCGCTGCGCATCCGGCTGCTGTCGCTGCGCGGCTTCAGCGCCGCGGGCGAGCTGCTGGAGGCGGACGTGGCAGCCGGCGATGCGCTGCCCGGGGTGATCGAACGGATGTTCACCAACCCCGAGGTCGCCTACCTGCACGCGCACAATGCCAAGCCCGGGTGTTATGCGGCGCGCATCGAGCGCGCCTGAGCCGCCCGAAACCGCCGCGGATCAGAGCCCCGAGAGCGTTCCGGGTCAATAGACTGCGCCGCGTCGCGGGGAATAACCTCCGGCGCAAGCTTTACGCTGCCGGCGAGCGCGCCGGGCCGCCTGGCCTACAATCCCTCCGGTGACGCTGCTTGCAACTCTCGCCGCCACCTCGCAGCGCGTCGCCGCCACGCCGGCGCGACTGGTCAAGGTCCGGGAGCTGGCCGCGTTGTTGCGGTCGCTGCGGAGCGATGAGATCGAGATCGTGGCGCACTACCTGTCCGGGGAACCGCCGCAGGGGCGCATTGGCATCGGCTACGCGACGCTTGCGGACGCCGCGCAGGCGCCGGCCGCCACCGCGACGCTGTCGGTCGCGGATGTCGACCGTCAACTCACCGCGCTGACGGCCGCCCGCGGCAGCGGGTCCGCCGAACGGCGCGCGGCTCTGCTGCGCGAGCTGTTCTCGCTTGCAACCGCGGCGGAGCAGCAGTTCCTGACGCTGCTGCTCATGGGCGAGCTCCGTCAGGGGGCACTCGCCGCGGTCATGACTGATGCGATTGCAGCCGCCGCGGATCTGCCGGCACCGCTCGTGCGCCGCGCCGCCATGTATGCCGGGAACCTCGGCACCGTGGCACGCGTGGCGCTCACGGAAGGGGCGACGGGGCTCGCGCGCTTCCAGCTCGAGCTCTTTAAACCGGTGGCGCCGATGTTGGCGCAGACCGCAGCCGATGTGGGCGCGGCGCTCCGCGAGCTAACCGGAGAGGTCGCCCTCGAGTGGAAGATGGATGGCGCGCGCATCCAGGTACACAAACGCGCGGATGAGGTACGTCTCTACACGCGCGCCCTGAACGACATAACGGCCGCGGTGCCTGAGCTCGTCGACCTGGTTCGCCGCTTTCCGGCCTCGGCGTTGATACTCGATGGCGAGGCGATCGCCGTCGACAACGCCGGTCGCCCGCACCCCTTTCAGGTCACCATGCGCCGGTTTGGCCGGCGCCTGAACGTCGAGGCGGCTCGCGAAACGCTGCCGCTGCAGGCGTTCTTCTTCGATTGTCTGCGCGTCGGGGAAGAGAGTATCGCGGACCGGCCGCTCAGCGAGCGCTTCGAGGCGCTGGCGGCTGCGGTCCCGGGCCTGCATCGGGTGCCACGGCTCGTCACCGCGTCCGAGGCCGCGGGGCGCGCCTTTTACGAGGCCGCACTTGCCGCAGGGCACGAGGGCCTGATGGCAAAGTCGCTGCAAGCGCCGTACGAAGCGGGCGATCGCGGCGCGAGCTGGCGCAAGATCAAACGCGCTCACACGCTTGATCTGGTTGTGCTGGCAGCCGAGTGGGGCCATGGGCGTCGCAGCGGCAGGCTGTCGAACCTGCATCTCGGTGCCCTCGACAC
>JANWKR010000010.1 GCA_025451275.1 Steroidobacteraceae bacterium
GTGCTGAGACTGCCCGGGCGCTCGAGCGGCGCCGACCAGGACGTACGCCGTGCGCTCGAGCTTGGCCTGCCGGTGTACCGGCGCCTGGAGGACGTGCCCGCGCACGAGCCTTGAGCGCGGCGGCGCTTCACGGGACCATGGTGCTTTCCCCGCGCCACGTCAGAAAGGAAGGATCCCATGACCATCAAGACGCTCTACACCGCGCATGCCACCTCCGTCGGCGGCCGCAACGGCCACACCCAGTCCGCCGATGGGCTGGTCGGCGTCGACCTGTCCATCCCGAAGGCCATGGGCGGCCCCGGCAAGCCCAACACCACGACGCCGGAAGACCTGTTCGCCGCCGGCTACGCCGCCTGCTTCGGCAGCGCCTGCGAATTCGTGTCGCGCCAGATGAAGCTGCGCCCCACCCGGATCACCGTGCGCTCGGCGGTCAGCATCGGCGAGGCGCCGGGCGGCGGCTTCGGACTCGCGGTGGAGCTGGAGCCGGAAATCGCGGGCGTCACGCAGGCGGAGGCGGAGAAGCTGGTGGCCGCCGCCCACGAGGTGTGCCCCTACTCGCGCGCGGTGCGCGGCAACGTGGACGTGACACTCAAGACCAAGGCGGTGTGACGCGCGCGGCGGCAGCCTACAGCCAGCCCTTGCTGCGGAAGTACACCCACGGGATGAGCGCGGACACCACCATCAGGCCGAGCGCCGCCCAGACTCCCCAGGGCTCGTGCAGCCAGGGGATGTAGCTGAAGTTCATGCCGTAGAAGGCGCCGATCACCGACGGCGGCAGCATGAGCACGGTGACCACCGAGAAGATCTTGAGGATGTTGTTCTGATCGATGGTCACCATGCCGAGGGTGGCATCGAGCAGGAACTGCACCTTGTCGCCGAGGAACGAGGCGTGGTCGGCGAGTGCGCCGACGTCACGCGACACCGTGCGCAGGCGCAGCCGCGCCTCCTGCGTGACGCGCGCGTTGCCGCTCTCCTGCAGGAAGGTGAGCAGCCGCGACAGGCTCACCAGGCTCTCGCGCGCCTTCGACACCAGCTCGCCCCCGCGTCCGATCTGCTCGAGTTCGGCATGGAAATCGCGCCCGTGCCGCCGTCCCTGGCGGGGATGCGTGAGCACCCGCTGCGAGATGGCCTCGATGTCGGCGCCGACTTTCTCCAGCACGTCGGCGATGCGGTTGACGAACGCCTCGAGGAGGCCGGCGAGCAGCAGCGGCGCGGAGGTGCACGCGGCCGGGTGCGTCTGCGCGAAGGCGATGAAGCGCTGGAACGGCAGCGGGTCGGCGTAGCGGTTGGTGACCAGGCAGGCACCGGCGAGGATGAACGTGACCTGGGTGCTCTCGGCGAGATCGGTGTCGAGGCGCGTCACCACGGTGGCGGTGAGGTACAGCGAGCCGTTCTCTTCGTAGAGGCGGTTGGAGGCCTCGATCTCGCGCATTTCCTCGCGCGTCGGAACGTCGATGCCGAGCGCCTGCTCGACCAGCTGCTCCTCGGCCGCCGTCGGCTCGCGCAGGTCCAGCCACAGCGCCGCGGCGGGCAGCGCCGCGCCGGGCGCCGGCTCGTGCCGCACCAGACCGCCGGGGCCGGGGACGAAGATGTTCAGCACGCGACGCGCTCGACCTGCGCGCGCCGGCTCAGTGGCCGCGCTCGGCCGCGACCAGGTCGTTGATGAGGTCGATGAGCTTGGCCTCGCCGCCGGCCTTGATCACGTCGGTGGAGTAGCGGCCGTTCACGACGATGAACGGCACGCCCTCGACGTGGTAGCGCTGCGTGGTCTGCTCGGCGCGCTGCAGGTCGCTGTTCACCGAGAACGAGTTGTAGGCCTTGGCGAAATCGTCGGCGCTGACGCCGTTCTTGACGGCGAACGCCTGCTGCAGCCTGAAGCTTTCCTCGTCGCTGTCCCCGACCAGCGGCGGCTTGCGATCGAGCTCGAGCTGGTGGATGGTCTCGAACGCCTTCTCGAACAGTCCCGGACGGTCGAGGGCCTCGATGGTGTAGTACAGGTGCGCGTGCGACTTCTGCAGCGCCTGCCAGATGACGTGCACGCGCACGAAGTCGACGTATGCCGGCTTGGTCTTCAGCCACGCGCGCAGCAGCGGCTCGAGGTCGTAGCAGTGCGGGCAGCCGAGCCAGAACACCTCGAGCACCTCGACGTGGCCGGGCGGCACGCTCGTGGGCTGCGTCGGCACGATCGGGTCGTAGTTGACCCCGGCCTTCCATTTGCCGTCGGGCATCTGCGGCGGGAGCGAGGTCATCTTCTCGAGCGAGGCGTCGCTCTTGGCCTGCTGGTGGTCGGTTTCGTCCGCGCCGGACTCCTGCGAGGCGGTGGCCTGCTGGGTCTCGCTCTGCGGCGCGGCGGGCGGCGCCGCAGGCGGCGGTGCGGCCGGCTCGGTGGCTGCTGCCGGTGCGGCGGGCGTCGCGGCGGGCGGGGGCGGGGATTGCTGGCTGCAGGCGGCGAGCGCGGCGAGCGCCGCCAGGGCGAGGAGCCGCCGCATCAGCGCATGCCCTGCAGGTAGGAAGCCACGTCGCGCATCTGCTCCGGGGTCAGGCGTTTGGCGATCGTGAACATCATGACGCCGTTGCGGCTCGCGGTCTCCGGGTTCGCGCCGCTGTAGCGCGCGCCGCTGGCATAGTCCTTGAGTTGCTTGATGACGTAAGCGGACTGCTGCGCGCGCAGCGCCGGGTAGCCGGCCGCGAGGTTGCCGCGGCCCGCCGGGCCGTGGCAGGCGATGCACGCGGGGACCTCGTGCGCCGGGTCGCCGTGCTGGTACAGCGCCTGGCCGGCCTGCCAGTAGGACGGGTCGGCCTCCAGGCCGGTCGGGGTCTGTGCCTCGTAGTAAACCGCGATGTCGTCGATGTCCTGGTCCTGCAGCGTCGCGGCCAGCGGTTTCATCACCGGGTTGTCGCGCGCACCGGAGCGGAACAGCCGCAGCTGCTCGGCGATGTAGACCGCGTTCTGGCCGGCCAGCCGCGGCCAGTCGGGGTTGGAACTGTTGCCGTTCGGGCCGTGACAGGAAGAGCACACGGCGGTCTTGGCGGCGCCGTCGGCCGCCTTGCCGTGCGTGAACGGCACGTCCGGGGTGGCCGCCAGGCAGGCCGAGGTCAACACCAGTGCTGCGGCCATCCAACTCGAGGTGTGCGCCATCGTTGTCTTTCCGTCCGGTCCGGCGATGCGAGGGCGCGAATTGTACACTACGGCCATGCGTGCGCTTTTTTACCCGCCCCCTGCATGAGCCGCTTCGGCGACGTGCGCTTTCTCATCAGCGCCGCGGCGCCGGCGCAGTTTCCCGCCGATCGCGGGGCCGAGGTGGCATTCGCGGGACGCTCCAACGCCGGCAAGTCGAGCGCCATCAACGCCATCGTGCACCACCAGGGACTGGCGCGTACCAGCAAGACCCCGGGGCGCACGCGACTCATCAACTTCTTCGAGCTCGCGCCGGGCCAGCGCCTGGTGGACCTGCCGGGCTACGGCTATGCGAGCGCGCCCGAGGCACAGCGCCGCACCTGGCAGGGGCTCATCGAGGCGCTGCACGCGCGCGCCTCGCTCCGCGGGCTGTTCGTGATCGTGGACGTGCGGCGCGGCCTCGGCGATGCCGACCTGCAGCTGCTCGACTGGGCCGGCGACCGGCAGGCCCACGTGCTGCTGGCCAAGGCCGACAAGCTCGGCCACGGCCAGGGCAGCGCCGCGCTGCGTACGGCCGCGGCCCGGGTGGCGGGCCGCGCCAGCGTGCAGCTGTTCTCCGCGCTGAAGGGCACGGGCATGCGCGACGCCCAGGACACGCTCGAGGCCTGGCTCGGCGGAAAGACCCGCAAATAAAAAACCCCGGCGGTTTCCTAAGAAGCCGCCGGGGCAGACTAGCCCGGCACAGGTCTCATGAACCGGGTTTGTACCCGCTCAGGGAGGGAAGCGGGGAGTGCTTGCGCACTCAGTAAGTATGACGACCTGGGGGCCGCGGAGTTCCGGCAGGTCGTCCAAAAAATCACTTGGTAAATCATAAGTTTGCTGAACGGGCTGTATCGTTCCCGCCACAGTCTGCCGGCTCAGAGGAAGCTCAGGACGACCGAGAGCGAGAAAATCCTAGCCCCGTTAGTGCTCGGGATATCGAAGCGCTCGTACTCGAGCCGCCCGCCGATGTTGCCAAAGTGGGCCTGGGCCCCGACGCCCCAGGCGAAATCGGTGCCCCGGTCCGAGAAGGCGAAGAAGCTGCTGGGTGGCAGCGTCCCGGCCGAGTTCGCGTCTCCGCTCAGCTTCCAGCGCGCCACCCCGGCCTTGCCGAAGACGTCGAGCCACGGCACGGGCAGCGGCAGGAAGCCGACGCCGTAGGCGGCGAAGGCCTTGGCGTCGGTGCTGGTGGTGCCGCCGATGAGCGTCTGGGTGTGGTTGCCGAGATCCATGTAGTCGGCCTCGATACCCAGCACGTGCAGCGGGCGCACCCCGGCGAACACCTTCCAGGAGGTCTTCTTGATGTCGCCGAACGCCACCCCGGTATGGGTCACGTCGTCGACCTTGTCGTTGGACAGCCCGGCGCCGGCGTAGAGCAGCCCGTCGGCGCGCGCGGCGGTGGCGGCGAGCGCCAGCAACAAAAGGAGCGAGAACCTGCGCATCACTGCACCTCGTTGTCATCCATGAAACAGACGGGACGTAGCCGCGCGGCGACAAGGCCGGCGGCGTGCGGTCCCGAGCTGGAATGACCGGCGGCGGCGGCGGAAGTTCGGCGGTGTGAGCCGCGCGCCCCGCCTAGAACAGCAGCATCGCGTCCAGCGAGATGACCTGCGCGCCGTTGGTGTGGGCGATGTTGAAGTTCTCGTATTCGAGACGCGCGCCGATGGCGCCGAAGTGCACCTGTGCGCCGGCGCCCCATGCGAACGCCGTGCCGTTGCGCGAGAAGGCGAACAGGCCCGCAGTGCCGGGTGTCGTGGTGTCGCCTTCGAGCTTCCAGCGCGACAGGCCCGCCTTGGCGTACAGATCGAGGAACGGCACCGGCACCGGCAGGAAGCCGACGGCGTAGGCCGCGAACGCCTTGGCGTCGGAGTGCGTGCTGCTCTGCCCGCCGGAGCCGGGCTGGAAGAGGCTGCCGCTGCCGGTGCCGAGATCCAGGTAGTCGGCCTCGACGCCGAGGAAGCTCAGCGGCCGCACTCCGGCGAGCGCCTTCCAGGAGGTGTGATCGATGTCGGCGAAGCTCAGATTGCTGTTGGTGATGTCGCTCAGCTTGTTGCGCGTGATGCCCGCGCCCACGTAGAACAGCGCGTCATCGGCGTACGCCAGCGCGCTCGTGAGCAGAAGCAGAGCGGCGAGCAGAAGTCTTGGCATGTCGAGTCTCCGTGGCATGACCTGTGCCTAACGCGGCCGGCGGCCGCCAGTTGACCTAGTGTGCCTCGTCCCAGTTGGCGCCGCTGCCGATGTCCACCCGCAGCGGCACGCTGAGCTCGGCGGCGTTCACCATGTGCTCGCGTACCGCCGCGCTCGCCTCGGCGAGCGCGGCCCCGCGCACCTCGAAAACCAGCTCATCATGCACCTGCATGACGAGGCGCGCCGGGGAGCCGGGGCGGGCGCACCAGGCATCGAGGCTGATCATGGCACGCTTGATGATGTCGGCGGCGGTGCCCTGCATGGGCGCGTTGATGGCGCTGCGCTCGGCGTACTGACGCAGCTGGGCGTTGCCGGAGCGGATGTCCGGCAGGTACAGGCGCCGCCCGGACACCGTCTCGACGTAGCCGCGCTCGCGGGCGCTGGCGCGCGTCTCGTCCATGAAGCGCTTCACGCCCGGGTAGCGCTGGAAGTAGCGCTCGACGTACTGCTGCGCGGCGCCGCGTTCGATGCCGAGGTTGCGCGCCAGGCCGAACGGCGACATGCCGTAGATGAGCCCGAAGTTGATCACCTTGGCGGTGCGGCGCTGGTCCGCGGTGACCGCGTCCAGCCCGACCCCGAACACCTCGGCCGCGGTGGCGCGGTGCACGTCGCGGTCCTCGGCGAAGGCGGCCCTGAGGCCCTCGTCCCCGGACAGGTGCGCCATGATGCGCAGCTCGATCTGCGAGTAGTCGGCCGCCAGCAGCACGCAGCCCTCGGGGGCGATGAACGCCTGGCGGATGCGGCGCCCCTCGGGGCGGCGGATCGGAATGTTCTGCAGGTTGGGATCGACCGATGACAGCCGCCCGGTGGCCGCGACCGCCTGGGAATAGTTGGTGTGGATGCGCCCGGTGCGCTCGTTCACCTGCTCGGGCAGCTTGTCGGTGTAGGTGGACTTGAGCTTGGCGAGCGCGCGGTACTCGAGCACGATGCGCGGCAGCGGGTAGCTCTCGGCCAGCTCCTCGAGCACGTCCTCGGCGGTCGAGGGCTGCCCGGTCGGGGTCTTGCGCCGCACCGGCAGCTGCAGCCGCTCGAACAGGATCTGCTGCAGCTGCTTGGGCGACTCGATGTTGAATTCGTGGCCGGCCTCGCGGTGCGCCTGCAGTACCAGCTCCTGCAGCTGGCGCGCGAACTCGCGGCTCTGCGCGCGCAGCCGCTCGCGGTCGATGAGCACGCCGTAGTGCTCCATGGCGAGCAGCACCGGCGCGAGCGGCTGCTCGATCTCCCGGTACAGCTGCGCCAGCGCCGGCACCGACTCGAGCTGCGGCCACAGCGCCCGGTGCAGCCGCAGCGTCACGTCGGCGTCCTCGGCCGAATACTCGCTCGCCTTGTCGATGGGCACCTGGTCGAAGCAGATCTGGCGCGCGCCCTTGCCCGTGACCTCCTCGTAGCTGATGGTGCGCACGCCCAGGTAGCGCTGCGCGTCGGCGTCCATGTCGTGGTTGGTGGCGACGCTGTTCCACACGTACGACTCGAGCATGGTATCGAAGCGCATGCCGGCAAGCGCGATGCCGGCGTTGGCGAGCACGTGCGCGTCGTACTTGAGGTTGTGGCCGACCTTGCCGCGTGCGGCATCCTCGAGCAGCGGCTTGAGCGCCGCGAGCACCCGCGCGCGCTCGAGCTGATCGGGCGCACCCGGGTAGACGTGGCGCAGCGGCACGTAGGCGGCCGTGCCCGGCTCGATGCAGAAGGACAGGCCGACGATCTCGGCGCGCATGTAGTCGAGGCTCGTGGTCTCGGTGTCGAAGGCGAACAGCTCGGCGCGGCCGAGTGCCGCCAGCCAGCGCTCGAAGTCCTCCCAGCGGGTGATGGTCTCGTAGTGGCGCGGCGTGTCGGCGAGTGCCGCTGCTGCCGGGGTCGCAGGCGCCGCGGGCGGCGGCGCCTCGCTCGCGGCCGCCGGCGCGCTGGCCGTCTCGCCGCCCTCCAGCTGCCGCAGCAGCCCGCGCAGCTCGTAGCGCGTGTACAGCTCGCGCAGCTTCATGACGTCCGGCGCGCGCGGCTCGAGCTCCTCGAGCGACAGCGGCAGCTCGAGGTCGGTCTTGATGGTCGCCAGGCGCCGCGACAGCTCGAGCGTGTCGAGCCCGGCGCGCAGGTTCTCGCCCACCTTGCCCGGCACCTCGGCGACGCGGCCGATCAGCTCGTCGAGCCCGCCGAACTGCTGCAGCAGCTTGGCGCCGGTCTTGGGGCCGACCTTGTCGATGCCGGGGATGTTGTCCGAGCTGTCGCCGATGAGGGCGAGGTAGTCGATGATCTGCTCCGGAAAGACGTCGAACTTGGCCTTCACGCCCTCGCGGTCGAGCAGCGAGTTGTTCATGGTGTTGATGAGCGTGATCGAGCCGTCCACCAGCTGCGCCATGTCCTTGTCGCCGGTGGAGATGAGCACCGTCTGCCCGGCGCGCGCCGCGCGACAGGCGAGCGTGCCGATGACGTCGTCCGCCTCGACGCCGGCGATGCGCAGCAGCGGCAGGCCCTGCGCCTCGATGATCTCCAGCAGCGGGGCGATCTGCGCGCGCAGGTCGTCGGGCATGGCCGGGCGGTGCGCCTTGTACGCGGCGAACAGGTCGTCGCGGAAGGTGCGGCCCGGGGCGTCGAATACCACCGCGATGCGGCGCGGCTGATAGTCCTTCATGAACTTCAGCAGCATGTTCAGCACCCCGAGCACCGCCCCGGTCGGCTCGCCGCGCGAGTTCGACAACGGCGGCAGGGCGTGAAACGCCCGGTAGACATAAGAAGAACCGTCGACGAGAACCAGGTCCGGAGAGCGCGCCATGGAGGGTGAAAACCTTAAGGGGATCGCGAGTATAAGCGAGCCGCGCCGCCGCACCGGTCAACCCGGCCGCAGCGCCCGCGCTATAGGGTCAGGTGCCCGCCGGGAGCCGCCATGTCCGAGCCGTTCACATCCGCGATCGCCGCCAACCGCTTCGGGCTCGGTGCCCGGCCGGGCGAGCTGGCCGCGATCGGTGGCGGTGGCCGCGACTGGCTGCGCGCGCAGCTCGCGGGCCCGCCGCCGCAGCTCGCCGCGGCGGGGCTGCGCTCCTGCACCGACATCCTGGCCGCGGCGCTCGAGCTGCGCCGTGAATTGCAGGCGGCGCGCAAGGCGGACGCGCAGGGCGTGGCCGCCGACCCGCTGCAGAAGCTGCCGCAGTTCCTGCGTCCCATCTATGCAAGCGAGGTGACCGCGCGCCTGCAGCAGGCGGTCACGAGCGAGCGCCCGTTCCTCGAGCGCCTGACGCAGTTCTGGGCCAACCACTTCGCGGTCTCGATCGACAAGCAGTTCCTCGCCGGGCTCGCCGGCAGCTTCGAGCGCGAGGCGATCCGCCCGCACGTGCTCGGCAACTTCGCCGATCTGCTGCTCGCCGCCGAGACGCATCCGGCCATGCTCCTGTACCTCGACAACTACCTGTCGGTGGGCCCACACGCGCCGGCGGCGCTGCGCGCCGCACGCCGCGACGCACAGCGCAGGATCGGCATCAACGAGAACCTGGCGCGCGAGATCCTCGAGCTGCACACCCTCGGCGTCGGCGGCGGCTACACGCAGGCCGACGTCACCACCTTCGCCGCGGTGCTGAGCGGCTGGTCGATCGGCGGCGAGGGCGGCCGCTTTCGCGGCGGCGTGCCCGGACAGTTCCTGTTCCGGCCCGAGCTGCACGAGCCCGGCACCAAGGTGGTGCTCGGCACGCGCTACCGCGACGACGGCTTCGGGCAGGGCGTGGCGGTGCTGCGCGACCTGGCGCGCGCGCGCGCCACCGCCCAGTTCGTCGCCACCAAGCTGGCGCGCCACTTCATCGCCGACGAGCCGCCGGCGGCGGCGGTCGCGCGCCTCGCCGACGCGTTTCACTCGAGCGGCGGGGACCTGCCGCGCGTCTACCACGCGCTGCTCGATGCGCGTGAGGCCTGGGACAGCGGCCTCGCCAAGTACAAGAGCCCCTGCGACTACGTGCTGTCGGCCTACCGCGGGCTCGGCCTGCCGGCCGATGCCGCGCACGCGCCGCTCGCCCCATTCGAGCTCCTCGGCCAGCGCACCTGGTCGCCGGGCTCGCCGGCGGGCTGGCCGGACCGCAGTGCCGACTGGGACGGCGCCGCCGCGCTCATGAAGCGCATCCAGTGGGCCCAGGCGCTCGGCGAGCGCCTCGGCGGCCGCTGCGACGCAGTCGCACTCGCCCCCGAGCTGCTCGGCGCCAACCTCGGCGCGGCGACCCGCGGCGCGCTCGCCCACGCGGCCAGCGCCGCCCAGGCGGTGACGCTGCTGCTGGCCGCGCCCGAATTCATGCGGCGCTGAGGCCGCCAGGAGCATCGCGATGAGTACGCGACGTCAGTTCCTCACGCACGCGGCAAGCGCCGCCGGCGGCCTGTTCTGCACCACGCGCCTGGCGTTCGCCGGCGCAACGGCCGCCAGCGGCGGCCGCCGCCCGCGCCTGGTACTGATCGTGATGCGCGGCGCGCTCGATGGCCTGGCCGCCGTGCCGCCCTACGGCGACCGCGACTACGCCGCGCTGCGGGGCGAGGCGGCGCTGCACGCGCCCGGCGCGCCCGGCGGCGCGCTCGCCCTCGACGGCTTCTTCGGGCTGCACCCCGCGCTCGAGTTCCTCGGCCAGAGCTACCGCGCACGCGAGCTCCTGGTGCTGCACGCGCTCGCGAGCCCCTACCGCGAGCGCTCGCACTTCGACGGCCAGGACGTGCTCGAGAACGGCACGCCGCGGCCGCACGCGCTGCAGAGCGGCTGGCTCAACCGCGCGCTGGCGCACCTGCCGGGCGCGCATCCGCGGGAGGCCGGCGTGGCGCTCGGCCAGAACGTGCCGCTGGTGATGCGCGGGCCCGCGGCCGTGACCTCGTGGTCGCCCTCGAAGCTCGCCGCCCCGGACGAGGACACCCTGGCACGCCTCACGGACCTGTACGCCGGCGACGCGCTGCTCGCCCAGCGCCTGGCCGACGGCCTGGCGGCGGATGCCATCGCCGCCGAGGACGGCGCCGGCATGACGCCGCTGCCGCCGGCGGCGGGCGATGCGGCGCGGCCGCGTGCTGCCCACAGCGCCCGCTATGCCGAGACCGTGCGCGCCGCGGCCGGGTTCCTGCGCCAGGAGGACGGGCCGCAGGTGGCGGTGTTCGACACCAGCGGCTGGGACACGCACGCCAACGAGGGCGGCGCGCAGGGCCAGCTGGCCACGCGCCTCGCCGGGCTGGATGCGGCGCTGGCGAGCCTGCGACAGGAGCTCGGTGCGGCATGGGGCGACACCGCGGTGCTCGCCATCACCGAGTTCGGGCGCACCGCCGCCATCAACGGCACCCGCGGCACCGACCATGGCACGGCGACCGCGGCATTCCTTATCGGTGGGGCGGTCGCCGGCGGGCGGGTGCTGGCCGACTGGCCGGGCCTGGCGCCGCGCCAGCTGTACCAGGGCCGCGATCTCGCCCCGACGCTCGACCTGCGCGCGGTGCTCAAGGGCGTGCTCGCCGGGCATCTCGGCGTGAGCACGCGGGCGCTCGATGAGGAGGTCTTCCCGGACAGCGCGCGCCTCCGGCCGCTCGCGGGGCTGATGCGCGCCTGAGTGCCTCAGTGCGGCGACTTGGAGTCGCCGTCGTCCTTGTCGGTCTTCTTCGGCGGCGTGGCGGAGGTGTCCTGCGGCGCCGGCGCGCTCTGCGCCGGCGCGGTAGCGGCCGGGACCGGCGGGGTCACCACCGCGCCGCCCTTGTCGGGCAGGTACAACGGTCCCTTCTGGCCGCAGCCGCCGAGCAGCGCGAGCGCGAGCAGCGTCAGGCAGCGCGCCGCTCTCATACGTACATCGGCCGCTTGTCGCGCAGCGCCAGCCAGCCGCGGATGACGCGGTAGGCGATCCAGATGCCGAGCGCCCACAGCCCGAACACCGCCATCGGCCAGCCGATGATGACGAGGAAGAACGGCGCCGACACCAGCACGATGACGCACGCCCACAGCAGTGCGTACCAGAAGGTGCGGATCTGCCAGCGGAAGTGCGACTCCAGGTAGGTGCCGCGCGTGGCCGAGCGGCGCACGTAGTTCATGATCACGGCGACGATCGACGGCAGGCCGCCGATGAAGCTGCCGACGATGGTGTGGGCGCTGCTCAGACCGATGACAACCGCGAGCGCGTGCAGCGCGTAGATGACGTGGGTATAGGTGACCAGCGACTCATCGACGCGGGCCTCGGCGCTGATGGGATTGGGAGTGGACATGGGGGCCTCTCAGGTCAGCTCTTGGGGCGCTGCTCGATGATCGCCATGGTCAGGCGCGACACACACACCAGCCGCTCGCGCTCGTCGCGGATCTCGATGTGCCACACGTGGCTGCGGGCGCCGAGGTGGAACGGGCGCGCGGTCGCGGTGACCGTGCCCGAGGAAACACCGCGCAGGTGGTTGGCGTTGATCTCCTGGCCGACGCACAGGTTCTGCTTCAGGTCGATGCACAGCATCGAGGCGACGCTGCCGAGGGTCTCGGCGAGGGTCACCGAGGCGCCGCCGTGCAGCAGACCGTAGGGCTGGTGGGTGCGCTCGTTCACCGGCATGGTGGCGCGCAGGAAGTCATCGCCGACCTCCGTGTAGCGGATCCCGAGGAAGCCGGCCATGCCCTGGTTGGCCCTGGCGTTGAGTTGTTCGACGGTCGGGGCGGAGCGCCAGATGCTCATCGCACCTAGTCTAGCGGTTTGCACGGTGGCAATCTGCCCCGGTGCCCGCTACGGAGACGACGATGACCGAGTTTGCTTTCCCGCCGCCGCCGCCGCCGAGCGTTGCCGTGGCAGGCACGACGCAGCGCTTCCCCGTGCACCGCATCTACTGCATCGGCCTCAACTACGCCGACCACGTGCGCGAGATGGGTAACGACCCGCAGGCCGCGCCACCGGTGTTCTTCATGAAGCCGGCCGATGCGGTGGTGGCCAACGGCGCGGCCATCGCCTACCCCTCCGTGACCGGCAACTTCCACCACGAGATCGAGCTGGTGGTGGCACTGGCGCGCGGCGGGCGCGACCTCGCACCCGCACGCGCACTCGAATGCGTGTTCGGCTACGCCGCCGGCAACGACCTGACGCGCCGCGACCTGCAGGCCGCGGCCAAGCAGCGCGGCCAGCCCTGGGACACCGCCAAGGGCTTCGACCAGTCGGCGCCGGTCGGCGCCATACGCCCGGCGGCGCTCGGGCACGTCACGCGCGGGCGCATCTGGATGAGCGTCAACGGCACGCTGCGCCAGGAGTCGGACATCGCGCACATGATCTGGGACGTGCCGCACGTCATCGCCGAGCTGTCGAAGCTGTACGAGCTCAGGGCCGGCGATCTCATCTTCACCGGCACGCCCTCCGGCGTCGGTCCGCTCCAGCCCGGCGACCGGCTCGAGGGCGGCATCGAGGGGCTGGAGGTGCTGCGCAACAGTATCGCGCCGGGAGCCGGGGCATGAAGCTGTACGGCTACTTCCGCAGCTCCGCCGCCTACCGCGCGCGCATCGCGCTCAACTACAAGGGGCTGACGTGGGAGCCGCAGCTGGTCGACCTGCGCCCGCCGGCCAGCATGCAGCACTCGCCGCAGTTCCGCGCCGTCAACCCGCAGGGACTGGTGCCGGTACTGGTCGACGGCGACACCATCCTGACGCAGTCGCTCGCCATCATCGAGTACCTGGATGAGACCCACCCCGAGCCGCCGCTGCTGCCGCGCGCACCGCTGCCGCGCGCGCAGGTGCGCGCGCTGGCGCTCGCCATAGCCTGCGACATCCACCCGCTCAACAACTCGCGCGTGCTCAGCTACCTGCGCGATCCGCTCGGGCACGACGAGGCGACCGTGAACGCCTGGTACGCGGAATGGATCCGGCGCGGCTTCGAGGCCCTCGAGGGCGAGGCGCGGCGCCTCGGCGACGGCCGCCACATGTTCGGCGAGCAGGTGACGCTCGCCGACGTGTGCCTGGTGCCGCAGATGGCCAACGCGCACCGTTTCCACTGCGACGTGACGCCCTACCCGACGCTCAACGCGGTCAGCGCGCACCTCGAGAGCCTGCCGGCGTTCGCGCGCGCCGCGCCGGACGTGCAGCCGGACGCACCCCACTAGTTTTCCGGAGGCCCGATGTCACGCAGACGTTTCTTACGCTCGAGCGCCGCCCTGCTCACCGCCGCTTCCGCGGACTGGCTGCTGGGCGGGGTGGCGGCCGCGCCCGCCGCCGCCGGCACGCCCTTCGACTACGCGCGTCTCAAGGGCAGCGCGCGCGCCCTGGCGGGACAACGCTACGCCGGCAACGCCCCGCACCTGCCGGCGCCGCTGGCCGCGCTCGATTGGGATCACTGGGAAGCCATCGCCTTCCGCGACGAGCGCTCGCTGTGGGCGGGCGCGGGCCTGCGCTTCCAGGTGCGCTTCGCGCACCTCGGCTACACGCTGCAGAAGCCGGTAACCATGTACGAGGTGGCGAACGGCACGGCGCGCGAGATCCGCTTCGATCCGGGGATGTTCGACTACAGCCACGCCGGCATCAAGGGCACGCAGCTGCCGGCGGACCTCGGCTTCGCCGGCTTCCGCATTTTCCACCACACCGACTGGACGCGCGACTGCACCGTGTTCCAGGGCGCCTCCTACTTCCGCGCCGTGGACGGCGAGCTGCAGTACGGCATGTCGCACCGCGGACTTGCGGTCAACTGCGGCATGGCCGAGCCCGAGGAGTTCCCGGACTTCGTCGCCTTCTACCTCGAGCGGCCGGCCGCCGGCTCGAGCCGCCTGACGGTGTACGCGCTGCTCGACTCGCCGAGCATCACCGGCGCCTACCGCTTCATCATCGACATGGGCGACACCCAGGTGATGGACATCGACGCGTCGCTGTACCCGCGCCGCCCGATCGAGCGGCTCGGCATCGCCCCGGGCACCAGCATGTTCCTGGTCGGCAAGAGCGACCGGCGCGTGGCGGATGACTGGCGTCCCGAGATCCACGACTCCGACGGACTGCAGCTCTACACCGGCACGCAGGAGTGGATCTGGCGGCCGCTGGTCAATCCGCGCAGCGTGCGCGTCAACAGCTACCTCGACGACTCGCCGCGCGGTTTCGGTCTCATGCAGCGCGAGCGGCAGTTCGCGCAGTACCTGGACGACTGGGCCTTCTACGACCGGCGCCCGTGCGTGTGGGTGGAGCCCAAGGCGCCCTGGCACAAGGGCTCGGTCATGCTGGTGGAGATCCCGACCGCCGATGAGACCATGGACAACGTGGTGGCGTTCTGGACCCCGGCGGACAAGCCGCAGCCCAACCGCGAGTACCTGTACGGCTACCGCCTGTACTGGTGCCGCACCAACCCGCACGGGCCGCAGCTGGCGGTGGCGCAGGCCACCCACACCGGCATCGGCGGGGTGGTCGGCCAGAAGCGCTCGCACTTCTCGTGGCGCTTCGTGGTCGATTTCGAGGGCGGCGAGCTCGGCACGCTCGGCGAGCACGCGCACGTCACGCCGGTGATCAGCACCTCGCGCGGCCGCATCGAGGTACCGTCCGCGCGTCCGCTGCAGCCGCTGTCGCAGTGGCGCGTGATCTTCGACCTGGCACTCGCCGACGACAGCGTCGAGCCGGTCAACTTGCGGCTGTTTCTCGAGCTCGACGGCGAGGCGCTGTCGGAGACCTGGACCTATCAGTACACCCCGCCGCCCGCGGCGCAGCGGCGGCTGTGAGTCAGTCGCGGCGCAGGAAGGCGACGTAGCCGGCGAGGAACTGCCGCAGCTGTTCCTCGATCGCCGCGTCCTTGAGCGCACCGGACTCGTCGAACACGGTCGCGGCGCGCGACACCATGAGGCGCGCGCCGAACCACGGCTGGGTGCCGAGGGTGCGCAGCACCGGCAGCCACGCCGCCTGGCTCTGGACGGTGCCGAACGGGCCGGGCGAGGCGCCGATGAGCGCGAAGGGCCGGCCGCCGAACACGCGCTTGATGTCCGCGGACGGGCGCGACAGCCAGTCGATGGTGTTCTTGAACACCCCCGGGATGCTGTTGTTGTACTCGGGGGTGACCAGCAGCACGCCGTCGGCGCCGACGATCGCCTCCTTGAGCTGCGTGACGGTCGCCGGAATCCCCTGCGCCTCGACGTCGCCGTCGTAGAGCGGGATGCCGCGGATGCTGGCGACCTCCAGCGTCGCGTCCGCCGGCATGAGGCGCGTCGCGGCGCGCAGCAGCGCCGAGTTGTACGAGCCGCGGCGCAGGCTGCCCGAGATCCCCAACACCTTGGTCATGTCATCTCCCTGGATACCGCGGCAGCCTGCCCTGCGCGCACCGGGCTTGCAACACGCCGCCCGCTGCGCGCTACTTCTTGAGCTTCGCCGCGACGCGGCGGTAGGCCTCGCGGAACGGCAGGCCCTCGCTCACCACCAGGCGGTTGGCTTCCTCGGCGGCGTGGATCCCTGGATCGAGCCGTATGGCGTCGCGCCGGAACGCGAGCGCCGCGACCGCGTCCGGCAGAATGGCGAGGCTGTCGGTGACCAGGTCGATGGCACGGAACAGCGGGAACTTGATGAGCTGCAGGTCGCGCTGGTAGCCGGAGGGCAGCTTGGCGCACACGGCGAGCGCCTCGGCGAGGCAGGCCTGGGTGGTGGCGGCGCGCGCGCGCAGCAGCTCGAACAGGTCGGGGTTGCGCTTCTGCGGCATGATCGAGGAGCCGGTGGTGAAGGCTTCGGTGAGGGTCACGAACCCGAACTCGGACGTTGCGAACAGCAGTACGTCGGCGGCGAAGCGCGACAGGTCCTGCTGCAGCAGCGCCAGCTCGCACAGCAGCTGCGCTTCGGCCTTGCCGCGCGACAGCTGCACCGCGGTGACCGGCTCGTGCACGGTCTCGAACCCGAGCCGCGCGCGCGTCGCCTCGCGGTCGATCGGCAGCCCCGGGGGGCCGTAGCCGGCCGCCGAGCCGAGCGGGCTCTTGCCGAGGCGGCGCTGCACCGCGAGCAGTCCGGCCGCGTCGTCATCGAGCTCGGCGGCGAAGCCCTCCGCCCACAGCCGCACCGAGCTCGGCATGGCCTGCTGCATGTGCGTGTAGCCGGGCAGCGGGGTGTCCGCTTCGCGCGTGCCCAGCGCGCGCAGCGCCTGCGCGCCGGCGCGGGCCGCGGCGGCCAGCTGCGCCACCGCATCGCGCAGGTACAGGCGCAGCGCCGTCAGCACCTGGTCGTTGCGCGAGCGGCCGAGGTGGATCCGCGCCCCCGCGCTGCCGGTGCGCGCGGTCAGGCGCCGCTCGAGCGCGGTCTGGCCGTCCTCGTCCTCGAGCTCGATGTGCCAGGCGCCGCGCTCGTGCTCGGCGCCGAGCGCCTCGAGCGCCGCCCGCAGCGCCGCCAGGTCCTCACCCGACAGCAGCCGCTGCGCGTGCAGCATCTCGGCGTGCGCGAGCGAGGCGCGCACGTCGTAGGCCACGAGCCGTTCATCCAGTGCGTAGTCCTCGCCTGCGGTGTAGCGCAGCACGCGGGCGTCGAGCGGTGCGCCCTTGTCCCACAGGCGCGTCACGGGCCGCTCTGCTGCTCGTCGGGCGTCAGGGCGTTGATGTCGGCGACGATCAGCGTGCCGGTGCCCTCGTTGGTGAACACCTCGCCGAGGATGCCTTCCGGGGAGCGGTACGACACCACGTGCACGCGCCGCACGCCGCCGCGGATCGCATCCTCGATGGCCTTGGCCTTGGGCAGCATGCCGTCGGCGATGCGACCCTCCTCGCGCAGCCGCTTCAGGCCCTTCAGATCGGTGTAGGAGATGAGCGACCCGGGATCGGCCAGCTCGCCGAGGATGCCGGGCGCGCCGGTGCACAGGATGAGCTTCTCGGCCTCCAGCGCCGCGCCGATGGCGGCCGCCACCGTGTCGGCGTTGATGTTGAGCAGCGTGCCGCTCTCGTCGGCCGACAGCGGGCTCACCACCGGCATCAGCGCGTTGTCGAGCAGCTTCCTCAGCACCGTGGTGTCGACCGAGTCGATGTCGCCGACGAAGCCGAAGTCGACCATCTCGCCGGCCGCCGACCTGACCGGCGGGCGCTTGTGGGCGCGTACCAGCCCGGCGTCGACGCCGCTCACTCCGACCGCGTCGACGTCGAGGTCGCGGCAGATGCCCAGCACCTGGGTATTGATCAGGCCGTTGAGCACCATGGCGGTGACGTCGATGAACTTCTGGTCGGTGATGCGCCGGCCCTCGACCATGCGGCTCGGGTTGCCGAGCGCGGCGGACACCTCGGTGAGCTGCGGACCGCCGCCGTGCACCAGCACCACGCGCACGCCGAAGTAATGCAGGATCCCGATCTGCTCCACCAGCATGCGCGTGGCGACGCTGTCGGCGAACACGCCGCCGCCGGCCTTCACGACGAAGGTCTTGCCCTTGTACATGCGGATGTAGGGCGCGGCGCTCTTCAGGGCGCGGATGGCGAGGGTCTGGTCGGCTCTGTGCATGATCATGATGGCGTCCGGGCCGTGGGAAATGTCAGGGGCGCAGCAGGCGGTGCAGCACCGCCATCTGCGCCGGCAGGCGGTTGTAGGCCTCGCGCTGCACCACGCTGCGCGGGCCGTCGAGCACCGCGGCGGCGATCGCGGTGTTGCGCCGTACCGGCAGGCAGTGCATGACCCGGCACTCGGGCGCGGCGGCGAACCAGTCCTCGCGCACGCACCAGTCGGTGAGGGCACTGCGCAGGCGCGCATCCGCGGCGGCGTCGCCATAGCAGGCGGTGGCACCCCACTCCTTTACATAGAGGACCTGGGCGCCCTCGAGCGCCTCGTCGCGCGCACTGGTCTCGCGCACCGAGCCGCCGGAAGCGGCCGCGGCCCGCCGCGCGCGCTCCATGAGCGGCGCCGGCAGGGCGTAGCCGTCCGGGCGCAGCACGATCACCTCCATGCCGCGCAGCGCCGCCATGTGCAGCGCCGCCGCCGGTACCGCCAGCGGCAGCGCGCGCGGGTGGTAGGCCCAGGACAGCACGAAGCGCGCCGCGCGCGGCACGGCCAGGTCGTCCAGGGTCTTCCAGTCCGCGAGCGCCTGGCAGGGATGGTTGACCGCGGACTCGAGGTTGATGAGCGGCTTGTCGGTGAGGGCCGCCATGGCATTGAAGGTGCCCTCGGCGAGATCGTGCTCGAGGTCGCGGCCCTCGGCGAAGATGCGGATGCCGAGCGCGTCGCAGTAGGAGGCGAGCACCGGGATGGCCTCACGCACGTGCTCGGCGGCCGCGCCGTCCATGACCACGTCCGGGCGCGTCTCCAGCTGCCAGCTGCCCTGGCCGGGGTTGATGACGAAGGAGCTGCCGCCGAGGCGCGCCATGGCCGCCTGGAACGAGGCCAGGGTGCGCAGCGAGGGGTTGAAGAACAGCAGCCCCAGCTGCTTGCCGGCGAGCGCGTGCGGCTCGGGCTGCTTCTCCAGGCGCCGCGCCAGCTCGAGCAGCGACAGCACCTCGTCGCGCCCGAGATCGGCCAGATCGACGAAACGCTTCATGGCGGCAGGTCACGCAACGCGTCGCGCAGCAGGTCGACGTGCTCCTCCTGCAGGATGAACGGCGGCAGCAGGCGCAGCACGTGCGGGTCGCTCGAGGTGCCGGTGAGGATGCAGCACTCGAGCAGCTCGGCCTGGATCTCCTGCGCCGGGCGCCGGGTCCGCAACCCCACCAGGAGCCCGGCGCCCTGGCAGCCGGTCACCGGCCCGAGCACGCAGCTGCGGCGGATGTAGGCGCCCATGCGGCGCACGCGCTCGAGCAGCCTCTCCTCCTTGAGCGCGGCCAGCACCGCGATCATGGCCGCGCACGCCATCGGGCCGCCGCCGAAGGTGGTGCCGAGCGCGTCCGTCTTGAGCGAGGCGGCCACCAGCGGCGACATCATGAGGGCTGCGCACGGGAAGCCGTTGCCGAGCGCCTTGGCGGTGGTGAGCAGGTCGGGGCGCACGTTGTAGAAATTGGCGGCGAAGGGCTGCCCGGTGCGCCCCATGCCGCACTGCACCTCGTCGAATATCAGCAGCGCCCCGACCTCGTCGCAGCGCGCTCGCAGCGCCGCGAGGAACGCCGCCCCGAGGTCGACCGCGCCGGCCATGCCCTGCACCGGCTCGACGATCACCGCGGCGGTCTTGCGCGTTACGTGTGCGGCGACCGCCTTGGAGTCGCCGCGCGGGATGAAGCTCACCTCGAAGGGCGTGCGCGGGAAGCCGTACCACTTGTCGCGCGCGCCCCAGCTCACCGCCCCGGCGGCGGCGGTGCGGCCGTGGAAGCCGCCCTCGATGGCGGCGACGTGCTCGCGGCGCGTCATGCGCAGCGCCACCTTGAGGGCGTTCTCGTTGGCCTCGGCACCCGAGTTCACGAAGAACACCCCGCCGAAGGGCAGTCCGGAGAAGCGCACCAGGCGCCGCGCCGCGCGGCTGCGCACGCGCATGGCGACTGCGTTGCTCTGGAACTGGCAGCTTTCCGCCTGCGCGGCGAGCGCCTTGGTCCAGCCGGGGTGCGCGTAGCCCAGGCTGGCGACGGCGTGGCCGCCATACAGGTCGAGCACGCGCTCGCCGCGGCCGTTGGTCAGCCACACGCCCTGGGCGGAGGCCACGTCGAACGGGTACTGCGCGAAAACCGGCGCGAGGAAGTCGCGCTGTCGCACGGCCTCGCGGATCGCGCTGGCGGAGGTCGCGGAGTCTTTCTTCTTTACCATGGCCTCGCGGCTTTCAGGTCCAGCCGGGTGCCGGCGCCGTGAGACCCGTCGTCTCGGGCAGGTCGAACAGGCGGTTCATCCACTGCACGGCGCCGCCGGCGGCCCCCTTGGTGAGGTTATCGAGGGCGCATAGTACCGCGACCGTGTTGCCCCGCACTGCGGCAGACAGGTGTGCATAGTTGCTGGCGGCGACGTCCTTGACGCGCGGTGCTTCGCTCGTGACGCGTACGAACGGCGCCCGCGCGTAGTAGCTGCGCAGCGCGCCGAGCACCGCCGCGGTGTCGGCGGCGCGCGCCAGCGCCGCCTGCACGGTCACGTGGATGCCGCGCGCGAACGGCCCGGAGTGCGGCACGAAGGCCAGCTCGGGTGCGACCCCGGTGGCGGCACGCGCGCAGGCGACGACCTCCGGCACGTGACGGTGGGCGAGCGCACTGTAGCTGTAGAGGTCGCCGTGCCGCAGCGGGTGATGCGTGCCCGGGATGGGCTTGCGGCCCGAGCCGGTGCTGCCGGTGACGCCGCTCACGAACAGCGGCCCGCTGGTCAGCCCGGCGGCGAGCAGCGGTACGCACGCGAGCAGCATGGCGCTGGCGAAGCAGCCGGGGTGGGCGACGTGCGCGGTGTCGGGGCGCGCCAGGTGCTCGGGCAGGGCGCAGGTGAACTCGCGCAGGCGCTGCGGCGCGCCGTGCGCGTGCGCGTACACCGCCTGGTAGGCCGCGGCGTCCGGGTAGCGGAAGTCGGCCGAGATGTCGACCACGCGTACTGCGGCGCGCGCCGGCTGCGCGGCGCCGAGCAGCGCGTCGACGAGCCCCGCCGACACCCCGTGCGGCGCGGCCGAGAACAGCGCCGCGCGCGGCGCTGCGCACAGCAGCTGCTGCAGCTCGGACTGCGAGCTGAAACGCGCCTCCGGGTAGGCACAGGCGAGGTGCGGGAAGGCGGCCGCGAGCGGCTCGCCCGGGCGGCTGTCCGAGAGCGCCGCGGCGAGCGCGAACTGCGGGTGCTGGGCGATGAGCCGCAGCAGCTCGCCGGCCACGTAGCCGCTGCCGCCGAGCACGAAGGCCGGGATGCGCGCGCTCATGCCGCCGCCGGCGCGGCGGTCTTGAGTCCCAGCGCCTCGATGACGCGGTCGCCGAGCGCGGCGCCGTGGCTCATGGCGTTGCAGGCCGGCACGCCCATCTGGCCGGTGATGATCTCGATGCCCACCTGGTTGTCGGTGGCGGGGCCGGTGACCACGCACGGCTCGATGCGGAAGCGCTCGCGCAGCAGCTTGACACCGCCCCAGGCGGCGACCGGGTCGTTGGCCGACAGCACCACGCCGCTGAGCGCGGTGCGGATGTCGGCACACTCGAGGATGGCGTCCACGCCGTAGGTGCCGAGGATGCCGTCGCCCAGCTCGAACACGATGACGTCGGGCCGGCCGGCGGCCAGCTCGGTGAGCATGGTACGGGTGAGCGCCGGACCGTTGACGCGCGTGGTGGTGACCACCCCGAGGTCGGTGAAGATGGCGCAGCGGCGTGCGCCGGCATCCTCCATGGCGAGGATGTCACGCCGCAACGACACGCCGGTGGCCTTGAAGGCGTCCACCGTCAGCCCGCGGTGGCGCATGCGCGCAATGATGGCGCAGGCGGCGGCGGTCTTGCCGGCCTCCATGCAGGTGCCGGCGAGCGCCACCACGGGCACGCCGCGCGTGTCGAGCGCGGCGGCGGCATCGAGGCGCTTGGCGCCGACGCGAGCCGGCACGCCGATGCGCTCGCCGAGGTAGGGGAAGTGCAGCGCCACGCCGAGCACGCGGCAGTCGAAGGGCTTGCCCTTCTCCGGGTTAATCGAGTCGCACACGCCCAGCACGCCGCCGATGTTGAGCATCTGGATGACGTCGCCGGGGGCGACGCGCTCGGGCACGTGTCCGGAGTAGCCGAACAGCGCGCGGCGGTGGCCGAGCGCGCCGGCGACGATGTCGCCCTTGCCGACCTTGGCCATGCGGCCGCTGACCAGCTCGAGCGTGTTGTAGGTGGACTTGTTGTTGAGCACCTCGACCACCACCACCACGCCTTCCTCGGCGGGGATGTCGGGGGCGACGCGCACCTCGTGCGCCAGGCCGCAGGCCTGGGTCACGGAGGCGAGCTTGTCGACCACCACCGAGCGCATGCCGTTCACCATCTCAGCGATCCTTCTGCTGCCGGGCGCGCTCACCGGCGCGCACATGAAACACCCCGGGGAGCGCGGCGATGCGCGAGAAGCCGAGCGCGTCGCTGGCCGACCACTCGCCGGCCGCCTCCCCGTACACGCCGCGCGAGGCGGCCATCAGCGAGTAGGGCGAGTCGACGCCTTCGACGAACAGCGCGCCGGTCTGCAGGAGCACGTGCACCTCGCCGGTGACGCGCTGCTGCGAGCTCGCGAACAGCGCCTCGATGTCGCGACACACCGGGTCGAGCAGCTGCCCCTCGTGCACCAGGTCGCCGTAGGGTTGCGCCAGCAGCTCCTTGATGCGCTGCTGGCGCCCGGTGAGCACCAGCTTTTCGAGCTCGCGGTGCGCGCTCAGCAGCACCTCGGCGGCCGGGGCCTCGAAGGCGACGCGCCCCTTGGTGCCGATGATGGTGTCGCCGAGATGGATGCCGCGGCCGATGCCGTAGGGTGCCGCCAGCGCCTCGAGCGCCTCGATGAGAGCCACCGGCTCGAGCGCGCGCCCGTCCAGCGCCACCGGTCGTCCCTGCTCGAAGCGCAGCGTGTGGCGTAGCGGGGCGCGCGGCTGCGGGAACGCGCCGCGCGTCAGGATCCAGGCCTCCGCGGGGATGCTGCCGGAGGAGGTGAGGGTCTCGGTGCCGCCGATGGTCACGCCCCACAGCCCGCGGTTGACGGAGTACTTCGCGCCGGTCGGCGGCAGTGGCAGGCCGCGGCTGTGCAGGTAGTCGAGCTCGTCCTGGCGCCTGAAGGCCTGGTCGCGCACCGGCGCCAGCACCCTGAGGTCGGGGGCCAGGGTGCGCAGCGCGACCTCGAAGCGCACCTGGTCGTTGCCGGCCGCGGTGCAGCCGTGCGCGACGGTGTCGGAGCCGAGCTCGCGCGCCATGCGCGCGATCGTCTGTGCCTGCATGACGCGCTCGGCGCCCACGCACAGCGGGTACAGCGCGCCGCGGCGCACGTTGCCCATGATGAGGAAGCGCAGCACCTGCTCGAAGTAGCCGGCGCGCGCATCCACCTGGTGGTGTGCGACCGCGCCGAGCGCGCGCGCACGCTCGGCCAGGGTGCGCGCGGCGGCGGCATCGATGCCGCCGGTGTCGACGGTGACCGTGATCACCGGGCGGTGCTCGCGCTCGATGAGCCAGGGCACCAGGAACGAGGTGTCCAGCCCGCCCGAGTAGGCGAGCACGATGGGCGCGGGGCCCGTTGGCGACGGCGGCGCGGCCATGCTCAGACCGGGAACAGGGTGCGCAGGCGGCCGACGAGCTCGTCCTGGGCACGTGCGCTCGCGGTGGCGATGAAAATGGTGTCGTCGCCGGAGATGGTGCCCGCGACCTCGGGCCACTCGGCCCGGTCGATGGCGACCGCCACGCTCTGCGCGGCCCCGATGGTGGTACGCAGCACGGTGAGCGACGGGCCGGCGCGGCGCAGGGCGCGCACGAACTGGGTGAGGGCGCCGAAGTCGCCGTTGGCGCGCGTCACCTCATCCGGCGGCAGCGCGTAGCGGCCGTTGGCCTTGAGCACGCCGAGGTCGCGCAGGTCGCGGCTGATTGAGGACTGCGTGGCGTCGAAGCCGGCCTTCTTCAACAGACGCACCAGGTCCTCCTGCCGCGGCACCCGGCCGTCTCGCAGGATGCGCACGATGGCGGCGCGCCGCTCCAGTTGCTGCGCATCGCTCAGCATCGACGCTGCTTATGCATAAACATGCACGCATTGTGCATATTAATGCATGGGAGTCAAGGGCGCGGCGACAGCTCCGCGAGGCGCAGGGCATGCAACGGGGGCAGGCGGCGGATCATTTACAGTGCCTGTCCCGCAGCGGGCGGCAGCACCGCTTTGCGGAGCGTGCGCGACGGAGCCCATTCTGGGGAGCGCCACGCGACAGCATCATGAACGCCGGCGGCAGGAGGACGGGTAGCGCATGGGTCGGTCACGGTCGGGACGCGTGTTCCACGGCTGGTGGGTGGTGGCGGCGGCGTTCGCCATCACCTTCGTGGGCTTCGGCAGCGCCTACACCTTCAGCGCCTTCGTCGCGCCCCTGCAGGCGGAGTTCGGCGCCTCGCGCGGCTCGGTCGCGCTCGTGTTCTCGTTCGCAGGATTCCTGTACTTCGCGCTCGGTTCAGTCAGCGGACCGCTGTCGGACCGGCTCGGTTCGCGCGCACTGGCGGTGGCCGGCATGCTGCTGCTCGGGCTCGGGCTGGCGCTCGCCGCCCGCGCCCGCACGCTCACCGGGGTGTACGCCGCCTACGCCCTCGGCGTCGGCCTCGGGGTGGGCTGTGCCTATGTGCCGGCGATCGGTGCGGTGCAGCGCTGGTTCGTGCGCCGCCGCGGCTACGCCTCGGGCATCGCCGTGAGCGGCATCGGGGTGGGGACGCTCCTCATGCCGCCGTGCGCCTCCGCGCTCATCGGTGCGTTCGGCTGGCGCGGCGCCTACCTCGGGCTCGCCGCGGTGGCGGTGCTGCTGGGCGGCGGCCTGTCACTGCTCATCGAGAACGACCCGCGCCGGCGCGGGCTCGCGCCCGACGGCGATCCCCCGCACCCGCAGCCGGCGCCGCCGGACGGCATCCCGGTGCGCGCGGCGCTCGCCACGGGTCGCTTCGCCGGCCTGTACGCCGCCTGCCTGTGCGCCTCGTTCGGCGTGTTCGTGCCGTTCGTACACCTGGTGCCCTACGCGCAGGACCGCGGGGTCGCGCCCGCGCGCGCCGCGCTCCTCATCAGCGTCATCGGCGTCGGCAGCACCGCCGGGCGCTTCCTGCTCGGCGGGCTGGCCGACCGTGTCGGGCGCGAGCGTTTCCTGGTGGCGATGTACGCCGCCATGGCCCTCGCGCTCGCGAGCTGGGCGCTGGCCGGGCAGTTCTGGACGCTGGCGGCCTTCGCGCTCGCCTTCGGTGTGTGCTACGGCGGCTGGGTCGCGGTGCTGCCGGCGGTGGTGATGGACTATTTCGGCGGCCGTCACGTCAGCAGCCTGATCGGCATCCTCTACAGCAGCGTCGCGTTCGGCACGCTGCTGGGCCCGAGCGCGGCCGGTTTCATGTTCGACGTGAGTCACAGCTACACGCTGCCGATCGTGGCGAGCGTGGGCGCGAACCTGCTCGCGGCCGCCGTCGCGACGCTGGCGGTGCGCCACCGGCCGCGCCCGGCGCCCGAGCTGGCGGCGGCCGCGCCCGGCGGCGAGGACTGATCAGTCCGCGGCGTCGGCGACGCCGCTGATGTGCCAGGGACCGCCGATCCAGCGGCTGAGGTAGATGACGTACAGCGTCGACTGCTGCGGCGCGCGGTCCGGGTCGGCCACGAACAGCGCGTAGCGGCGGCGCAGCGTCGCGCCCGACAGGCGCACGATGCGCAGCACCGGCGCGCCCTTGAGCCGCCCGGCACCGATGGCGGTGCGCAGCCGCGCCGCGGCCGGGGTAGCGCGCTCCCCGGCGCCGTGGCCGTCGCGCCACTCGGCGTCGAAGACGCGCACCGCGCCCGAGGCTTCATTCCACAGGTGCATCGCGGCGACGAAGGCCGGCGCGCTGACGTCGTAGGTTTCGGTGTAGGCCTGCGGCGGTGCCGGGCACGGTCCGGTGGCGAGCGCCATGCGCTGCGCATCGCCGTGCTCATCGCGGCGCAGCTGGCGCCGGCCGCCGCTGCCGGCGGCCGTCAGCACGTGGCTCGCATAGCTGCATACCCCGTTCTCGTGCGCGACCGCACTCTCGCTGCGGTAGAGCGGCACCGCCGCAGTGTCGGCGCCGGCCGGCGGGCACACGCGTACGTTGACGTCGCTGGAGTGCGCGAGCCAGGCGCGCACCAGCTCCGGCGCGGCGGAGCTGGCGCGCGTGTAACTCTGGCAGGCGGGCTCGGCCGCCCGTGCCGGGACGGCCAGTGTGACCAGGGCAACGAGCGCGGCGGCGGCGGTAGCACGCATCTATTTCTCGATCGAGTAGACGAAGTCGGCGCCGCGCGCCGTGCCGAGCTCGATGCGCATGGTCCAGTGATCGCCGAGCGTGTAGCGCGCCTTGAAGGTGTTGAGCTGCTCGGTGAGGCTGACGCCGTAGCTCACGTACAGGCGCGGCGACAGATAGTGGCCGAGCACCAGCGAGGTCTCGTTGGCGATCGGGTCGGTCTCGAGTGAGACATCCGGCAGTCCGACGCGCGAGCCGAGCTGGGCGGCGAGCAGCGCCGCGCCCTGGCCGAGCGCGGCACTGCCGGCGCCGCCGGCGCGGCCCTGGTTCTGTGCCGACTCGAACGAACCGCCGGCGAGGATCAGCGAGGCGATCTGTGACTGGGGCAGCGGCGGGTCGGAGAAGAACGTGATGCGCGGCTGCAGCAGCGTGCCGCGCACGTTGATGCCGGCCTTGACGTCGGGGAATTCCTTGACGGCGCGCACGTCGATTCCCGGGTCGTCGATCGGGCCGCCGGTGAATATCAGCCGGCCGCGGTCGATGTCGAGCTTGCGCGCGTAGGCGGTGTACTTGCCCTCGGCCACCGACAGCTCGCCGGTGCCGCGGGTGAAGGTGTCGTAGCCTGAGCGCACGGTGACGCTGCCGACCAGGCGCCCGGTGAGACCGGCGGCATCGATGTTCACCTTGTCGCCGAGGGTGAGCGTGATGTCGCTCATCACCTCGAAGCGCTTGGCGGGGTCCTCGACGTCGCTGCCGACCAGCACCTCGTCGGGCGAGGCGCGCACCGAGTTGGTGATGTCCATCGGCTGGATCTTGGCGTACGGCACCGCCACCTTGCCGGTCACCTCGATGCGGCGCCCGGTGATGGTGAAGTCGAGGTCCGGCGAGGCGTCGATCTGCGCCTCGGGCACGTCGGCGACGCGCAGGTTGGTGCCCTGCAGGTGGAACTTGCCGTAGGGCAGGAGCTTGCGCCACTCGACGTGGCCGCTGGCGGTCACGCTGCCGGCGCCGACGTGGGCGCTGCCCTGGAAGTCCACGCCGCCCTCGCCGAGTCGCGCCTCCATGGTGACCTCGCGCATGCTGAGGTTCACCTGGTAGACGTCGATCGAGCCGTCGGTGAGCCGCACGCTGCCGGCGAGGCGCGGCGCACCCAGGGTGCCGGCGACCTGCGCGTCGGCGCTGAAGTGCCCGGCGGCGCGGTCGATGTCGGGGACGTACAGCGATACCAGTCCCGACTCATCGCCCTGGATGTGCAGCTCGCCGCTGACCGGCATGTCCGGCCACGCCGCGGCGTTGCGCTGCACGTCGAGCCGCGCGTGCAGCGTGCCGACCTGGCCGTCGCCGACGTCCGCCCGGGCGTTGATGAGCGTCGGGGTTGCGGTCACGTTGACGGTGCCCGAGCCGATGCGCGTGTGCTCGATCTTGTGGCTGGCGAGCTTGTGGTTGATCTGCGCGTTGGCGAGCTCGGCCCGCACCGTGCCCTGGATCGGCACCGCCGCATCGCCCGACAGGCGGGCCAGCACGCTCGCGGTGCCGACGTACTCGACCAGGGGCGTCATGCCGGCGGTGAGCGTGTTCAGGGGCAGCTGGTTCGCCATCAGGGTCGAGGCCCAGCGCGCCGGCGTCCAGTCGCCATCGGCGCACATGCTGCCGGGCGTCCCCACCAGGCACAGCCATTCGACGCGCGCGTGGCCGAGCGACAGCGTCAGGTCCACGGCACGCTCGAGCGACAGATGCAGCTGCTCGTTGCCGCTGATGGTGAGCGCGGTCAGCTGCCCCTTGAACAGGCCGTGCCCGTAGGGGCCGCGCGCCTCGGCGCCGACCGCGAGGCCGGTGGCGCTGGCGGCGAAGCGCACGTCGTAGTTGGCCGGCGGTCCCGTCAGCGCGAGCGTCACGCTGTCGAGGATGCGGCTCCGGTAGGCGAGCTTGCGCAGCCGCACGTCCACGTTGGATTCCTGCTGTGGCGCGCCCGGGTCGAAGTTGATCTCGGCGTCGAAGGTCTCGACCTTGATGCCGAAGGCATCGAGGTCGCCGCCGTGGGCGCTGGCCACGATCGCCGGGTCATCGAGCGTGCCGTGCACCGAGCCGGAGGCCTTGAGTTCGCCGCGGCTGCCGGGTGCGAGCAGGCTCAGGTCGCGCGCCGCGAACGCGAAGCGCAGGTCGAGCCGCTCGGCGACGTGGCCGTCGAGCGCGAGGCTCGTGCCGCCGAGCGCCACCCGCACGCTGCTGAAGCCCCAGGTGGCGCCGGCGCGCGTCACCGTGCCCGAGCCGCTCGCCGGCTCGCCGCGCAGCTTGCCGCTCACGCCGCTGAAGGCGGCGCTGAGATCTCCCTTGGTGTCGAAGCCGCGACCCGAGGCGCCGATGTCGAAGCTCAGGCTGCCCGGCAGGTCGGGCCGCAGCGCCGCCGGGTTGATGCCGGTGACGCGCCCGCTCACCGACCACGTCTCCTGCGGCGTCCAGGTCACCAGTCCCCTGACGCTCGCGTGGCCGCCGAACAGGTCGACCTCGGCGCGCTCGTACTCGAAGCGGTCCTTGTCGAGGGTACCGGTGACGTCGAGCGGCATCGCCTCCAGATCGGCCGCGCGCGCGCTGCCGGCCACGTGCACGCGGTAGGGCAGGATGCCGGACAGGGTGAACGAGCCGGCGGCGCTGCGCACCGCCGGGTCGCGTCCGGTGAGCGGCCAGCGGAAGTCGGTCCAGGTGCCGCTCAGCTCGAGTCGCGGGCCGTGGTCGACGATGGCGATGGTGCCGGCGCCGCTGGCGTGCGCGCCCGAGCCCACGTGGCGCACGTCCATGCGCGTGGCAGTGAGCACGTGGTCGGCGTAGCTGCCGGCGAACTCGGTGTCGAAGGCGCCGGCGTGCAGGCCGGCCGGGGTCACCGGTCCGTGGGCCGTGAAGCCATGCTCGTCGCCGGCGCCGGCGACGTGGCCGCTCATGTGCCCGAGCGGCCCGCTCGCGCCCCAGGCGGCGAGGTCGAAGTCCTGCACCGTGGCATCCCCCACCCAGTGCCAGCGGGAGGTGAGCTCGAGCAGCTGCCCGGTGACGTCGGCGCGGAACGGGCTGGTGGTGTGCGCGACCACGCTGAGCGCGTTCAGGTCGCCGCGCGCGCTGCCGGTCAGCGTCCAGCCCGGCTGCCCGGGCGGGGTCCAGTCGAGGCGGCCCCTGACCTCGAGCCCGAGCGGGTCGGTCGCGCGCAGCTCGCCGATGGCGTTGATGTGTGCATCCTCGAGCTGACCGTCGGCCTGGAAGAAACGGATGTACCTGCGGCGGATGACCGCGGCGCCCTCGAGCGAGCGGGCCTCGAGCCGGAAGCCGTTGTAGACCGAGAGCCGCGCGTCGTCGACGTGGCCGGCGTCGACGCTGATGATCATCCAGCGCGGCAGGAACTGCGCCGGGCCGGGGGTGGAGGGATGGGTGCGGCGTTTCACCTCGACCAGTGCGCTGTGCACGCTGCCGGAGCGCACGCGGATCGTCTGCAGCAGCAGCGGCATCAGCGCCACGCGGCCGCTGATGCCCTCGAACGTCAGGTGCACCAGCTCGTGATCGACCTCCACGCGCTCGACGGTCAGGCCGTGCGCCACCGTGCCCTGGATGCCGGTGATGACGAGCCGCACCGGCCCGAGCCGCTCGGGCAGGTGGCGCACCACGAACTGCAGGCCCGCGGTGGTGTAGAGCGCCGACCACACCAGTACCAGTGGCGCGACGATGGCCGTCACGACCAGCAGGCAGGCGAGGATCAGCAGCAGGCGCAGGCGCATGAGGTCAGAGCTTGGGCGAGAAGTTGATGTGCAGGCGCGGTCCGGCGTTGCGCGACAGCGGCTGGGCGATGTCGATGCCGAGCGTCATGACCGGCAGCCGCACCCGCATGCCGACACCGACCGAATACTCGAGCAGCGGGCCGTAGTGATCAACCCCGCCGGGGTCGGTGAACCGCAGCTGGCGGCCGAGGTGGTCGAAGGCGTTGCCGTAGTCGACGAACGCGGCCACGCCCAGGTTGCGCGGCAGGTCGCGCACGAACTCCACCGTGCCTGTGGCCAGGAACTTGCCGCCCACCTTGATGAAGTCGCCCGGGATGATGGCCTTGCAGCTGCCGTTGGGGTTCAGCGGGCTGACGCCGCCGGTCTGCGGCGCGCACACCTGCTCGGTCGGCGACAGCTCGTTGTAGGAGAAGCCGCGCACGCTGTTGTCGCCGCCGGCGAAGAAGCGGTACACCGTGGGCAGCTGGCTGAAACGCGACACCAGGGTGGCGCCGCCCTCGTCGCGCAGCAGCAGGTGCCATTTGCGCCCCAGGTGGAACACCTTCTCCAGCTGCACGTGCACCTGGATGAAGTTCGAGTCCGAGCCGAGCGAGGAGTGCGAGCCCTTGATCTCGGCGAAGAACGGATGCTCGAACAGCGGCTCGCCGAGATAGCCCTTCGGCACCGAGGCGATGTCGAGCTCCGGCACCAGCAGCCGATCGGTGATGCTGCCGTTGGCGTCCTCGCTGGTGGTGCGCACCGCGTTCACCTGCCACACGTACTGCGACGGGCCCTTGACCATGGTGAAGCTCGGCCCGGCCTTGAGGGTGCGCGCCGTCACGTCGGCCAGCGTCTGCTGCTCGATCGAGCCGTTGAGCGACAGGTTCTCCAGCGCCGGGTCGCCGACCGGGATGCGGTAGCGGGTCTGGACGTAGTACCTGGTCACCTGCGCGGCCTGCACCTCGACGCTGAAGTTGTGGCCGTACTGGTTGATGTGGCGGTCCTCGAAGCCGAGCGTGCCGCGCACGCCGGTGTCGGTGGCGTAGCCGACGCCGAACGAGTAGCGGTGGCGGCGGCTGGCGTCGCCGCGGATGCTGACCGGCACGCTGAGCGCCTGGCGGTCGGGCTCGCCCGGCAGCACCTCGAGATTGGCGAAGTACTGCGCGTCATCGAGCGCGAACTGCGTGCGCAGCACCTGCGTCAGGTCGTAGGGATCGCCCTGGTGATAGCGCAGGTAGCGGCGCACCAGCTTGTCGTTGACCACGTGCTGCTGGATGGAGGTGACGCCGAAGTGGTAGCGCTGGCCGGTGTCGAGCTCGAGGGCGACGTTGGCGGTGTGCTGCGCCGGGTCGACCACCAGCTCGTTGCGAATCATCTTGGCGTCGAGGTAGCCGTAGGTGGCGGCGGTGCGCTGCAGGTCGGCCTTGAGCGCCTCGTAGTAGGCGTGGTTGAGCCGGTCGCCGGGGTGCAGCGGCAGGTGGTGCAGGATGCGCTGGAACAGCGGGTCGGTCTCGCCCGGGCCGTCGACGTGCACGTCGATGTGCTGCACCAGCACCGGCGGGCCGGGGGTGATGTCGATGACCACGCGCCAGTCGCCGTGGCCCTGGTCGCTGACGGTCGAATCGACCTTGGGGTCGTAGTAGCCGAACGGGCGCAGCGCCGCCTGCACCTCGCGGTCGACGCGGTTGTGCAGCCGCTCGACCGTATCGGACGTGAGCTCGGCACCGCCCTTCTTGTAGCGTGCAAAGCTCAGGTAGGCGAGCACGTTGTCGCGGAGCTCGTCGTCCACGCCGCGCACCTCGATGTTGACGCCGGCGCCATGCGCGAGCGGCGCCGCCAGCAGGCACGCGGCGATCCACGGGGCCCGCCGGCGTCGTCGACGAGCCCGGAGTGCGGAGTCTGGCTGCGCCATTTCAAGGTGCGAGCTGGGAAAGTCCTTGGAATTCTAGAGCCTTGCGAGCACAACCGCTCGTCGCTCTACTGTCAGAGTCAACGCGCGCACCACCGGTTCCGCTGACACCGCTCACGGCCACTCGCCCGGGCCGAGCGTGAACTCGCTGCGGCCGGTTTCCTGGCCGACGGCGTCGAAGCGCTGCTCGATCAGCCGCAACTCCCCCGCCGCCCCGAGCAGCAGCACGCTGGCGCAGCGCGTGCCGTAGCGGGGGTGCAGCACGAACGGGGCCGAAAGCGCCCGGGCCCACTCCGGCGGCAGGCCGCCGGTGTCGGTCTGCGCCTGCGGGGCCGGGGTACGATCGGCGAGCAGGGAGAACAGGCCGGCCGGCGCGGCGGCGGGCGTTTGCAGCCAGGCCTCGAAGCCGGCGCGCACCCGCGTCAGCTTCGGCCACGGCGTGTCGAGCAGCTCGTTCGACAGGCCGTAGATCCCGGGGGGCAGGGCGCGCGCGAACGGCGCGGCGCGGTTCGAGCCGTACCACAGCTCGCGGGCGTCGGTGAGCAGCAGGTTGAAGCCGGAGTAGTGCGCCGCCTCGGGCTCGAGCGCGGCGAAGAAGGCCGCGGCGTCGTCGCTGCCGCCGAGGTAGCGCGGGATCAGGCCACCACGCGAGCGTGCCCCCGGCTGCGGCCGCTGCAGCTCGCGGAAGTTGGTGACTATACCGAAGCGCCGCGCGCGGTCGAGGCCCAGCCACGTGCCCTGCGCCTGCAGGTCGCGCCCGGCGAGCATGTCGGCCGGCGGCGGCCACTTGGCGAGCGGCGCGGCGGGGCGCGCGTGGAACTCGTCGCGGTTGGCGGCCACCACGAGGCGGTAGCGCGGATGCGCCTGCCAGGCGAGCACCAGGAGGCACATCGCGTCAGCCGCCGGCCTGCAGCCAGCCCTCGATGAGGCGCCACGAGATCGACTGCGTCGGCGGCGCGAGCGCCTCGCCGGAAGTGATCTGCGCCCGCGTGAACCAGCGCGCGTCCTCGAGCTCGCCGCTGACCCGCACCGGGCTGCCGGCGGCGGCGCGCGCCTCGAAGCCGATCATCAGCGAGGACGGAAACGGCCACGGCTGCGAGGAGTGGTAGCGCACCGCGCCCACGTCGACGCCGGTCTCCTCCTGCACCTCGCGCACCACGGCGTCCTCGAGGCTCTCGCCCGGCTCGACGAAGCCGGCGATGGTCGAGTAGCGGCGCGCCGGCCAGTCCGCCTGACGCCCGAGCAGCGCGCGCTCGCCGTCGCTTACCAGCACGATGATCGCCGGGTCGAGGCGCGGAAAGAACTCGTGCGCGCAGGCGGGGTTGGTGCAGCGCAGGCAGTGCCCGGCGTGGGTCGGCTGCGTCGGCGCGGCACACACGCCGCAGAAGCGCTGCCGCAGGCGCCAGATGGACAGGCCGCGCGCATAGGCGAGCACGGCCGCCTCGGCGGCTGCCAGCACCGCGGTGAGTGGCCGCAGCTCCCGGAAGCCGGTGCCGGGCGGGGTCGTGGGCACGGCATCGGCGGGCAGGTCGATCAGGACACAGCGCGCATCCTGGTACCAGCCGAGCAGCACGCACGGCGCGTCGCCCATGGCCGCGGCGCCGGCGTTGTCCAGGAACGCGATGCGCGGCGACTCCCCGGAGCTGAGCAGCTGGGTGCTGCCGCGCGCCACCAGGTAGCGCGTCGCCGGGTCGGTGCGCGCCGCCTCGATCCAGCGCGGGTCCTCGCGCTCCTCGGCGCGCCGCTCCAGGTAGGGTCCGGAGAAGAAGTTGGGGCGCGCCTGCATCAATGCCGTCCGCACTCGTCATACATGGCGGCGGATTCTAGCCGGGCCGTCCGCGAAAAGGCGCCTCAGGCGCGGGGTGGCACCGTGGCGCTGCAGTGCTGGCAGCGCACGCTGCGCAGCGGAAAGCGCTCCGTGACCAGGAGGCCGCCGCACTCGCTGCACGACGCCAGGCGCAGCTGGTCGCCGCGGCCGAGCGCGGTGGCGAGGAACACCGCGTGCTCGAAGGAGATCTGTGCCGAGGGCAGCAGCAGCCGGTAGGCCTCGAACGCCTGGCACAGCAGCTCGCCACGCGTCAGGCCGGGCGTCGCCGCCGCCTCCGCCCCCGGCAGCACGCCCAGCAGTGACAGCACGCTGGCGAGCAGTGCCGTCTCCTCCTGCAGGCGCAGCGAGCGGGTGAAGTAGGCCACCTGGTGCGGCGACTTGCCGCGGTGACGCGGCAGCTGGCGGCGGGCATGGCCGAGGTAGGAGCGGTACAGCTTGCGGATGCGGTCGTCGGACAGGCCGGTCCAGGCGCGGATGGTCTGGGTGCGCGCCTCGTGGCGCAGGAAGCGCAGCGCCAGTTCCATGCGCGCGCGCTCGCGGTGGTAGCGGTCGTCGGAAATGCGCATGCGGGGGTCCTCGTGCAGGACTGGCACCATTTTGGTTGAAAATCACCAAAACTCAACACCACAAATTTGGTTAAAAATAACCAAATCTGCGGATGGCTTGGAGGCGCCGCTCGGCTAGGATAGCCAACGCTGCGGACCGGGCCGGAGGCACACCATGCTGTTGCACTGCGAGAACGAAGACGGCGTGACCGAGGCGGGCGGTGCGCTCGCCTGGCTGCACGACGGCACGCTCGAGTCCCTCATGGAGGTGAACGAGTCGTGTCTCGGGCTGCTGGCCGAAGAGGCGCGGCTGCGGGCCGCACCGGCCGCGCCGCTCGTGCGGCAGGTCGGTGAGCTGTGGCGCGCGCTCGATGCCGGGGCACGCCGGCGCGCCGCCGCCTGTCCCTACCTGCTGTTCGACGCCGGTTTCGCCGAGCCGCTGCGCTGGCGGCCGCAGGCGGTGCAGGTGGGCGAGGGCGCGCGTGCCGGCTACACCGCGTACTTCACCGCGGCGGCGGCGGCGCCGATGACGCGCCTGGTCATCACCTACGCCTGGCACCTGGCCCGGGCGCAGGGACCGGCGGCGCGGCTCCTGCTCGGCATGCCCGGGCCGTGCGCGGCGCTGATCGCGCGCCACACCCTGCCGCAGATCCAGGCGCTCGCCGAGGCCCATCCCCAGTGGCTGCGCCCGCGCTGGCCGGCGCGCGTGCAGGTGTGGCGCGACCTGTTACTGGCGGCGGCCGGTGGCGAGTCCGGCGCGCTCGAGCGGGCGCGGCTGCGTGGCCTGACGCTGCTCGCCGCCGAGGTGCGGCGGGGGAGCGAGGCGCGCCACTGAGCGCGTGCCGGCGGCGCCGTTCCCGCGGCCGTCGCTGTGGGTGATGCCGCCGAGGTCGGCGCGCCGTTCGGCACCCTCGGCAAGGCCGCGCAGCCGGCCGGCCGGACCGCGCCGAAGCCCTGGACCGGCGCCCCGGCCTCCCGGACTAGCCGTCCGTTTCTGCCCTATGCCTGTCTGTAGAAGCGGTGGCGCTCGCCTGCGCGCTGACCGAAGATACTGGCCGATTCTCAATCGCCACGGTCGCAGGAACCCATGAAGCAGGCACTCATCGTCATCGACGTGCAGGAATCCTTCCGCCACCGGCCGTACTTCCGCGGCGAGGGCCTGCCGGCCTTCCTGGACAACCTGCAGTCACTCATCGACGGTTGCCGCGCCCGCGGCATCCCGGTGCTACAGGTCTTTCACCAGGAGCCGGGCGATGATGCCGGCAACCCCTTCACCGCCGCCTCCGGCCAGGTACGGCCGATGCCCGAGCTGGCGCTGGTGCCGGATGCGGTCTTCACCAAGGAGGTGCACTCGGCGATGTTCGCCCGCACCGCCGACGGCACGACCCTGGAGCAGTGGCTGCGCGGGCGCGGCATCGGCGAGCTGCTGATCACCGGCATTCGCACCGAGCAGTGCTGCGAGACCACCGCACGGCACGCCTCGGACCTCGGCTACAGCGTGCGCTACGTGACCGACGCGACCCTCACCTTCCCGATGCGCACCCGCGCCGGGCGCGAGGTGTCGGCGGCGGAGATCCGCGAGCGCACCGAGCTGGTGCTCGATGGCCGCTTCGCGCGGATCGTCTCGAGCGCCGGCGCACTCGGCTGAGCTGAGCGAGACCGCCGCATGACCCGGCGCGAAGTGGTGTTCGTGCTGCTGCCCAACGTGGTGCTGCTCGACGTGGCCGGCCCGGCGGACGCGTTCCGCAACGCCGCCAACCTGGTGCCGGGCAGCTACGCGCTGCGCTTCGTGGCGCCGCGCGAGCGCATCCCGAGCGCGGTCGGCCTCAGCCTCGCCGCCCTCGAGCCCCTGCCGGCAGCACTCACCCCGGGGAGCCTCCTGGTGCTCACCGGCATCGGCGGCAGCGGCATCGATCCGCACGAGCCGGCGACGCGCGACGTCATCGAGTGGCTCCGTGGCGGCGTCGCCCGCGACGCGCTGCTCCTGTGCGTGTGCGCGGGCAGCGTGCTGGCGGCGCGCGCCGGGCTGCTGGCCGGGCGCGAGTGCACCACGCACCACGCGCATATCGACGAGCTGCGGCAGGTCGAGCCGCGCGCCCGCGTGCTCGACAACCGCATTTTCGTCGAGGACGGCACGGTGTTCACCAGTGCCGGCGTCACCGCCGGGCTCGACCTGGCGCTGCACGTCATCGGCCAGCAGCAGGGACAGCGCGTGGCGGCGGAAGTGGCGCGCGACCTGGTCGTGTACCTGCGCCGCGCCGGCACCGACCCGGCGCTGTCGCCGTGGGTCATGCACCGTAACCACCTGCACCCGGCCGTGCACCGCGTCCAGGACGCGGTGGCGCGCGACCCGGCGGCCAGCTGGGGCTCGGCGGAGCTGGCGGCGGTGGCCTGCACGAGCGCGCGCAACCTGGCGCGCCTGTTCGCCGAGCACGCGCACTGCTCGCCGCTCGACTACGTGCAGCTGATCCGCTTCGCGTTCGCCAAGCAGCTCGTGACCGGCAGCCGCCTCGACCTGGAGCGCGTCGCGGCGCGCTCCGGCTTCCGCTCTGCCCAGCACCTGCGGCGCGTGTGGTCGCGCTGGGAGGCGCGGCCGCCGAGCGCCTTCCGGCCGCGCGAGGCGCGCGCCGCCTAGCTCAGGGGAATTTCCATTTGAGAATGACCGCGGTGAGCGCCGGCAGGCCGAAGATCAGCAGGAAGATCGGCAGCTCGTCCGCGGGCGTGTAGCCGGCCTTCGCGACCCCGACCCACAGGTTGGCGGAGGAGACGCCGAGCCACACCACGATGAACGCGACCGTCGCCGCGTAGGAGGCCCCCGGATAGTTGCCCGAGAACAGCCGGCCGAGGAGCAGGCACGCCGCCAGCAACAGCGAGCCCACGAGCAGGAAGAGTGCGGTGCGCATGGAGCCTGGACCGGTTAGAGGGTCAGCAGCTCTTCGTAGAACGCGCCGATCTGCCGCGCCGGATCGACCAGATGCACCTCGAGGATCCAGTGAGCCGTGCGCCCCGAGGCATCGCGGCATCTGAGCGGCGCGGGGTTGGCGGCCGTAATCAGCGAGCGGACTTTTTCGCCGGCAAAGTTTTCGTGCGGAAACTCGCCGACCAGATGTCCGCAGTGGTAGTTACCGTAGGTCCAGCCGAGCGCGCCCGACAGCCGCACCACCTCCGCGTACAGCGCTGCCGCCGTCAGCTGCGCGTGCGCGGCGAAGAAGCCCTTGGCGGCGGCGAACACGCGCTCCAGGTCAGCGCACATGCGGTGCTTGAGCGGGTCATTCCCCAACACCCAGGTGCGTCCGAAGTCCGCTTCCCACCCGGCGAAGATCGGCCCGAAGTCGGCGAACGCGATGTCGTCTTCCGTCATGACGCGGTCCGGCGCCTCATCCTGATAAGGTCTGAGGGTGTTGGGACCCGAGCGCACGATGCGCTTGTGCCAGTGGCGCGCGACGGCGAATTGCCCGGCGGCGAGATCGCGCACCGCATCGCTCGCCGCCAGGTCGGTGGCGCCGGGCCGCAGGATGCCGGCCTGTTCCACCGCCGCAAAGAGCCGTGCCGCCTGGCGCTGCGCGTCGAGCAGGCGCGCCGCGCGCAGCTCCTCGCTACGCTCATGCCGCGCGCGCGCGTCCTTCGGTGCGCCTTGCGGGGCGGAGTCCACCTGGACTACCTGCGCCGCGGCAGCATCAGTAGACGGCGATCTCGCGCCGCCCGCCGGCATCGCGGGCGCCGCGGAACATGCCGTCGGTGCTGAACTGCATCACCGGGACCCCGTCGCGGTCGACCGCGATCAGCCCGCCGTCCCCGCCCATCCCGGACAGCACCTGCAGCACCTCGCGCACCGCCTGCTCGAGGCTCAGGCCGCGGTACTCGACCGCGGTGCACACATGGTGCGCGGCGACCGCGCGGATGAAGTACTCGCCGTGCCCGGTGGCGGACACCGCGCACACGCCGTTCTTGGCATAAGTGCCGGCGCCGATGATGGGCGAGTCGCCGACCCGCCCGGGGCGCTTGTTGGTCATGCCGCCGGTGGAGGTGGCGGCGGCGAGGTTGCCGGCCGTGTCGCGCGCCACCGCACCCACCGTACCGCGGGTGGAGGGCACGAGGTCCGAGACGCGCGCGCCGCGTTGCTCGGCCTCGAGCTGCTCGACGCGCTCGGCGGTGCGGAAGTACAGGTTGGGCACCAGCTGGAACTTCTCCTCGAGCGCGAACTCCTCGGCGCCGGCGCCGACCAGCAGCACGTGCCGCGACTTCTCCATCACGCGCCGCGCCAGCTCGATCGGGTTCCTGACGTGCCGCACCGAGGCCACCGCGCCGGCGCGCAGCTGCCTGCCGTCCATGATGGCCGCATCGAGCTCGGCGGCACCGTCGCGGGTGAGGGCGGCGCCGTGGCCGGCGTTGAACAGCGGATCGTCCTCGAGGATGCGCACCGCGGTAGTGACCGCATCCAGGCTCGAGCCGCCGCCCTCGAGCAGCGCGTAGCCCGCATCGAGCGCGCGCTCCAGACCCTCGCGGTAGCGCGCCTCGCGCTCGGGCGTGAGCGCGGCGCGCGGCACCGCGCCGGCGCCGCCGTGCACGGCGATGGCGTAGGTGCTGCTCACTGCAGGTCGTCCCCGTACATGCCGATGACGCGCTTGCCCTGCGAGTCGCGCGCGCCGCGGAACATGCCGGCGCTGTTGAAATCCATGGCCACGTGCCCGGCGGGGTCGAGCGCGATCACGCCGCCCTCGCCGCCGGTGCGCTGCAGCTTCTCGTGGATGACCTCGTGCACCGCCTGCTGCAGGGTCAGGTGCCGGTAGGCCACCAGCGCGCAGATGTCGTAGGCGAGCACCTGGCGGATGAAGTACTCACCGTCGCCGGTGCCCGATACCGCGCACGTGGCGTTGTTCGCATAGGTGCCGGCGCCGATCAGGGGCGAGTCGCCGACGCGCCCCAGGTGCTTGTTGGTGAGGCCGCCGGTGGAGGTGGCGGCGGCGAGGTTGCCGGCGCGGTCGAGCGCCACGGCACCAACCGTGCCGCTGGCGGTGATGCCGGCGGCTTTCGCCTTGGCGGCCTCCGCCTTGCGGGCCTCCTCCAGCTCGCGCTCGCGCCGCTCGGTGCGGAAGTAGGTGCGCGGCACCAGTACCACGCCGTGCTCGAGCGCGAACTCCTCGGCGCCGTCGCCGACCAGCAGCACGTGCGGGCTCTGCTCCATGACCAGCCGCGCCAGCTCGATCGGATTCTTGACGTGATGCACCGCGGCCACCGCGCCGGCGTGCGGGCCCGAGCCGTCCATGATGGCGGCGTCGAGCTCGGCGTCGCCCTGGTGGTTGAGCACCGCGCCACGGCCGGCGTTGAACTGCGGATCGTCCTCCATCACGCGCACGGCGGCGGTGACCGCATCCAGGCTGCTGCCGCCCTTCTCGAGCACCGCGTAGCCGGCATCGAGCGCGGCGCCCAGGCCTGCACGGTAGGAGGCTTCGGCGGCGGGCGTCATCTTGGCGCGCTCGATGACGCCGGCGCCGCCGTGGATGACGAGGGCGACGGGATGCTGGGCGGCGGCGAGCGCGGGCGCAGCCAACAGCAGATACACGAGCGCGGGCTTAAACGGGTGCGACATCTGTTCCCTTCGGCGGCTATCATCGAAGTACCGTGCACGCCGTGGCGTGCGCGGGCCTCCCCGGTCATCCGACGGCAGATCTTAAGGTGAAACCCGCCGCGTCGCAGCGGATCCGCAGCGTCCTGGTCGCCAATCGCGGCGAGATCGCGATCCGTGTCATGCGCGCCGCCAGCGAGCTCGGCCTGCGCACGGTGGCGATCTATTCGCAGGAGGACCGCTTCTCGCTGCACCGGACCAAGGCCGACGAGGCCTACCTGGTCGGCGCCGACAAGGGCCCGGTCGAGGCCTACCTCGACATCGACAGCATCCTCGCCGTGGCGCGCGAGGCGCAGGTCGACGCCGTCCATCCCGGTTACGGCTTCCTGTCCGAGAATCCCGCGTTCGCGCATGCCTGCCGGGCGGCCGGCCTGGTGTTCGTGGGCCCCGAGCCGGACACCATGGCGCTGCTCGGCAACAAGGTGGCGGCGCGCGCGCTGGCGGTGTCGGCCGGGGTGCCGGTGATGCCGGCGAGCCCGCCGCTGCCGCGGGACGTAGAGGAGTGCGCGGCCCTCGCCGCGGCCATCGGTTACCCGCTTATGCTCAAGGCGAGCTGGGGCGGGGGCGGGCGCGGCACGCGCCAGGTAGCGGATGCGGCGCAGCTGGCCGAGCTGCTGCCGCTGTGCCGCCGCGAGGCGCTGGCCGCCTTCGGCAATGACGAGGTGTACCTCGAGAAGCTGGTGCAGCACGCCCGCCACGTCGAGGTGCAGATCCTCGGCGACAGCCACGGCACGCTGGTGCACCTCTACGAGCGCGACTGCACCGTGCAGCGGCGCCACCAGAAGGTGGTGGAGCGCGCCCCGGCGGTGTTCCTGAGCGAAGCGCAGCGCGCCGAGCTGTGCGCCATGGCGCTCGCCATCGGCCGCGCCGCCCGCTACGGCAACGCCGGCACGGTCGAGTTCCTGCAGGACGCCGACTCGGGGCGCTGCTATTTCATCGAGGTCAACCCGCGCATCCAGGTCGAGCACACGGTGACCGAGGAGGTGACCGGCATCGACCTGGTGAAGGCGCAGATCCGCATCGCCGGCGGTGCGCGCATCGGCACGCCCGAGAGCGGCGTGCCGCCGCAGGCCGACATCCGCCTCGCCGGCCACGCCCTGCAGTGCCGCGTCACCACCGAGGACCCGGAAAACAACTTCATCCCCGACTACGGCAAGATCGCCGCCTACCGCAGCCCGGCCGGCTTCGGCATCCGCCTCGACGCCGGCACCGCCTACGCCGGCGCCATCATCACCCGCTCCTACGACTCGCTGCTGGTGAAGGTCACCGCCTGGGCGCCGAGCGCGGCTGAGGCCATCGCGCGCATGCACCGCGCGCTGTGGGAGTTCCGCATCCGCGGCGTGGTCTCGAACCTGCGCTTTCTCGACCAGCTGATCACCCACCCGCGCTTCGCCGGCGGCGACTACAGCACGCGCTTCATCGAGACGACGCCCGAGCTCCTGCAGTGGCCGCGCAAGCGCGATCGCGCCACGCGCATCCTCGCCTACATCGGCACGACCATCGTCAACGGCCACCCCGAGGTGCAGGGCCGCGCCCGTCCCGCGCACGGCGCCCCGGCGCGGCTGCCGCCCGTGGCGCTGACCCCGCCGCTGCCGGGTACGCGCCAGAAGCTCGCCGAGCTCGGCCCGGAGCGCTTCGCGCGCTGGATGCGCGAGCAGCAGCGCGTGCTCCTCACCGACACCACCATGCGCGATGCGCACCAGTCGCTGCTCGCCACGCGGCTGCGCACGCGCGACCTCGCGGCCATCGCGCCCTACTACGCGAGCCTTCTGCCCGGGCTGTTCTCGGTGGAGTGCTGGGGCGGGGCCACCTTCGACGTCGCGCTGCGCTTCCTGCGCGAGGACCCGTGGCAGCGCCTGGCGCTGCTGCGCGAGCACATGCCGAACCTGCTGCTGCAGATGCTGCTGCGCGGCGCCAACGGCGTCGGCTACACCAACTACCCGGACAACGTGGTGCGCTTCTTCGTGGCGCGCGCCGCGGCCGGCGGCGTGGACGTGTTCCGCATCTTCGACTCGCTCTACTGGGTCGAGAACATGCGCGTGGCGATCGACGCGGTGCTGGCGAGCGGCAAGCTGTGCGAGGCGGCCATCTGCTACAGCGGCAACTTAAGCGACCCGCACGAGCGCAAGTACACGCTCGACTACTACCTGGGCCTGGCGCGCGAGCTCAAGGCCGCCGGCACGCACGTGCTCGGCATCAAGGACATGGCGGGCCTGGTGCGGCCGCGCGCCGCGTTCGAGCTGGTGCGGGCGCTGCGCGAGGAGACCGGGCTGCCGGTGCACTTCCACACCCACGACACCAGCGGCATCGCCGCCGCCAGCGTGCTGGCGGCCATCGAGGCCGGTGCGGACGCGGTCGACGGCGCCGTCGATGCCCTCAGCGGCCTCACCTCGCAGCCGAGTCTCGGCTCGCTGCTCGAGGCGCTGCGCCACGGGCCGCGCGACCCGGGCATCGACCCCGACCGGGTGCGGCTGCTGTCCGCCTACTTCGAGCAGGTGCGCCGCCACTACGTCGCGTTCGAGAGCGACAGCCGCGCGCCGGCCTCCGAGGTGTACGTGCACGGCATGCCCGGCGGCCAGTACACCAACCTGCGCGAGCAGGCGCGGGGCTTAGGCATCGAGGAGGCACGCTGGCCGGAGGTGGCCGCCGCCTACGCCCAGGTGAACGACATGTTCGGCGACATCGTCAAGGTGACGCCGACCTCCAAGGTGGTCGGCGACCTGGCGCTGCTCATGGTGAGCGCGGGGCTGAGCCGCGAGCAGGTGCTGGACCCCGCCACCGCGGTGGCCTTCCCCGAGTCGGTGGTGCAGCTGTTCCGCGGCGAGCTCGGCCAGCCGCACGGCGGCTTCCCGCCGGCGCTGCAGCGCAAGGTGCTGAAGGGCGTCGCGCCGCTCAGCGCCCGCCCCGGCGCGCTGCTGCCGGCGGCGGACCTCGAGGCCGAGCGCGCGCGCGTGCAGCAGCACCTGCCGCGCCCGGTCACCGACGAGGACCTGGCCTCCTACCTCATGTATCCCAAGGTATGGCTCGAGTACGCGCGCGAGCGCGCTCTGTACGGCGAGCCGGGCATCCTGCCGACGCCGGTGTTCTTCTACGGCATGGAGCCCGGGCAGGAGATCAGCGTCGACCTGGAGCGCGGCAAGACCCTCATCGTGCGCTACGTCGCGCTCAGCGAGCCGCACGAGGACGGCACGCGCACGGTGTTCTTCGAGCTCAACGGCCAGCCGCGCTCGGTGCGCGTACCCGACCGCAGCCAGGTGGCCAAGCACCCGGCGCCGCGCAAGGCCGAGGCCGGCAACGCGCGCCACGTGGGTGCGCCCATGCCCGGCGTGATCGCCACCGTCCGGGCGGCGGCCGGCGCGCCGGTGGCGCGCGGCGAGGTATTGCTGACGCTCGAGGCGATGAAGATGGAGACCGCCGTGCGCGCCGAGAGCGACGGCGAGATCGCCGAAGTGCTGGCGCGTCCCGGGCTCACGGTGGATGCCAAGGACCTGCTGGTGGTACTGCGCTGACATGCTGAGGACCCTCGCCATGCAACGACCGCTGCGGCACATCTGGTGCGCGCTCGCCCTCGCCGCGCTCACCGCCCTGGCGGCACCGCTGGCCGCCGCGCCGGGCACGGCGCTCGGCGGCGACTACCTCGGCACGCTGGGGCCCCTGCACCTGAGGCTGCATCTCGCGGTGGCCGCCGACGGCACGCTCAGCGGCACGCTCGACATTCCGGAGCAGGGCGCCCGCGGGCTGACCTGCAGCGACTTCAGGCTGGAGCACGACGCGCTCAGCTTCGCCGTGCCCTCCGTGCACGGCACCTGGCAGGGGACCCTCGGCGATGCCGGCCGCACCCTCAACGGCACCTGGCACCAGGGCGCCGAGGTGGCACTCAACTTCAGCCGCGACACCTTCGTCGCGGCGAGCACCCCCGCGCCGGTCGACGGCGTTTGGCTGGGCGCGCTCGAGGCGCCGCCCCAGGGGACGCTGCGCATCCAGGTCAGGCTGAAGAGCGACCGCGACGGCCGCGAGTACTGCGTGCTCGACAGTCCCGACCAGCAGAGCTGGCAAATCGACTGCGGCCAGGTCAGCTGGACCAAGCCCGACCTCGCGTTCGAGGTGCCGGCGGTGGGTGGCGCCTGGCGCGGCACGCTGTCGGCCGACGGCGCCGCCCTCAGCGGCAGCTGGACGCAGGGTCGCAGGCAGCTGCCGCTGAAGCTGCTGCGGCAGGTGCGCGCGCTCGAGCCCCCGCCGGATCCGAAAATGACCACCGCGCCGGCGCTGCCGCCGGCGCAGGCCGCGGCGCTCCCGGCGCTGGTCAGGAAGGATTTCGCGGCGGCGCTCAGGGACGGGCCGCTCGGGCCGGCGACCTCGGCCGGCGTGGCGATCGGGGTGGTGCGCAACGGCGTGCGGCGGGTGTTCGCGCTCGGCACCGCGCGCCCCGACTCGATCTTCGAGATCGGCTCGCTCACCAAGACCTTCACCGGCCTGGTGCTCGCGCAGCTGCTCGAGCAGGGCAAGGTGCATCTCAAGGAGCCGGTGCGGGAGCTGCTGCCGCCCGGCACGGTGCCCAAGCCCGACGGCGAGGAGATCACGCTGCTCGATCTCATCACCCATCGCTCGGGCCTGCCACGCCTGCCCGGCAACTTCAATCCGGCCGACCCGAACGACCCGTACGCCGACTACCACGCGGCTGAGCTGTACGGCTTTCTCCAGCAGCGCGGCGTCGCGAAGCCTGCGGACGCGGGCTTTCTCTACAGCAACCTCGGCGTGGGACTCCTCGGCCAGGCGCTCGCCAACCGCGCCGGCATGAGTTACGCGCAGCTGGTGGCTGAGGAAGTGACCGCGCCGCTGCACCTCGCCGACACGACCGTCGTGCTCGCCGGCGAGCAGCGCGCGCGTCTCATCCAGGGTTACGGCGCGGACGCGCGCCCGGCGCATGCCTGGCAGCTCGATGCGCTCGCCGGCGCCGGCGCCCTGCACTCCACCGCGGCCGACATGCTCGGCTACCTGGAGGCGAACCTGCATCCGCCGCGGGCGGCCGCGGGGGTGAGCGGCGCGGCGCGCACCCTGGGCCCGGCCATCGAGGTGTCGCACGAGCTGCGCGCGGACGCCGGCTCCGAGCGCATCGCCTTCGCGTGGCTGTTCGATACGCAGCGGGGCGAGTACTGGCACAACGGCGCCACCGGCGGCTACACCTGCTACGCATTCTTCAATCCCCCGGGGGACTACGCCGGCGTGGTGCTGCTCAACGACAGCCAGACCGCCGGCCCCAACGGCGCGCTCGCGGACCTCCTCGGCCGCTACCTCAGCCGGCGCCTCGCCGGCGAGCCGGCGGTGATCTTCGGTGCGGCGGAGAACGCTACAGCGCGTCCTTGAGGGCGACGCCGGGATCGGCGAGCTTTTCCTGGTTGGGGCGCACGTGCGCGGCGATCAGCTTGCGTGCGGCCATCTGGTCCTTGGGCGAGTTGATGCTGTCGATGGCGATGAGCTCGCCGCCGCGCAGGTAGCAGGCGCTGAAGCTGCGGCCGGCCGGCGTGCCGCGCATCACGACCGTGTCGTAGCCGTGCGCCACGCCGACGATGATGAGCTTGAGGTCATACTGGTCGGACCAGAACCACGGCAGCTTGTCGTGCGGCGTCGGCGTGCCGAGCAGGTTGAGTGCCACGGTCGTGCCCTGCTCGAAGGCGTTGTCGACCGACTCGAGGCGCAGGTGCCGGCCGTACTGGCGGTTGAAGTGACTGGCGCAGTCGCCCGCGGCCCAGATGGCCTCGTCCGAGGTGCGGCAGTGGCCGTCGGTGACCACGCCGTTCTCGCACTCGAGGCCGGCGGCCTTGGCGAGCTCGTCCGCCGGCACCACGCCGACGCCGACGATCACCACGTCGGCCGGGTACTCACCGCCCTGCTCGGTGAGCACCGCGCGCACGCGTCCGGAGCCGTCGCCGTGCAGGGCGCGCACCGTCTCGTTGCAGCGGATGGTGACCCCGTGGCGGGCGTGCTCGGCCTGGTAGAAGGCCGACACCGCCGCGCACGTGACGCGGTTCATGACGCGGTCGGCCATCTCCAGCACGGTCACCTCCAGCCCCAGCTCGCGCGCGGTGGCGGCGACCTCCAGGCCGAGGTAGCCGCCGCCGATGACAAGCACGCGCGCGCCCGGGGAGCAGGCGGCGCGGATGCGGTCGGCGTCGGCGATGGTGCGCAGGTAGTGCACGCCCTCGAGCTCGCCGCCCGGCACCTGCAGCCGCCGCGGGCGGCTGCCGGTGGCGAGCAGCAGCGCGTCGTAGGGCAGCACCAGCTGGTCGTCGAGGCGCACGTGGCGCTCGCGCGGGGCGATGTCGGTGACGCGCCGGCCCCAGTGGGCCTGCACGCCGTGGTCGGCGAAGAACTGCGGCGGGCGGATCGAGAGCCGCTCGCGCTCGAGCGCGCCGGCCAGGTACTTCTTCGACAGTGGCGGGCGCTGGTAGGGCACCCACGGCTCATCGCCGACCAGGGCCAGCTGCCCCGTGTAGCCGCGTCGCCGCAGGGTGTCGGCGGCCTGCACCGCCGCCTGGCCGCCCCCGACGATCACGATCTGCTGATACATTGACCGAGAATAGCCTATGAAGCTTGAGGTGCGCCGCACCACGCCGGGGCGCTTGGCACCGCGCGCCGCTCTACAATGGTGCAGCATTGCGGGGCGCGCGGGCCGCTGCCGGTGCAGGCCCAGCCGCTTAGCCCCATATCGCGGCGTGGCATGAAAGCTGCAAAATCCCTCGCTGCCCGAGGCGCACGGAGACCGATTCCATGAAACTGGTTACAGCGATCATCAAGCCGTTCAAGCTCGACGACGTGCGCGCCGCACTGTCCGACATCGGCGTGTCGGGCATGACGGTCACCGAGGTCAAGGGCTTCGGGCGGCAGCGCGGGCACACCGAGCTGTATCGCGGTGCCGAGTACGTCGTGGACTTCGTTCCCAAGACGCGCATCGAGGTCGCGGTGCGCGGTGACCTGGTCGACCAGGTGATCGAGGCGATCCTCAAGGCCGCCAAGACCGGCAAGGTCGGCGACGGCAAGATCTTCATCACCGACATCGAGCGGGTGATCCGTATCCGCACCGGTGAGACCGACGACGCGGCGCTGTAGGCCGCCACGCTTGGGCGCGGCGCGCCACGAAGTTATCCTTGCCCCATGCCCACCGCGATCCGCTTCTACGAACACGGCGGCCCTGAGGTCCTGCGCGTCGAGGACGTGACGACCGACAAGCCCGGCAAGGGCGAGGTGCAGCTGCGGCACACCGCCATCGGCGTCAACTACATCGACGTCTACGACCGCACCGGGTTGTATCCCTCGACGCTGCCGGGCGGGCTCGGGCGCGAGGCGGCCGGCGTCATCACCGCCCTCGGGCGCGGGGTGCGCGGCTTCAAGGTCGGCGAGCGCGTCGCGTACGTGTACCCGGTATCCGGGGCGTACTGCGAGGTTCGCAACGTGCCGGTCGAGCGCCTGGTCAAGGTGCCGGCCGGCGTCACCGACCAGCAGGCTGCGGCGCTGATGCTCAAGGGCCTGACCGCGCACTTTCTCATCCGCCGCACCTACAAGGTGGCGCGCGGCGACATCATCCTGGTGCATGCCGCCGCGGGCGGCGTGGGACTGATCCTGTGTCAGTGGGCCAAGGCACTGGGAGCGAAGGTGATCGGGGTGGTGGGGAGCGAGGCCAAGGCGGAAGTCGCACGCCGCCACGGCTGCTGGAAGGTGCTGATCTCCGGCCGCGACGAGCTGGTGGCCTCCGTGAAGACGCTGACGCGCAACGAGGGCGTGCGGGTCGTCTACGATGCCGTCGGCAAGGACACATTCATGGAGTCGCTCGACTGCCTGAAGCGGCTCGGGATGATGGTGACCTTCGGCAACGCCTCCGGACCGCCGCCGCCCATCAACCCGCTCGAGCTCAGCAAGCGCGGCTCGCTGTTCCTCACCCGGCCGACACTCTTCAACTACATCGCCACGCGCGCCGAGCTCGAGAAGGCGGCGCGCGAGCTGTTTGCGGCCGTGAAGAGCAAGAAGGTGCGCGTGGTCGTCGGCCAGACCTACCCGCTCGCGCAAGCCGCCGAGGCGCACCGCGATCTCGAGGGCAGGCTCACCACCGGCTCGACGGTGCTGGTGCCGTAGCGGGCTCCGCGGCGCGCGCGAACGCTCAGGCGCTCGCCGCCGCCGGCCGTGCCCGCAGCGGCCGGGCGCTGCGGCTGATGCCGAGCGCACCACTGCGCACCACCTCGAGCAGCTGCGCGCTGCGCGCGAGCTCGGCGACGAAGCCGCTGACCTCCGCCTCGCTCGCCGTCAGCTCGACGATGAACCCGTCGACCGCCGGATCGAGCACGCGCCCACCGCTGCGGACCACGTGGCCGCGCACCGTATCGGTGTCGGCCGGGGCCACCCGCAGCTTCAGCAGCACCAGCTCGCGCTCGAGGTGTTCCCCGCGCGTCATGTCCAGCACGTTGACCACGTCCACCAGCTTGTTCAGCTGGTTGACGATCTGCTGGATGACCGGGTCGGAGCCGGTCGTGACCAGGGTCAGGCGCGAGACCGTGGGGTCGTCGGTGGGGGCGACCGAGAGGGACTCGATGTTGTAGCCGCGGGTGGAGAACAGGCCCGCCACCCGGGTCAGGGCGCCGGCTTCGTTCTGCAGCAGGATGGCGATGATGTGACGCATGGAACGGCGGGAAAGGCGCCGCCGGGAGCGCGGCAGGCCCGTCGAGAATACGGGATCGGGCCAAGTTTGCACCACACGGCCAAGCTGCTAGGCTCGATGATCCCCTCGGGTTTTCCTCGTCTTCGGGGCCACGCAGCGCGTCCAATGAGCGACACGGTCATCCAGCCACGCCCGGCCGGGCACCCCCTGGCCGGCCAGCGCATGTCCGGCGCCCGCATGATCATGCAGGTGCTCGCGGACGAGGGCGTGACGACCATCTTCGGCTACAGCGGCGGGGCCATCCTGCCGACCTTCGACGCCGTGTTCCTCTACAACCAGGAGGCGAGCCGCGCCGGTGCGGCACAGATCCCGCTCATCGTGCCGGCCAACGAGCAGGGGGCGGGTTTCATGGCCGCGGGCTACGCCCGGGCGAGCGGCCGGGTGGGGGTGTGCGTCGTGACCTCCGGTCCCGGGGCGACCAACACTGTTACACCAGTGCGCGACTGCATGGCTGATTCGGTACCGATTGTAGTCATTTCCGGCCAGGTCTCGACGGCGGCCATCGGCACCGACGCCTTCCAGGAGGCCCCGGTGCCGTCGCTCATGGGCTCGGTCGCGAAGCACATCTTCCTCGTCACCGACCCGACGCGCCTCGAGAGCACCATGCGCACCGCCTTCGAGATCGCCCGCACCGGGCGTCCCGGACCGGTGGTCGTGGACGTGCCCAAGGACGTGCAGAACTGGGAGGGGGTGTTCCGCGGCGAGGGCGTGCTGCCGATCCCGGGCTACCGCCGGCGCATGCAGGAGCTCGCCGGGGCGAGCATCGACGCCTCGTCCGCCGCGCGCTTCTTCGCCATGCTGTCCGAGGCGCACCGGCCGCTCATCTACGCCGGCGGCGGGGTGATCAACGGCAACGCCGCCGGGAGCCTCGCCGAGTTCGCGTCCAGCTTCGGCATCCCGGTGGTCACCACGCTCATGGGCATCGGCGCGCTCGACACCACGAGCCCGCTGTCGCTGCGCATGCTCGGCATGCACGGCGCGGCCTTCGCCAACTACGCGGTCGATGACTGCGACTTCCTGATCGCGGTGGGCGCGCGCTTCGATGACCGGGTGGCGGGCGTGCCGGACAAGTTCGCGCGCAACGCGCGCCGCATCGTGCACCTCGACGTGGACCGCGCCGAGGTCAACAAGGTCAAGCGCGTGCACTGGAGCCACGTCGGGCTGGTGGACGAGGCGCTGCGCACGCTCACCCGCCACGGCCGCGACAGCCGCTTCGGCGCCGACTTCGGCCCGTGGCGCGCGGAGGTCGCCGAGCTCAGGCGCGTCTACGCCATGAACTACGACCGCGCCAGCCCGCTCATCCAGCCGTACTACGTGATCGAGGAGATCAACCGCCGGGCGCGCGGCGAGGCCATCATCACCACCGGCGTCGGCCAGCACCAGATGTGGGCGGCGCAGTACTGTGATTTCCGGGGTCCGCGCCAGTGGCTCACCTCCGGCAGCATGGGCACCATGGGCTTCGGCCTGCCGGCCGCGCTCGGCGCGCAGTTCGCGCAGCCGCAGCGCCTGGTGATCGACATCGACGGCGACTCCTCGATCCGCATGAACATCGGCGAGCTCGAGACCGCCACCACCTACGACCTGCCGGTGAAGGTCGTGGTGCTCAACAACTTCGGCGATGGCATGGTGAAGCAGTGGCAGAAGCTGTTCTTCAAGGGGCGGCTGTCGGCGAGCGACCGCTCGCTGCACAAGAAGGACTTCGTCAAGGCGGCGCAGGCCGACGGCTTCCGCTACGCGGTGCGTCTCGAGCACAAGGCCGACGTGCCGCGCGTCATCGAGGAATTCCTGGCCTTCCGCGGACCGGCGTTCCTCGAAGTCATGATCGACCCTGACGCGGGCGTCTACCCGATGGTCGGACCGGGCCAGAGCTACGAGGACATGATCACCGGCGACTTCATCCCCTCGCGCCACAAGGTCGACATCAAGACGCCCGGGCCCTCGGAGATGTTCTGACGTGGAGGAGGGGGCCCATCATCACGCGCCGCACGCCACCGGCACGCACTGGCTCGACATCAGCCTGGCGCTGTCGGCGTTCTTCGTGAGCCTCGTGTCGCTCGGCCTCGCCATTCACAACGGCCGGACCATGGAGCGGCTGGTCGCGGCCAACAGCTATCCGAACGTCGAATTCGAATACGGCAACGCCTACGACCTGCACGACGGCCGCGGCGAGCGGCCGGCGATCTACCTGTCCCTGCGCAACACCGGCATCGGGCCGGCGCGGCTGCACAGCGTCGAGCTGTCCTTCGCGGGCAAGCCGGTCACGAACCTGCGCTCGCTGCTGGAGCTGTGCTGCACGCGGGAGGCGGTCGAGACGCTGCCCAAGACCAGCTATCGGCTGTCCGGCGACGTGCGCGGCGCCATGGTGCCGGCCGGTCGGGACCTGAACCTGTTCGCGTGGCCGCGGCCCGAGGCCGATCCGCGCTGGGCGCGCCTCGAGGCCGCCTACCAGCAGATCGGCGCGCGCGTCTGCTACTGCTCGGTGTTCGACGAGTGCTATGTCCGCGACAGCGCGCACCGCGAGCCGAAGCGCGTGCGCTCCTGTCCCGTCGCGCCCGCCCCCTACGCGGGCGACTGAGACCTGCCCCACCCGAAGGAGGGAACCCCGTGTCCGTCACGATCCGCGTCACCGTGCTCGCCTGCCTCGCACTCGCCGCCACGGGCGCCCGCGCCGCCACGCGCCAGGACCAGATCCTCATCATGGGCAACCCGCAGGGCTCGCAGACGGTGGCGGCGCAGGCCGCCGCGACCCGGGCCGAGTTCTCCTTCAACGACCGCGGCCGCGGCGATCACATCGTTGCCACCTGGAAGCTCGACGCGGCGGGCGTCCTGACCGAATACCAGGGCAGCGGCAACGACTACATGAAGGCGGCGGTGACCGAGACGTTCCGCCTCGCCGGCGGCCACGCCAGCTGGCACAACCGCGCGGAGCATGGCGACAAGGCGCTGAGCGGCGCGGCCTTCTACGTGCCGATGAACGGGCCGCCGGAGCTCTTCGGGGTGCTGGCGCGCGCGCTGCTCAAGGCGCCCGGCCATCGCCTGCCGCTGCTGCCCGCGGGCGAGGCGAGCCTCGAGACCGTGGGGCCGCTCGCGCCTGGCGGGGAGGCGGATCCCGGGCTGACCCTGTACGAGATCACCGGTCTCGACTTCGCGCCCACGCCGGTGTGGCTGACGCGCGATGGCGGCACCGTCATCGTCTCGGACTGGTACTCGGTGCTGCCGGCGACGCTCGCGCCGCACGTCCCGCAGCTGCTCGCGGCGCAGCAGCATGCGAGCGAGGCCTGGTCGGCGCGCGTGGCGCGCGAGCAGACGCGCGTGCCCGCGCACGACGTGCTGATCCGCGCCGCGCGCCTGTTCGACCCGCGCGACCTGTCGGTGACGCCCGGCACGAGCGTGCTGGTGCGCGGGGCGCGCATCGTGCGGGTCGCGCCCGACGCCGCGCTCGAGGCGAGCGCGGACGCCGAGGTCATCGATGCGCACGGCCGCCTGCTGATGCCGGGGCTGTGGGACAACCACCAGCACTTCGCCGACAACGCCGGCGCGCTCGACATCGCCACCGGCGTGACCAGCGCACGCGACATGGCCAACGACACCGACGAGTTCCTCGAGCGCGTGGCGCGCTTCGACGCCGGCACCGAGCTCGGGCCGCGCGTGTTCAAGGCCGGCATCATCGACGGCACCGGGCCGTTCGCCGGCCCCACCAAGATGCGCATCGACACCCCCGCGCAGGCGATCAAGGACGTCGACTGGTACGCCGACCACGGCTACGGGCAGATCAAGATCTACTCCTCGGTGCCGCCGCCGATCGTGCCGCTGATCGCCGCCGAGGCGCACGCGCGCGGCCTGCGCGTCAGCGGCCACGTGCCGGCCAACATGAGCGCGCGGCAGTTCGTCGACGCCGGCGCCGACGAGATCCAGCACCTCAACTTCATCGTGCTCAACTTCCTGTTCGACACGGTGAAGGAGACGCGCAACATGAACCGCTTCACCGCGGTCGCCGAGCACGCGCGCGAGCTCGGTCCCGACCAGCCGCAGGTCCACGAGTTCATCGAGTACCTCGCGCGGCATCACACCGTGCTCGATCCCACCATGAACGTCTTTGAGGCCATGTTCTGCGGCGATCCGGCCGCGCTCACCCCCGGCCTGGAGCGGATCGCGCCGCGCCTGCCGGCGCAGGTGCGGCGCGGCCTGCTGTCGGGTGCGCTGACGGTGCCGAAGGGCCAGGAGGCGCAGTACCGCGAGGCCTTCCCGGCGATGCTGCGCCTGCTCAAGGCGCTGCACGAGGCCGGCGTCACCATCATCCCCGGCACCGACTCGATGCCGGGCTACAGCCTGCACCACGAGCTCGAACTGTACGTGCGGGCCGGCATCCCCGCGCCCGAAGTGCTGCGCATGGCCACCCTCACTTCCGCGCACGTGATCGGCGTCGACGGCGAGCGCGGCGTGATCGCCGCCGGCAAGCTCGCCGACATGATCCTCGTGGACGGCGACCCGAGCGTCAGCATCGCCGACATCAACAAGGTGGATCTCGTCATGAAGGGCGGCAGAGTCTATGACGCGGCGCGCGTCGAGCAGGCGCTCGGCATCAGCGCGCGCGGCGGCGGCTGACGGCGCCCCAAACCCGGAGCAAACATGAAATACCTGCACACCATGGTCCGCGTCACCGACATCGACGCCTCGCTGAAGTTCTACTGCGACGCGCTGGGACTCAGGGAACTGAAGCGCAACGACTATCCCAACGGCCGCTTCACGCTGGTGTTCCTGGCCGCGCCCGGCGACGAGTCGGCGCAGGTCGAGCTCACCTACAACTGGGATCGGCAGGAGTATCCGGGCGGGCGCAACTTCGGCCACCTCGCCTACCAGGTGGACGACATCTACGCCACCTGCCAGCGCCTCGCCGACCACGGCGTCACCATCCTGCGGCCGCCGCGCGACGGGCACATGGCGTTCGTGCGCTCGCCCGACAACATCTCGGTCGAGCTGCTGCAGAGGGGCGAGCGCCTGGCGCCGGCCGAGCCGTGGCAGTCGATGCCCAACACCGGCAGCTGGTAGAGGCGGCACGCGGCGCAGATGAAGTCGATCCCCAGCCTGATCATCGCGGCGGTATTCGCCTCGCTCACCTTCGCGGTGTGGGCGTACCTCAACCGCCCGACCAAGGAGCCGCCGTGGCCGGCGCGCATCCAGGGCTTCGCGTTTTCGCCGTTCCGCGCCAACGAGGACCCCACGCACTTCGAGATGCCCACCGACGCGGAGATCGATGCCGATCTCAGCCTGCTCGAGGGCAAGGTCAACGCGGTGCGCACCTACAGCGTCGCCAGCACGCTCGCCGACGTCCCCGAGCTCGCCGAGAAGCACGAGATGAACGTCGCGCTCGGCGCCTGGCTCGATTCGCACCGCGACAAGAACGAGGAGCAGCTGCGCACCGCCATCGATCTTGCCGCCGCGCACCAGAACGTGGTGCGCGTGCTGGTCGGCAACGAGGTGCTGCTGCGCGGCGACCTGCCGCTCGCGGAACTGGAGCAGATCCTGGACCGCGCCCGCGATGCCATCGAGCAGCCGGTCGGCACCGCCGAGACCTGGAACACCTGGCTCACCCACCCGGAGCTGGCGCGGCACGTCGACTTCATCGGCGTGCACCTGCTGCCCTACTGGGAGGGCGTGCCGGTGGACGAGGCGGTCGAGTACTCGTTTGCCCAGTACAAGCGCCTGCAGAAGACCTTTCCGCACAAGCCGATCGTGGTGGCCGAGATCGGCTGGCCGAGCCGCGGGCGTACGCACGAGTCGGCGGTTGCCTCGGAGTCGAACGAGGCGCTGTTCCTGCGGCGCTTCCTGGCGCGCGCCCACAAGGAGCAGCTCACCTACTACGTCATGGAGGCCTTCGACCAGCCGTGGAAGGCCTACATGGAGGGCGCCGTCGGCTCCTACTGGGGCGTGTACGACGTCAACCGCCGCCCCAAGTTCGAGTTCACCGGCTCGATCGTGCGCATCCCGGAGTGGCACATCCTGGCGGCGATCTCGGTGGCGGTGGCGCTCGCGGTGCTCGGCATCCTCTACCTCAACAGCGATGCGCTGCGCCACCAGGGGCGCAGCTTCCTCGCCATCGTGGTGTACGCCGCGGCCACCATCGCGGTGTGGGTGATCTACGACTTCACGCAGCAGTACATGACGGTCTCGGGCGTCATCGCCGGCGTGCTGCTGCTGCTCGGCATGCTGGGCGTGCTGCTGGTGCTGCTGGCCGAGGCGCACGAGTGGGCCGAGGCGCACTGGGTGCACTACCGGCGCCGCCTCGGCGCGCCGATGCTGAGCCCGAACGTGCGCCCGCCCAAGGTGTCGATCCACGTGCCGGCCTACAACGAGCCGCCGGCCATGCTGATCGAGACGCTCGATGCGCTGGCGCGCCTCGACTACCCGGAGTTCGAGGTGCTGGTGATCGACAACAACACGCGCGACGAGGCGGTGTGGCGCCCGGTGGAGGCGCACTGCGCGGCGCTCGGCGCGCGCTTCCGCTTCTTCCACGTCGCGCCGCTGGCGGGGTTCAAGGCGGGCGCGCTCAACTATGCGCTGGAGCGCACCGCCGCCGACGCGCAGATCGTCGCCGTCATCGACAGCGACTACGTGGTGGACACCGGCTGGCTGCGCGAGCTGACGCCGGCGTTCGAGGACCAGCGCATCGCCATCGTGCAGGCGCCGCAGGATTATCGCGACGCCGGCGAGAGCGCCTTCAAGGCCATGTGCTACGCCGAATACCGCGGCTTCTTCCACATCGGCATGATCACGCGCAACGAGCGCAACGCCATCATCCAGCACGGCACCATGACCATGGTGCGCCGGCTGCAGCTGCTGGAGTGCCGCTGGGCGGAGTGGTGCATCACCGAGGACGCCGAGCTCGGGCTGCGCATCTTCGAGCGCGGCTTCGATGCCAGCTACGTGCCGGCGAGCTACGGGCGCGGGCTGATGCCCGACACCTTCATCGACTTCAAGAAGCAGCGCTTCCGCTGGGCCTACGGCGCCATGCAGATCCTCAAGGCGCACGCCCGCGCGCTGTTCCTCGAGGGCGGACCGCTGTCGGCCGGGCAGCGCTACCACTTCGTGGCCGGCTGGCTGCCGTGGGTCGCCGACGGCGTCAACCTGCTGTTCAACCTCGCCGCGCTCGGCTGGTCGGCGGCCATGGTGTGGGCGCCGGGACGGGTGGATGCGCCGCTGGTCATGTACTCGGTGCTGCCGCTGTCGCTGTTCACGTTCAAGATTGCCAAGCTGTTCCACCTGTACCGCGTGCGCGTTGGCGCCAACTTGCGCCAGACGGGGGCGGCGGCGGTCGCGGGGCTGGCGCTGACCCACACCATCGGTACGGCGGTGGTGAAGGGGCTGGTCACGCGCAGCGAGCCGTTCTTCCGCACCCCCAAGCGCCGCGACACCTCCGGCCTGCTGCACGCGCTGGCCGCGGCGCGCGAGGAGACCCTCATGATGGCGGGCCTCATGGTCTCGGCCTGGGCGGTGTCGCACACCGCGCTGCCGCAGAACGCCGGCCCCGACCACCTGGCGTGGATCGTGGTGCTGCTGGTGCAGTCGGTGCCGTACGCCTCCTCGCTGGTGGTGTCGCTCATCAGCGCGTTCCGCCTGCCGGCGCGGCTGCTCGGCACCAGCTACCGCCCGGTCGCGGCACCGCGCCGCGCGGAAGCCGACCTGCGCGGGTGAGCTGACATGCGCGAGGGGAGGCTGCGGGCGATCACCATCATGATCGCGGCGGTGGCCGTGTTCTCCTTCATGGACGCGCTGCTGAAGTTCCTGTCGGCGCACTACCCGCCGCTGCAGGTGGCCATGCTGCGCGGCGCCACCTCGCTGCCGTTCACGCTGCTGCCGGTGCTCATCGCCGGTCGTTACGCGGACCTGAGGCCGCGGCGCTGGCGCATGCACCTGTTGCGCGGCATGTTGTCGGTGGTGGTGATCGGCAGCTTCATCTACGCGGTGCGCGCGCTGTCGCTCGCCAACGCCTACTCGGTGTTCCTGTCCGCGCCGCTCATCGTGGCGGCGCTCTCGGTCCCGCTGCTCAAGGAGCGGCTGAGCTGGCGCAACTGGCTCGCCATCCTGCTCGGGCTCCTCGGCGTCGTCATCATGCTGCGCCCGAGTGCCTCGAGCATGGCCAGCCTCGGCGCCCTGGCGGCGCTGGTGGGGGCGATCGCCTATGCCCTGAGCGGCATCGCGGTGCGGGTCCTGACCCGCACCGACACCACCGTGAGCGTGGTGTTCTGGACCGTGGGGCTCATGACGCTGTTCACCGGCATCATCTCGGCCCCGGACTGGGTGCCGATCGAGCACCAGCACTGGCGCCACCTGGCCGCGCTCGGGGTGCTGGCGGCCATCGGGCAGTACCTGCTCACCGAGGCGTTCCGTTCCGCGCCGCCCTCGGTGGTGTCGCCGTTCGAGTACACGGCGCTGCTGTGGGGCATCGGCATCGACCGGCTGATCTGGCACGTGCTGCCTGCGCCGCGCGTGCTGCTGGGCGGCGGCGTCGTGATCGCCAGCGGCCTGTACCTCATCTGGCACGAGCGCGCCCAACACCGCGCCGCCGCCCCCGCCTGACAGTCATGGAAGTGCGCGACGGAGCTTGGCAGAATGGCGCGCTCCAACGCTGACACCGGATCGCTCGCCAACAAGAGGAAGAGCCGCCATGAGCAACGCAGAGGTCCTGGGACGATTCGTCTGGCACGAGCTGCTGACGACCGACACGGCCGCCGCCGCCGCGTTCTATCCGAAGGTCGTGCCCTGGCGCACGCAGCCTTCGAACATGCCCGGCTACACCATCTGGATGTCCGCACAGGCGCAGGTCGGCGGACTGATGGCGCTGCCGTCCGAGGCCGGCGACAGCCCGCCGCACTGGCTGGTCTACATCGGCACGCCGAACGTCGATGCCACGTGCAGCCAGGCGCAGGGGCTCGGCGCGCGCGTGGTCAAGCCGCCGGGCGACATCCCCAACGTCGGCCGCTTCGCGGTCCTCGCCGACCCGCAGGGCGCGACCTTCGCGCTGTTCACCCCGGGCGGCAACCAGGCCCCGCCCACCCCGCAGCAGGGCGGGTTCTCGTGGCACGAGCTCGCCACGACCGACGTCGCCGCCGCGGTGCGCTTTTACGGCACGCTGTTCGGCTGGAGCAAGGGGCGCGGCCACGACATGGGCGCCCTCGGCGTCTATCAGATCTTCGAGCACGGCGGCCAGCAGGTCGGCGGCATGTGCAACGTGCAGGGACCCTCCACCGCACCCTCCTGGCTGAGCTACGTGCACGTCGCCGACTCCGCCAAGGCGGTCGCCGCGGCCAAGGGCGCGGGCGGGCGGCTGCTGCACGGTCCCATGGAGGTTCCCGGCGGCAGCTGGATCGCGCTCATGATGGATCCGCAGGGCGGGGCGTTCGCCGTGCAGGAGGCGCCGCGCACCGGCCAGAAGCCGGCCGCGGCCAAGCCTGCGGCGACGTCCAAGGCAACCGCGGCTGCAAAGCCCGCACGGGCCGCCAGGCCCGCCGCGAAGAAGAAGGCCGCCAAGCCGAAGAAGGCTGCGAAGAAGAAACCCGCCAAGCGGAAGGCGGCGAAGAAGAAGGTGGCCCGCAAGAAGGTCGCGCGCAAGAAGGCGCGTCCCGCCAGGCGCAAGACCGCACGCCGTGCGCCGAAGAAGCGCGCCCGCCGCGCGCGCCGGCGCTGATGCCGTGACCGGTCCGGCGCGCCGTCGCGGCGCGCCGGACCGGCGTCCCTTCAGACTCTGACCAGAGGCCGCCCGAAGTTGCCGCCCTGCATGGCGAGCAGCAGGTGCGCGGGCGCGTTGGCGAGCCCGTCGACCACGTGTTCCTTGGAGGCGATGCGCCCGGCGCCGTGCCAGGCGATGGCTTCGCGCAGGAACTCGCCCCGGCGGTGCTCGTAGTCGTGCAGGCGCAGGCGCAGCACCTCGACGCCGTTCGCGCCGGGGTGGTAACCGCCGCGTGACAGCAGTGCCTGGGCCTCGTGCGGCGCGATGCTGTTCTGCACGAGGCGCGCGCCGGCGGCGAGGTGACCGCCGCTGACCACCGCCTCGGGCAGCTCGCCGCCGGTGTTGTCGAAGAAGATGTCGATGCCGCGCGGCGCCAGCTGCTTCAGGCGCGCGTGCAGGTTGTCGGCACCGTGGTTGATGCAGGCGCTGAAGCGCGCGTGGCGCATCACCCAGTCACACTTCTCGCGCGTGCCGGCGATGCCAATGGCGCGCGCACCCTTGAGCATCGCGACCTGGCCGGCCATGGCGCCGGCGGCGTTGGCCGCTGCCGATACCAGCACCACGTCCCCGCGCCGCAGCCGCCCGAGATGCAGCAGTCCGAAGTAGGCGGCCATGCCGGGCGCACCCAACACGCCAAGCGCGGTGGACACCGGGGTCTGCCCGGGGTGCAGCAGGCGCGCGTGCCGGCCGTCGGACACGCACAGCTGCTGCAGGCCGCAGTCGAGCTCCACCAGACTGCCGACCTCGAACACGTCGTGGCGCGACTCGATCACCTGCGCGACACCGCGCGCTGGTACCACGTCACCGGCGCGCGGCAGCTCCGGCGAGGTGCCATTCGCGGCGCAGCGGAACGGGTCGAGCGCCAGCCACAGGGCGCGCGCGAGAAACGAGCCGTTGGTCAGGAGCGGGCGCGGCGCCGCGACCAGCTCCAGGTCGGCCGGGCTCGCAGGCGGCCGCTTGATGCGGATCTGCAGGTTTTCCATGAGGTTTACTTCGCCTGCTCCTCGGCGCCGGCACGCTGCGCGGCGGCCTCGCGGGCGGCGTTGTCGAGCTGCTGGCGGACGCGTTCCTCGGTGGCGTGCGCCTGCGCGGCCTGCTGCGCCTCGCTGGCCCCGCCCGCGGCGGCGGCCGCGCCGGTCCCGGCGACGCCGCAACCCGACAGCGCCAGGAACAGGCCGATGAGCGCGCACGTGCGTCCCATGGACAGCAAATTTACGCGCCCCGGCCGCCGGCGCAAGAGACGCAGCGATCGTGGCATATTGTTACGTATGGCCAGGCCAACCCCGAACCCCCGCCGCCCCGCCGAAGCGCAGCCCGCGCGCGTGCGCCGCGGTTACTTCGAGTGCCGCTACGGACAGCTGCACGTCCACAACTCCATGCCGCCCGGCGGCGGCTTCGAGGAGGGCACGCCGCTTTTGTGCCTGCACGACATGACCGGCTCGGGCCGGGTGTTCGCGCGCTGCATGGCGCTCGCCGGGCAGGAACGCTCGGTGTATGCACCCGACCTGCCGGGGTTCGGCGAGTCCGACCCGCCGGCGGCGCGGCCGAGCATCGCGGACTACGGCGCCGCACTCGGTGACTTTCTCGACAGCATGCGGCTGCGCCAGATCGACGTGCTGGCTCAGCGTGCCGGCGCAGCGCTCGCCGTCGAGCTCGCCGCGACGCGGCCGGCGCAGATCGGACGCGTCGTGATGGTGTCGGTGCCGCTGCTCAGCGAGGCCGAATGGCAGGGGCGCGCCGTGCCGCCGCCCGCCGCCGAGCTCCCCGGCCGCCCCGTCGAGTGGCAGCGCTGGGGCGCGGACGCCGCCGCGCAGTACCCGCTGCGCGAGCGCCTCGCGCGCCTCACCCAGCGGCTCCTGGTGCTGCGGCCGCGCGATGACCTGTGGGATGCGACCGGGCGGGTTCGGGACGTGCAGCCGGCGGCGCGCGTGACCGACCTGGAAATGAGCGGGACGGAGCTGCTCAGCTCGAGCCCGGAGCGGCTGGTCGGGGCGCTGCGCGAGTTCCTGCACCGCTAAGGCACTGTTTTCGCGATTGTTCTCACAGATTTGTCGCGCCGTGCGCGGCTTTGCAGCGTGCCGCGCGCTACACTTTTGCGTGTAAAACCACTGCGAGCTGAGCCGTAGCCGATGAGCCTGCGCCCCATGCCACCGGAGCTCCCGCCGTCGCGGGTAGAGTCCGATCTCGACACGACCGCCGAACTGCCGGTGCTCGATGCCGCGACCGGCGCCCCGGCGCACATACCCGAGGAGCCGCACGGCTCGACCGGCACCTGGATCATGCCGTCCCCCGCACGCAACCTCGGCGTGCATGCCCCCGACGGCGGCACCGATCTGCTGACGCTGAGCGCCAGGCTGCACGACGCCGAGGAGCTGCTGGCGGGTAAGGCCGCGCGCCTGACTCAGCTCGAGCGCGCGCGCGATGAGGCGCTGCGCGCGCGCGCCGCGGCCGACGAGCGCATCGCGACGCTGGCCGCGCAGCTCAGCGAGCACCAGGCGCGCAACACCGCACTCGCCGCCCAGCTCGCCGAACAGCAGACCCGCGCCGTGTCGCTCAGCGCCCAGCTGGCCGAGGAGCAGGCGCGCGCCGCGCAGCAGGCGACGCAGCTCACCGAGTCGAGCCGCGCGCGCACGGCGGCCGAGCAGCGCAGTGCCCACCTCACCGAGGAGCTCAGTCAGGCCCGCGCGCTGGCGAGCGCCGCCAGCGCGCGTGAGTCGCAGCTGCAGGGGCGGCTCGACGAGCATCAGCGCGTCAGTCGCGAGCAGCTGGCACAGGAGCTGCGCCAGCGCGAGGCACTGGATACGCAGGGTCGCGCCCGCGCCGCCAACATCACCGACGAGCTGCAGCGCGAACGGGCGCGCACCGCGAACTACCTCGAGTCACTGCACAGCGTCGAGGCGCGCCGGCTGATGGCGCAGGAACTGGTCGCCGACCTGCAGCAGGAGGCGCAGGCGCGCGAGGCGCAGCTGGCGCGGGTCGAGAGCGAGATCCACGGCCGCGACCGCGAGGCCAGCGAGCGCAGCGCCGAGCTGGCGCAGCGCGCGGCGCGCATCACGCGCCTCGAGCAGCAGCTGGCGGCCTTCGCCGAGCAGCTGGCGCAGCGCGACATGCAGCTGCGCGATGCACGCCAGGAGGCGCAGGGCCTGCAGACCGGCTTTGCGCGCCTGCAGACCGAGCTGACTGCGGCCAACGAGCGCAGCCGCGCGCTGGAGGCGGCCTCGGAGCAGCACGCCGCCACCGACGCCCGCGCGCAGGGCGAGCTGCAGCGCCGGCAGGCCGAGCACGGCGCGCTCGTAAGTGCGCTGGAGGCGGCGCGGGCCGCCGCGGCCGCCCAGACCGAGCACGCCACCGCACAGGAAGCCGCGCTCGCCAGCGCGCGCGAGCGCATCGGCCAGCTCGAGGCGGCGCTCGAGCACCAGCGTGCCGAGGGCACCGCGCTCGCCACGGCAGTGGCCGCGGCGCGCGTGGCCGCGGCTGCCCAGACCGAGCAGGCCGCCGCCCAGGAAGCGGCGCTGGCGGGCGGGCGCGAGCGCGTCGGCCAGCTCGAGGCGGCGCTCGCCGCCGAGCAGGCGCGGGCCGCACAGCTCGAGGCCGAACTGGGGCGGGTGCGCGACGAGATGGAGGACTGGGGCAGCGCCTTGAAGAGCGCGCAGCAGGAGCGCGACGGGCACCTGGCGGCGATCGCCACCGCCGAATCGCGCGCGCGCGAGATGGAGCAGCGCGTCGGCCTCAGTACCGAGGAGGTGCGCGTGCTGCAGATGGGGTCGGAGGCCGTCACCACGCGCGTGCGCGAGCTCGAGTCCGACCTGCGCGTCGCCGAGGAGGCGGTGCACCGGCTGGAGTCGGAGGCGCGCACGCGCAACGCCCGCCTCGAGGAGCTGGAAAGGGCCAATCAGCACTGGCGCGCGATCGAGGAGGCACGCCAGGAGGCGCGCCACGGCTCGACCGACACCGCCGCCGCCAACCAGGTGTTGCGCGAGGCGGCAGGCCCCGGAGGGGAGGCGGCGGAGGCGCAACCGGAGCCGGCCCCGGCCCCCGACGGCACGGTACGGCTGCTGATCGTGCCGGGCGTGGATGGGCGCGAGGTCGTGCACGTGCTCGGGCGCAAGACCAGCATCGGCCGCACGCCCGACAACGACGTGCAGATCGACGCCAAGTTCGTCAGCCGTCACCACGCGGTGATCCTCGCCGGCCCGGCGCAGACCATCATCGAGGATCTCAACAGCACCAACGGCGTGCAGGTCAACGGGCGGCGCATCAGCCGCCATGCGCTCAAGGACGGCGACCAGGTCGCCATCGGGCGCACCCAGTACCGCTTCGCGGTGCGCAAGTCGGCCGAGAAGCGCTGACAGCAGCGGCCACCGCCGCTAAGCTCTGACGCTCGCGCGCACTGCGCAGCGGGAGTGCCGGTGGCCAGTCCCTACATCGAACGGATCCTCAAGGCGCGCGTCTACGACGTCGCCATCGAGTCGCCGCTGGAGGTGGCGCCGCGGCTGTCGCGGCGGCTCGGCAACCAGGTGCTGCTCAAGCGCGAGGACCTGCAGCCGGTGTTCTCGTTCAAGCTGCGCGGCGCCTACAACCGCATCGCGCACCTGTCCGACAACAGTGCGCGCCGCGGCGTGGTGTGTGCCTCGGCCGGCAACCACGCGCAGGGTGTGGCACTGGCGGCGCAGCGCCGCGGCATCGCCGCGCTCATCGTCATGCCGCAGACCACCCCGCACATCAAGGTGCAGGCGGTGATCGACCTGGGCGCCGAGGTGGTGCTGCACGGCGACGACTACGACAGCGCCTTCGAGCACGCGCTGGCCCTGGTGCGCGAGCGCAACCTGATCCTGGTGCATCCCTTCGACGATCCCGACGTCATCGCCGGCCAGGGCACGGTCGCCGTGGAGATCGCGCGCCAGAGCGGCGGGGCGCTGGACGCGGTGTTCGTGCCGGTGGGCGGCGGCGGCCTGCTGGCCGGCATCGCCGTGTACATCAAGTACCTCTACCCCGGGGTGCGCGTCATCGGCGTCGAGCCCGAGGACGCCGCCGGCATGCACGACTCGCTCAAGGCCGGGCGGCGCGTGACGCTCGAGCGCGTCGGCATCTTCGCCGACGGCGTGGCGGTGCGGCGCGTCGGCGAGGAGACCTTCGCGCTGTGCCGCGGCCACGTCGACGAGATCGTGCTCACCAGCACCGACGAGATCTGCGCCGCCATCCAGGACGTGTTCGAGGACACGCGCTCGATCGTCGAGCCGGCCGGGGCGCTGGCGGTGGCGGGCCTGAAGAAGTACGTGGCGCGCGAGGGCTGGCAGGGCAAGCGCCTGGTGGCCGTCAACTCCGGCGCCAACATGAACTTCGACCGCCTGCGCCACGTCGCCGAGCGCGCCGACCTCGGCGGGGAGCGCGAGGCGCTGCTGGCGGTGGTGATCCCGGAGAAGCCGGGCAGCTTCCTGCGCTTCTGCGAGACGCTCGGCAAACGCAGCGTCACCGAGTTCAACTACCGCTATGCCGGCAGCGAGGGCGCGCAGGTGTTCGCCGGCTTTGCGCTCAGCCAGGGGCGCGCCGAGAAGGACGCGGTGGTGGCGGCGCTGCGCGGCGCCGGCTTCACCGTCACCGACATGACGGGCGATGAGCTCGCCAAGCTGCACGTGCGCTACATGATCGGCGGCCACGCACGCGGCCTGGAGCACGAGCTGCTGTACCGCTTCGAGTTCCCCGAGCGCCCGGGGGCGCTGCTGCGCTTCCTGCAGTCGATCGGCACGCGCTGGAACATCAGCCTGTTCCACTACCGCAACCACGGCTCCGACTACGGGCGCGTGCTCGCCGGGATCCAGGTGCCGCCGGGCGAGCGCGCGGAATTCCTGCAGCACCTGAAGGAGCTGCACTACGCCTACGTCGAGGAGACCACCAACCCGGCCTACCGGATGTTTCTCGGCGCCTGAGAGGCGCGTCCTTAGGCGGCGGGCGGGCCCGCGCTGCGGCTCTCGATGAGCCACTCGCGCCAGATGGCGAGCAGCACCGCGAGGATCACCGGGCCTACGAACAGGCCGACCAGCCCGAAGGCCGCGAGTCCTCCCAGCACGCCGAACAGCACCACCAGGAACGGGATGCGCGCCTGCTGGCTGATGAGGAACGGGCGCGCGATGTGGTCGGTCCATCCCATGATGAGGCTGCACCAGATGGTCAGGCCGATGGCGGCCACCGTGCTGCCGGTGAGGAACAGCCATATGACGACGCCGGCGGCGACCGCCGGCGCGGCGAACGGGATCAGGCCGCACACCGTGGTGAGCGCGGCGAGGAACACCGGCGAGCCGGCGCCCGCGACCCAGTAGCCGAGGCCCACCAGCACGCCCTGCACCACGGCCGCCAGCACCAGCCCGTAGACCACCGCCTTGACGGTCTGCGCAATCGCGCGCACGTAGTTGTGCACGCGCGGGCCGAGCAGCTGCTCGAGGGCCCAGGCGAGCTGGCCGGTGAAACGCTCCCCGTCGCGGTACACGAAGAACAGGCTCAGCACCGCCAGCAGCAGCTTCACCACGTTGTGGGCGATGTTGCCGATCACGTGCGCGATCTGATCGAAGGACTGGTTGGTGACCTTGCTGACCTCGGCGCCGAGCGCGTGCGGGTCCTGGGCGGCGCGCGCCACCAGGTCACGCAGCGGCTCGCCGATCCACGGCAGCTTGGCGACCGCCGGCGGCAGCTCCAGGCCGCCGGCCAAGAGCGCCTGGGTCTCGTGCCAGGCATGGATCAGCTCGACGCGCAGCACCGCGGCCACCCAGGCAAGAGGCGCCACCACCGCGATGCTCACCGCGCTGGTCATGATGAGCGCGGCCGGCAGGGAGCGGCCACCGCAGGCGCGCAGCAGCCACTGGTACGCCGGCCAGGTGACGAAGGCGAGGATCGCCGCCCACACCAGCGGCACGATGAACGGCGCCAGCACGCGGAAACCGAGCAGCACGATGCCGGCGAGCAGCACCATGGCGAGCAGCCGGCGCAGCCACGGCGCGGAGACGAAGTCTTCCATCAGCTGAGGCCGGCCGCGTCGGACACGAACATGGTGAGCGCGAGCAGTATGCCGGTGGCGAGCGTCAGCTGGCGCCGCAGGTTGAGGTAGGCCGGCGGCAGCTCCGCGCCCAGGCCGCGGTGCTCGTACAGCCAGAAGCCGCCCCAGCCGACCACCAGCAGGGCGAGTCCCCTCTGGCCGCCGAGCAGCAGGGCGACGGCGGCAAGAATCGCCGGCACCAGCGCCGCAGCCTGGCGGGCCACATCCCACGGCAGGCGCCCGGCGAGCGCCAGCCCGGTGTGCACTGCACCAGTGGCGGCCAGCGTGACCGCCCCCCAGGCGAGAGCCACGTGCTGCGCCAGCTCGCGCGCGCCGTAGTCGGA
>JANWKR010000011.1 GCA_025451275.1 Steroidobacteraceae bacterium
CTCGACCCTTGGGCGTCAGACGAGCATTCTTATGCACGGTTGCTCTCTCCCCTGGTAAGGAAACTGACGTGTCGCAACATCAGCTTCCCCCTACCAGCGGGAGGGAACAACCTTCTGAAAACTCACAACTAGGCGCCGTCCCCGCCGCGACCTGGTTCGTGACGCTCGCCGGTGCCTCACTGAGCACGCTGCGCGCCGTCCCGCCGCACTGGACGGGGAGCCCGCAGCGCTTGTATCGGCCGGCAATGCCCCCTATATCAGTCGCTGGGCGGGGCAGCCGTGGAGGCAGGTTGACGCAACGCGCGCGAATCGTGATCGTCGGCTGCGGCTTCGGCGGGCTGTTCAGCGCGCGCGCGCTGCGGCACACCCCGGCCGACGTGCTGATCATCGACCACAACAACTACCACCTGTTCCAGCCGCTGCTCTACCAGGTCGCGTGCGCGGCGCTTGCGCCCGCGGACATTGCCCAGCCGATCCGCACCATATTCCGCCCTCAGCAGAACGCGCGCGTCATGCTCGCGGACGTTTCCGGTGTCGATCTTGCCGGGCGCGCCGTGATCGCCGGCAACAGCCGCCTGCCGTACGACTACCTGATCCTGGCGCCGGGCGCGGTCGACAACTATTTCGGTCACCCGGAGTGGAGCGCGTATGCCCCGGGCATGAAGGCGGTGGAGGAGGCGACCCTGATCCGCTCGCGCCTGCTGCGCTCGTTCGAGGCCGCCGAGATCGAGGCCGACGCCGCCGAGCGCGCCGCGCACCTGACGTTCATCATCGTCGGCGCCGGCCCCACCGGCGTGGAGCTCGCCGGCGCCATCAAGGAGCTGGCGGTGGACGTCGTGGCACGCGACTTCCGCGTCGCCGATACGCGCCAGGCCCGGGTCATCTTGGTCGAGGCGGGCCCGCGCGTGCTGCCGGCGCTGCACCCCGACTCTTCGGCACGCGCGCTGGCGCAGCTGCAGGAGCTCGGCGTCGAGGTGCGCCTCGGCGCGCCGGTGACCCAGGTGTTCGCCGACGGCGTGGAGCTCGGCGGCGCGCGCCTGCGCAGCCACAACATCATCTGGACCGCGGGCGTACGTGCCGCGCCCCTCACCGCTGCACTCGGCACGCCGCTCGGTCCCGGGGGCCGGGTGCGCGTGGAGCGCGACTGCTCGGTCCCGGGTCACCCGCAGGCCTTCGTGATCGGCGATGCCGCCCATCTGATCGATGATGCCACCGGGCAGGTGGTGCCGGGGGTATCGCAGGGCGCCATGCAGATGGGCCGCTACGTGGCGGGCATCATCGATGCGGAGCTGCGCGGCCGGGCCACGGCGCGCGCGCGCGGCTTCCACTACCGCGACCTGGGCTCGATGGCCACGGTGGGCAAGTCGCGCGCCGTGGTCGAGCTCGGGCGTCTGCACTTCGGCGGCCTGCTGGCGTGGTTCGCGTGGATGGCGCTGCACATCACCGTGCTCATAGGCTTCCGCAACCGCCTGGCGGTGCTGTCCTCCTGGATCTACAGCTACGTGTTCTTCCGGCGCGGCTCGCGGCTGATCACCAACCTCGAGCCCGCGGCCGTGTGCGAGCCGATCGCTCCGGCGACCGCGTCAGCGCCGACCGAGCCCCGCAGCTGATGGCGACGGCGACGCACCCGCCGCGGCGCGCCAACCTGAGCGCCGGCGGCCCGGAGAGTGCCACCCTGCGCGGCTTCTTCGGCGTATTCCGCTACAGCCGGCGAGCGCTCGAGCTCGGATGGAGCACCAGCCGCCGCCTGACCGTGGCGCTCGCGGTGCTGACCCTGGTCGCCGGGGCGATGCCTGCATCGGTAGCCTACGTGGGCTCGCTGATCGTGGACGCCGTGGTGGCGGCGATGCGCAGCGGCGGCGCCGCGCGGCGCGTGGCCGAGCTCGTCGTCCTCGAAGGCGCGCTGGTCGCGATCATCGCCGCCGCGCAACGCGGCCTGTCGCTGTGCCAGTCGCTGTTGCGGGCGCAGCTTGGACAGCGCGTCAACGTCATGATCCTCGAGAAGGCGCTGACACTGGAGCTGCAGCACTTTGAGGACTCGGAGTTCTACGACAAGCTGACGCGCGCGCGCCGCGAGGCCTCCACCCGACCGCTGAGCCTGGTGACGCGTACCTTCGGCCTGGTGCAGAACGCCATCTCGCTGGTCAGCTACGGGGCACTGCTGGCGCATTTCTCGCCCTGGGCGGTAGTAGTGTTGCTGGCCGCGGGCCTGCCGGCGTTCGTGGCCGAAGCGAAGTTCTCCGGCGATGCCTTCCGGCTGTTCCGCTGGCGCTCGCCCGAGACGCGCATGCAGATCTACCTCGAGACCGTGCTCGCGCGCGAGGACCACGCCAAGGAGGTCATGCTCTACGGCCTCGGGCCACGCCTGCTCGAGCGCTATCGCAACATCTTCCGGCGGCTGTACCGCGAGGACCGCGATCTGACGGTGCGGCGCGATACCTGGGGCTTCGTGCTCGGACTCATCGGTACGACGGCGCTGTACGGCGCCTACGCCTGGATCGCCGTCACCACGGTGCGCCGGCTGATCACGCTCGGGCAGATGACCATGTACGTGGCGTTCTTCCGCCAGGGGCAGGCGGCGGTATCGGCGATGCTGGCCGCGGTCGGCGGCATGTATGAGGACAATCTGTACCTGTCGACGCTATACGAATACCTGGAGACTCACGTGCCGCGCCCTTCCGGGCACGCACTGCACGGCCCGCACCCCGAGGACGGCGTGCGTTTCGAGGACGTGAGCTTTACCTACCCCGGAGCCGAGGAGCCGGCGCTCGAGCACGTGACGCTGCACCTCACCCCGGGCAGCAGCCTGGCGCTGGTCGGGGAGAACGGCTCGGGCAAGACCACGCTGATCAAGCTGCTGACGCGCCTGTACGCGCCGACCGCGGGTCGCATCCTGCTCGACGGCCAGGACCTGGCCGAGTGGGACGAGGCGGCGCTGCGCGAGCGCATCGGCGTCATCTTCCAGGACTTCGTGCGTTATCAGATGCTGGTCGGCGAGAACGTCGGCGCCGGGGACGATCGCTACTTCGAGGACGAGGAGCGCTGGCGCGCCGCGGCGGTCAAGGGACAGGCGAGCGACTTCATCGCCACGCTGCCGGCGCAGTACCGCACCCAGCTCGGCAAGTGGTTCCGTGACGGGCGCGAGCTGTCCGGCGGGCAGTGGCAGAAGATCGCACTGTCGCGCGCCTTCATGCGCACGCGCGCGGACATCCTGGTGCTGGATGAGCCTACCGCGGCGATGGACGCCGAGGCCGAGGCGGAGGTGTTCGAGCATTTCCGGCAGCTGGCGCGCGAGCGCATCACCATCCTGATCTCGCACCGCTTCTCCACGGTGCGCATGGCCGATCAGATCATGGTCCTCAATCGCGGCCGCATCGTCGAACACGGCACCCACGAGGAGCTGATGCGCCACGGCGGCCGCTACGCGCACCTGTTCACGCTGCAGGCGCGCGGCTACCGCTGAGCGGGCGCTACTTCGTCACCTGGGGTGGCGGCGGCTTGGCGTCGCGCCGCAGGTCCGCGCGCATGCGCCGGTAGTCGATCGGCCGGATCTCCTCGATCGGGCAGCGGTCGCGGCCGACGATCACCGAGTCGAGACGCGAGTACACGGTGCGCGCGGTCGAGCTCAGGCCGACGCGGTTGGCGAAGCGTGTGTCGCACGGCAGCCAGATCTTCAGGTAGTACGCGTCCCAGGGCGTGGTGAACACCACCAGCTCCGAGCGCGACAGCGACTGCCAGCTGTCGAAGTGACCGAGCCAGGTGAACTGGTCGACCGGCGGCCCGGCGTACGCCATGAACCGGTCATGCGTCTGCTGCTGCCGTGCGTACGGCACGCTGCTGCACGCGCCGAGCAGGGCGAGCAGCACAGCTGCCGGGATGGTGCGCCGCATGGCTATCACTCCTTCCGCAAACGGATGTTGGAATCTTGCCCGTGATTGGACCGGCGCACCAGCGGTGCGGTTCAGTAACGAACGCCGTTCCCCGCAGGTCAACCGCGTGCGACGCCCCGCGTTTGCGCAGGTTCGTCCTCGCAGCCGGCCGCCAGCACGGCGACCGGAAACTGCGCCAGGACCTCGCCGGCCAGGAAGCCGACGCTGTCGCCCTGCGCCTGCGGCGGCAACTCGCGCCCGTCGAGCACGCTGCGGAACGCGGTCCGCCCGCGCGGTTCGCGCGGCAGCTCGATCAGCGTGTCGCCCCACACTTCGGCGCCGAGCGGCAGGCCGCCCCGCTCTGCCAGCAGCCGCCGGTACAGGCGCGGGGCGATGATCACCACGCGGCGCGGCCCCAGCCGGCGGCTGAAAGCGCAGATGTTGGCGGCATGCTCGCCGCGCACCCGCAGGCGCCGGTAGGCGCCGTGGCGGAACAGCAGCGGCTGCGTGCGCCGCAGCTGTAACACCTTCCAGGTCAGCAGCAGCTTGCAGCGGCCGTCCTCCATGTGTTCGACCAGCTCGCGCACGTTGCGCGTGCCGCGCTGCAGCTGCTCGAGCATGGCGCGGCGCTGCGGGTAATCGACCGGGCGGCGGTTGTCGGGGTCGACCAGGGAGAAGTCCCAGATCTCGTTCCCCTGGTAGATGTCCGGCACGCCCGGCGCGGTGAGCTTGCACAGTGTCTGCGACAGGCTGTTGAGCAGCCCGAAACGCACCGCCGCGCGCTCGAACTCCAGGAAGTCTGTCAGGAACAGGTTGCCGTCGCGCGGCTCGAGCGCGCTGCGGATGAACTGCAGCAGCGCCTCCTCGTAGGCGGGGTCGGCATCGGTCCAGCTGGTGTGCTCCTTGGCTTCGCGCACCGCCTTGATCATGTAGGCCTCGAGGCGCTCGCGGTAGCTGCCCAGTTCCTGCAGCGACGGGGCCCCCAGCGGCCAGGAGCCGAACAGCGTCTGGTAGAAGTGATACTCGTCGTTGCGCGAGGGCGCCGCCGTGCCCAGCACTTCGCGCTTGCGCGTGCGGTTGATGCGGCTCCAGCGCCGCACCGCGTCGCGCCACGGCGTGGTCATCTCCGAGAGCACGTTGATGCGGGCGCGCACGTCCTCGGAGCGCTTGGTGTCGTGCGTCGAGGTGGCCAGCATCTCGTGCGGCCAGTGGCGGGCGCGGTACTCGGCGTCGGCATGGAAGGCGCGCACCCCGGCCCCGTAGCTGCCCGGCTCCCCGCCGACCTCGTTGAGCGACAGCAGGCGGTTGAAGCGGTACAGGGCGGTGTCCTCGATGCCCTTGGCCGTGATCGGCGCGGTGATCTGCTGGAACTTCATGGCGAAGGCGCGCAGGCGGCGCAGGTGCACCTCCGTTGGCGCCGGCAGCTCGAGCAGCAGCGCGGCCCGCACGAAGTCGAACACCGAGTCCTCGGTGGCGGCGCGCCGCCGGCGCGCCGCGGTGATCGCCCATTCGACGTAGCGCCGGTCGGTCTCGGCGACGCTGGCGGCAACGTAGGTGCGGTACACCGGGAAGCTGGCAATGACCTCGGCGAGGGCGTCGCGCAGGCTGTTGAAGGTGAAGTCACGTGTGCTGCGGTCGCCGCGCGCGATGCGCGCCAGCTGATTGGCCGCGACGTTGAGCTCGGAGGCGAGCGAGCGGCGCAGCACCAGGCGCTGGCACTCGTACGCCACGTCCGGCCAGCTGAGCGGTTCACCGAGCACGCCGTGGTATGCCCGGTCCATGCGCGTGCGCGTGGCCGAGTCGACCAGCATGCGGTTGACGACGTTGGCGAAGTGGTAGCCGGTCTCGCCGTGCACCGGCCAGTCCGGCGGCAGGTGCTCGAAGGAGGCGGTGATCTTCTCCACCACCAGATAGATCGGCCGCGGCGCCAGGTTGGCGGTCACCGCACCGACACGCGCCTGCAGGCGGCGGAAATAACTGGCCGGGTCGTAAAGCCCGTCGGCGTGATCAATGCGCAGGCCGTCGATCTTGCCGGCGGCGACCAGCTCGAGCACCAGCCGGTGCGTGAACTCGAACACCGGCTCGCTCTCGACCCGCAGCGCCGCCAGGTCATTGACGTCGAAGAAGCGGCGGTAGTTGATGTCGTCGGCCGCGACGCGCCAGTAGGTGAGGTGGAAGGCCTGCAGCTCGAGCAGCTCGTGCAGGGCATCGAAACTGGCCGGCGCCGCGGCCGTGCCGGTGAAGCTGCGCACCGCCGCACCGAGCGCCGCAGCCACGGCCGGGGTGGCGGCGGCGAGCTGCGCGAGGCGCTGCTTGTGCTGCTCCTTGTCACGGTGGCGCTCGGCCACCTGCTCGGGACTGGCCGTGTGCCGGTCTGGCAGCGCGGCGAACAGCCGGCGGATGTTCTCGAGCTCGGTGTTGCCGACCAGCGCTGAGACGCGGTCGAGGATGCGCGGGTAGCTGCGCGGATCGAGCGGCAGGCGATGCTCATGGTAGAACACCGCGAACGAGCCGCTGGCGGGCTCGAAGCGCAGCTCCAGCTCGCCGCGCTCGAGCACCGTGCCGTACGGGTCCGCCAGTACCGGCACCAGCACCTTGTGCGCGCGGTCGGGGTTGGCGGGGGCCCAGTCGATATCGAAGAAGCCGGCGTACACCGAGGCCTCACCGTTCTCGAGCACGTCCATCCAGCGGGCGTTCTCGCCGCCGAGAATGCCGACGTGGTTCGGCACCAGATCGACGATGTGCCCCATGCCGTGGGCGCGCAGCGTGGCCACCAGGCGTTCGAAATCCGCGGCGCTGCCGATCTCCGGGTTGAAGGCGTTGTGGTCGACTACGTCGTAGCCGTGCGTGCTGCCGGCGCGGGCGCGAAAGTAGGGCGAGCAGTACAGGTGGCTGACCCCAAGGGCCGCCAGGTAGGGCACGAGCGCGGTGGCGTCGGCGAAGGTGAAGCCGGCATTGAGCTGCAGGCGATAGGTGGCGCGCGGGATCTGCGCCTCGCGCGCCCCGGCGACCTGCCGCGGCGCCTCAGCCGCCGGCATCGTCATGCTCCAGCAGCCACAGCACGCTCCAGGGTGCGAGCTCGCTGCGCGCCGCCGCCGCGCGCACGTCGGCATGCGTGGCGAAGATCAGCCGCCCGGCAGGCGGCTGCGGCAGCGGCGCGACCTGCGCGCTCAGGTTGGCGATCAGGTGCAGCACCTGGCCGGCGCCCGCCCAGTCGACCGCCAGCACGCCGTCACGGTCGCCGGCGCCCAGGCAGCGCCCGGCGCGCAGCAGCGGAATGAGCGGCACGATGTCGCGCCGCCGGACGGCGAGCAGCCGCCGGTAGTGGCTCAGCATGCGCGCCTGGGGCCCGTGCGCCAGGGCGTTCCAGTCGAGGCGCGCGCTGTCGCAGGTTGCGGCGGCGGTCGGGTCGGGCGAGCCGGGGAACTCGCGCTGGCGGTGGCCGCTCACCTCGCGCGCCAGCTGCGGTTCGAAGTCGCAGAACCACGGGAACGGCTCGCGCGCTGCCCACTCCTCGCCCATGAAGATGAGCGGCGGCCCGGGCGCCAGCAGCAGCAGCGTGCTCACCGCGCGCAGCGCCTCTTCCTCGCGCACCAGCGTGGTGAGCCGCTCGCCCAGCGCGCGGTTGCCGACCTGGTCGTGGTTCTGCAGGAAATTCACGAACGCGGTCGGCGGCAGGTGCGCGCTCGGCTGCCCGCGCGGGCCGCCGGTGCATGCCGAGGCCTCGCCCTGGTAGGCGAAGCCCTGCGCCAGCGCGCGGCACAGCAGCTGCGCCGGCTGCCTCACGTAGTCGGCGTAATAGTCCCTGGCCTCCCCGGTGAGCAGCACGTGCAGGCAGTGGTGCAGGTCGTCGTTCCACTGCGCGTCGCAGGTCAGCGGGGCCCCCGGGGCGCCGAGGAAGCGGGGTGCCGTGTCGAAGTTTTCGATGGTGAGATAGAGCGTGCGCTCGCGGCCCGGGCCCGAGCGCGCCGCGTGCGCGAGCTCGTTGACGATGTGCGGCTCGCTGTCGTCGTGGATGGCGTGCACGGCATCGAGCCGCAGCCCGTCGCAGTGGTACTCCTCGAGCCAGTAGAGCGCGTTATGGATGAAGAAGTCGCGCACCGGGCGGCTGTCCGGGCCGTCGAAGTTGATGGCCGCGCCCCACGGCGTCGTGCGTGCCGCGTTGAAGAACTGCGGCGCGTACAGGTGCAGGTAATTGCCCTCCGGACCGAAGTGGTTGTAGACGACGTCGAGCAGCACCGCGAGCCCGTGGCCGTGCGCGACGGCGATGAGCGTCTTGAGCTCGGCGGGCGTGCCATAGGCGGCGTGCGGGGCGTAGGGCAGCACCCCGTCGTAGCCCCAGCCGCGCTGCCCGGGAAAGGCGGCGAGCGGCATCAGCTCGATGGCGGTCACGCCCAGACGCACCAGGTGCGGCAGGTGCGCAATGACACCGGCGTACGTGCCCGCGGCGCTGAAGGTGCCGACGTGCAGCTCGTAGATCACCGCGCCGTGCCAGGGCGGCGCCTGCCAGTCAGCGTCGTCCCAGGGGTAGGCCGCGGGGTCTACCACGGCGCTCGCGCCATGCACGCCCTGGGGGTTCCAGCGCGAGGCGGGATCGGCCACCTCGTGCTGGCCGTCGATGCGGAAGCGGTACCGGCTGCCCGTGCGCGCCGCGTCCGTGCTCAGGGCGAACCAGCCGCCCGGCAGCGCCTCCATGGCCAGCGCCTGCACCGGCTCGTCCGCCAGCAGCACCTCGACGCGGCGCGCCGCCGGCGCCCACAACCGGAAGCGCACCTCGCCCGTGGCGGTGAGCTCCGCTCCGAACGGCATTCGATGGCGACGCCGGACCTTCGACTCCATGTCCTGTGTGCTCCTCCGTGCCTGCTCCCCGCGGCGCGCTGCGCGTCTTCAGCCGGCGAGCGCGCGCACGCTCTTCAGCACCAGCGCCGCCCATTCGGGGCGCTCGAGCAGCGCGCGCCGCAAATCGGTGCACGCCGCTTCCAGCTCGAACTCCAGCAGCAGCGGGTTGTCGAGCGCCGGCACCCCGAAGCTGCCGGCCGTCCGCGCGACCGCGTCGTACGTCGACACGAACATCTCGCGCGTCTGCCGCTCCCACTCATCGAGCTGCGGGTCCCAGCGCTCCAGCTGGTCCCGCGAGTTGAGCGACCACTGTTGTAACGCCATCCGGCGTGCGTATGCAAACGAGCGCAGCATGCGCGCCACGTCACGCAGTGGCGAGCGCTTGCGTCGCCGCTGCGCGACGCTCTGTTCGGCTGAGCCCTCGAAGTCGGTGATGATGAAGTCGTTGCGCTTCAGCAGCACGCGCCGCAGGTGATAGTCGCCGTGACAGCGGAACTTCCAGCCACGCTCACCGGCGGCGACCACGGGGCTGCGGCGCAGCAGTCTGCTGCGTTGCGCCAACAGGTCCGCCGCATCGGCGGCGGGCAGCGTCGCCGCGCGCTCCACCACCAGGTCCAGCGCCGTGGCAATGGCAGCGCGCCCCTCCTGCGCCCACTCCTGCAGGTCCCGGCTGCTGACCGGCTCGGGCGCGAAATCCGGCTCGCTGTTGGCGGCGAGGGCGGCGTGCAGCTGCGCGGTGCGCGTGGCGAGTTTCTTGACCAGCGCCAGGTACAGGCCGTGGGCATCCTCGGGCAGCGGCGCGCGGGTCAGGTCGCCGAGGAAGCGCACCAGGTGGTTGACGGTGTAGTCCCAGCCGTCACCCTGGTTACCGATATAGGCCTGCAGCAGTGCCAGGGTGCTGATCGCGCCGTCCGCCCGGCGGTACTCGATGTACCCGGCCAGCGGCACGGCATTGGGAAAGTGCGCCACTTCCGTGAGGTAGCGACCGATTTCCACACCGGGATTGATGCCCTCGTGCAGCCGGCGGCAGAGCTTGAGCAGGAAGGCGTCGCCGATGCGCGCAGTCGTATTGCCGCCCTGCGTGCCGACCAGACTCACGGGCTGCTCGCGCCACACACTGCCCGGGTGCAGGTCCGCGAACGCCTGCGTCGGGCAGCAGCACAGGCTGCCGTGCGCCGCCGGCAGCGTGCGCGACTCGCCGATGACCTCAACCAGAGCGCGGCAGAAGTCCTCGTCGGCGGCGGCATCCGCCAGCACGCCGACGGCGGCGTGCTGGCGCACGCGCGCGAGGGCCGCCGGCTGCAGCCGGCGCCAGCGCGCCTCGTCGGTGTCCTCGAAGGCGGTCGCCAGCGGCACGAAGTAGTGCCCGGCCTGGGTGCCGCTGCGGATCTCGAAGATCGCGGTCAGCCAGCGCGACAGCTCCGGCGGGGTGACGGCGTCGACGAGCCGGGCGCCGGCGCTGCCGGCGCCGAGTGCGGCCGGCTCGGGCGGCGCCACCAGGGTGGCTGCCGCCCAGCGCTGGCTGGCGATGAAGGCCGGCACCACGCGGCCCTCGAGCTGCGCGCGCAGCGCTGCGGCCGCGCTCTGGCGCCACGGCGCCACGCGCTCGGGGAAGAAGCTGTGCCAGCCGTCGACCAGCACCAGCACCGGCAGATCCTCGCGTGCCGCGCGCTCATCGTGCCAGCGAGGGGCCTCCGCCTCGCGGCTGAGCCGAAACCAGTAGAAGGCATAGCCGGGCAGGGTGAGCAGGTAGGGCAATTCGCCGATCGGCGGGAACGGCGTGCGCCCGAGCAGCTCGATCGGGACTGCGCCCTTGTGGGCGGCGAGATCCAGCTCCACCGGCTGCGCCGAGCGCGACAGGTTCGCGACGCACAGGATGGTGTCGTCCTGGTACTCGCGCAGGTAGACCAGTACGCGACGGTTGCCCGGACGGATGAAGCGCAGCGTGCCGCGGCCGAAGGCCTGCGAGCCGCGGCGCACCAGCAGCAGGCGCTTCATCCAGTTGAGGAGCGAGGAACGGTCGCGCGCCTGGGACTCGACGTTCACCGCCTGGTAGCCGTACACCGGATCCATGATCGGGGGCAGGTACAGCTGCTGTGGGTCGGCGCGGGAGAAACCGGCATTGCGGTCCGGGCTCCACTGCATCGGCGTGCGCAGGCCGTTGCGATCGCCGAGGAAGAAGTTGTCGCCCATGCCGATCTCGTCACCGTAGTAGATGATCGGCGCGCCCGGCATCGACAGCAGCAGGCTGTTCATCAGCTTGATGCGTTCGAGGTCGTTGTCGAGCAGCGGTGCGAGGCGGCGCCGGATGCCGAGGTTGAGGCGCGCGCGGCCATCGGCGGCGTAGGCCTGGTACATGTAGTCGCGCTCGCGGCTGGTGACCATCTCGAGCGTCAGCTCGTCGTGGTTACGCAGGAAGATCGCCCACTGGCAGGTATCGGGAATGTCCGGCGTCTGCTCCATGATCTCGACGATCGGATGGCGGTCTTCCTGCGCGATGGCCATGTACATGCGTGGCATGAGCGGGAAGTGATAGGCCATCTGGCACTCATCACGCCCATCGCCGAAGTAGTCGCGCACGTCCTCGGGCCACTGGTTGGCCTCGGCCAGCAGCATCCGGTCCGGATAATGCTCGCTGATGGTGCGGCGGATGACGCGGATGATCTCGTGCGTCTCGCGCAGGTTCTCGTTGCTGGTGCCTTCGCGCTCCACCAGGTAGGGGATGGCATCCAGCCGGAAGCCGTCGACGCCCATCTGCAGCCAGAACTTCATGACGCGCAGCAGCGCGCGCAGCACGTGCGGGTTGTCGAAGTTGAGATCCGGCTGATGGCTGAAGAAACGATGCCAGTAGTAGGCCTTGGCAACGGTGTCCCAGGCCCAGTTGGAGTTCTCGGTGTCGCGGAAGATGATGCGCGTGCCGGCGTACTTGTCGGGCGTGTCGCTCCACACGTAGTAACCGCGCTTGAGCGAGGCGGGCGCCGCGCGGCGTGCAGCCTGGAACCACGGGTGCGCGTCCGAGGTGTGATTAAGCACCAGCTCGGTGATCACGCGCAGGTTGCGGCGGTGCGCCTCCCGCACGAAGGCGCGGAACTCGGCGCGCGTACCGTACTGCGGGTGGATGTTGTGATAGTCGGCGATGTCGTAGCCGTCGTCCCGCCCCGGCGAGGGGTAGAAGGGCAGCAGCCAGATAGTGTTGACGCCCAGGTCCTGGATGTACTCCAGCTTCTTCGTGAGGCCCGAAAAGTCGCCGCAACCGTCGCCATTGCCGTCGAAGAAGGCGCGCACGTGCACTTCGTAGATGACGGCATCCTTGAACCACAGCGGATCGCCTCCGGCGGCCTGTTTGCGTCGTGCGGCCATGCTGCTCGCGCCTAGTCGGGCGTCAGCACCACAACCGCCAGCGGCGGCAGGCGCACCTCGAGCGAATGGGGGTGGCCGTGCGCCGCGCTGGCGAGGGCATCCAGGCCGCCGAGGTTGCCCTGGCCACTGCCGCCGTAGTCGGCCGCGTCGCTGTTGAGGCGTTCGCGCCAGTGGCCGCCGCGCGGCACGCCCAGACGGTAGCGCTCGCGCGGTACCGGCGTGAAGTTGCAGACCACCAGCACCGGCTCGCCGGCGGCGCTCTTGCGCAGGTAGGAGATGACGCTCAGGTCGGCGTCATCGCAGTCGACCCACTGAAAGCCGGCCTCGCTGAAGTCGAGCTCGTGCAGCGCCGGGGTGCTGCGGTACAGGCGGTTCAGATCGCGCACCCAGCGCTGCACGCCGGCGTGCAGCGGGTGGGCGAGCACGTGCCACTCCAGGCTCTCGTCGTGCTGCCATTCGCGGCGTTGCGCGAACTCCCCGCCCATGAACAGCAGCTTCTTGCCGGGGTGCGTCCACATGTAGCCGAACAGCAGCCGCAGGCCCGCGAACTGCCGCCACTCGTCACCGGGCATGCGGCCGATGAGCGAGCCCTTGCCGTGCACCACCTCGTCGTGCGACAGCGGCAGCACGAAGTTCTCGGTGAAGGCATACCAGAGGCTGAAGGTGAGGCGGCTGTGGTGATACTTGCGATGCACCGGGTCGAGCTGGAAGTACTTGAGCGTGTCGTGCATCCAGCCCATGTTCCACTTCAGCCCGAAGCCCAGGCCGCCGAGGTAGGTGGGACGCGACACCATCGGCCACGCGGTCGATTCCTCGGCGATGGTCTGGGTATCGGCGTGGTCGCGGTACACGGCGAGGTTGAGCTGCTTGACGAACTCGACCGCCTCGAGATTCTCGTGCCCGCCGAAGCGGTTGGGGATCCACTCACCCGCGCGGCGGCCGTAATCGAGGTACAGGAGCGATGCCACCGCGTCCACGCGCAGCGCGTCAATGTGGTAGCGGTCGAGCCAGAACAGCGCGCTGCTGGCGAGGAAGTTGCGTACCTCGGCGCGTCCGTAGTTGAAGATCGAGCTGCTCCACTCCGGGTGAAAACCCTGGCGCGGATCAGCGTGCTCATACAGGTAGGTGCCGTCGAAGCGCGCCAGGCCGTGCTCGTCGGTCGGGAAGTGTGACGGCACCCAGTCGAGGATCACGCCGAGGCCGCGCTGATGCAGGTGATCCACGAAGTACATGAAGTCCTGCGGCGTGCCGTAGCGCGAGGTGGGCGCGAAGTAGCCGGTCACCTGGTAGCCCCACGAGCCGTAGAACGGATGCTCCATCACCGGCATCAGCTCGACGTGCGTGAACCCCATGTCGGTGACGTAGTCGGCGACGGCATGCGCGAGCTCGCGGTAACCGAGCCGCTCCGCCCCCGCGGGACTGCGTCGCCACGAGCCGAGGTGCAGCTCGTAGATCGACCAGGGTGCGGCCAGGGAGTTGGCGCGGGCGCGCTGCGCCATCCACTCGGTGTCGTGCCAGTCATAGGCCAGGTCCCAGACCACGGACGCGGTACGCGGCGGCACCTCGGCGCGGAATGCGTACGGGTCGGCCTTGTCGACCGCAAAGCCCGCCTTACGCGACACCACGTGGTACTTGTAGAGCGCGCCCGGGCCGACGCCGGGCAGCGTGCCTTCCCAGATGCCCGAGGAGTCGCCGCGCGGTGCGAGGGCATGGCGGCCGCGCTGCCAGCCGTTGAAGTCGCCGACCACGGAGACCGCGCTGGCGTTCGGCGCCCAGACCGCGAAGTGCGTGCCGGCGCCGCCGCGGGCATCCGCCGCGCCCTGCGGATGCGCGCCCAGCTTCTCGTACGCCCGGAAGAACGTGCCCTCGCGGAAGTGGTAGATATTCTGGTCCGTGAGCAGCACGCCCCAAAGTCTAGCAAGTCAGCCGGCGCCGCGTACGGAGACACCCCTGTGTTGGTGTGCGGCGACGCTGCAGCGCGCCGTGGCGCTCAGCACACGCTTGCGCCGCGTGTCAGGTCAGTCGACGACGGGGCCCGGTGGCGAACACCAGGGCCTCGCCGCTGTCGCGTGGCGTGCGCTGCGCAGATTCGAGCGCCTCGCGGGCACGGCCCGCGGCCGCCTGCGCCTCGGCGGGCACCGCGGCGGCCTCGACCGGCTGCGCGAGTAAAAAGCCCTGCACCCCGATCGGACCGCAATGCGACAGGAACTCGAGCTGCGTGGCGCGCTCGACCCCCTCGGCCACCACCTGCAGTCCCAGGCCATGACACAGCGCAACGATGGAGCGCACGATGGCCGCCGAGCGCGGGTTGCTGTCCACGCCGGAGATCAGGAGACGGTCGAGCTTGACGCGGGTGATCGGCAGCTGCTCGAGCGAGGTGAGCGAGGAGTAGCCGATGCCGAAGTCATCGAGCGCGATGGCGACGCCGATGGCGCGCAGCCGCCGCAGCGACTCGACGATGGCGGGCCCGGTCTGGAACACGGTTTCGGTGATCTCGAGTTCGAGCGCACTCGCAGGCAGGCGTGTGACCTCAAGCGTGCGCGCCACGTGCTCGACGAAGTCGCTCTCGAAGAACTGCGGCGGTGAGACGTTGATTGCGACGCTGGCGCGCGGCCAGCCTTGGGCGCGCCAGGCCGCCGCGGCCTGTGCCGCGGACTGCAGGATCCAGTCGGTCAGTTCGTGGATCAGGCCGGTCTTCTCGGCGACGTGCACGAACTCCTGTGCCGTGGCGATGCGACCATCGGGCTTGCGCCAGCGCAGCAGCGCCTCCATGTGCGTCGCCTCGAACGTGTGCAGCGACAGCTGCGGCTGGTACATCAGCATCAGCTCACCGCCCTCCACGGCGCGGCGCAGCGACTGTTCCAGGCGGAAGCGCTGCGCGGCGGCGTCGTAGAGCGGTGCGCTGTAGAGCGTAAAGCGGTTGCGACCCAGCTCCTTGGCACGGAACAGCGCCACGTCGGCCGCGCGCAGCAAGCCTTCGGCGTCGGCGGCGTGGTCGGGATAGAGGCTGGCGCCGACGCTGGCGCTGGTGGTGAGCACGCGGCCGTCGACGATCAGCGGCTGCTGTAGGGTATCTACGACCTGCGCGGCGTGCGCTTCGACCTGCTCGGCCGACTGCACGTTCTCGAGCAGCAACGTGAACTCGTCGCCACCGAGACGCGCCAGCAGGCCGTGGGCGCCAGCGGCGGCGCGCAGCCGCTCGGCGATGTGCTGCAGCACACGGTCGCCGAAGCTGTGCCCGAGGGTGTCGTTGATCGACTTGAAATTGTCGACGTCGACGAACAGCAGCGCCACGCGCTGCTCGCGCCCGGCGCGCGCCAGCGCGCTTTCCAGGTGCGCCGCCAGTTTGCGGCGGTTGGGCAGCTGCGTGAGCGGATCGTGGTGCGCCAGGTAGTGCAGCTGGCGCGTACGCTGGGCGACGTGCTGCTCGAGCTCGGCCTGGTGGGCGCGCAGCTCGGCCTCCACGGTGGCGATGCGCGCGGCCATGGTGTTGAAGGACTCGGCCAGCTCGTCGATCTCGCCCGAGCCGCCACGCGGGGCGCGCGCACTGCGGTCGCCGCCGGCCAGCAGCCGCGTGGCGACGGTCAGGCGCCGCACCGGCAGGCTGATGCTCACCACCAGCAGTACCGATACCAGCAGCAGCAGGCCGAGCACCTCGGCGGCGGTGTTGCGCAGCGTGTGCTCCGCCGCCTCGGCGGCGCTGGCGGCGTGCTGCGCGGCGCGCTCCAGCCCGGCGCGCGCCGGCTTCTGCAGCTGCTCCTGCACGCCCACCACCAGGGCGGCGCTGTCCTCGACCAGGGAATGCCACTCCGCGGCGCTCTGGGCGTCGTAGCGCTCGGTCTGCACGCGTTGCTGCACGGCCTCCTGGAAATCCTGTCGCACCAGGCTCAGCCAGGCGGCGCCGGGCGAGGCCAGGAATTCCGACTGGTGTGCGTCCAGCAGCGCCATGAAGTCGCGTTCGCGCTTCGCGATCACGCGTGCCGTCGCGACGTTGCCGCGCACCGCGTTGATGGCCGACTCGAGTTCGGCGAGCGAGCGGGTCGCGACCACCTGGGTGCCGTTGATGGCGAGGCCCGAGCCGCCGGCCGACACGATGCGCTGGTACACGCGGTTTAGTGCCGCCTGGCGCGCATTACTCCACTGCGCGCGCTGGGCCGCGCGGCTCGCGAGCTGCCCGGAATTGGCGATGTGCCGCGTCAGCTGGGCGCGCAGCCCGGCCGCCGCAGCGAC